>JAHDWG010000483.1 GCA_023384495.1 Caldilineaceae bacterium
GGTGACTGCCCGGTGTGGCCGAAATGGGGAGCACAGGGCGAGTAACGATGGACACGAGACAATGGGGCAACATCCATCGTCCACTTTTGGTCAAAGACTGGCCCTTTTTCTCGACCATCCGTGACCGTCACTTGCATTCGCCCGGCAGCCGACCCTATGCTATTATTGGTGCATGTCTGCTCCAATTCTGACCACAAAATTGTTTGTCCCCGTCCTTCCCGACCAGCGGACGCCCCGCCAGCGGCTCATCGAACGGCTGGACGCCGGGCTGAATCGTAAGCTGACCCTCGTCTCCGCCCCGGCCGGCTTTGGCAAGACAACGTTGCTGGCCGAGTGGATAGCGGGCGTGGACGATAGACGATGGACGAGCGACGATAGTTTCGCCTGGCTGTCGCTGGATAGGCAAGACGATGACCCGACGCTGTTTTTGACCTATCTGGCTGCCGCACTGCAGACGGTGGACGAGGAGCTGGGCGAAACCGCCCTCTCGCTCCTCCAGTCCACTCAATCGCCGGCTCCTCAGGTGGTGTTGGGAACGGTGATCAACGAACTGGCGCAACGGAGTGATCGGCTGATCCTGGCGCTCGATGACTATCACTTGATTGAAAACCCCATCATTCACGAAGCGCTTGCCTATCTGCTCGACCACCAGCCGCCCCAGTTTCATCTTGTCATTGCCAGCCGCGCCGACCCGCCCCTGCCGCTCGCCCGGCTGCGGGTGCGCCAGCAGATGAACGAGATCCGGGCAGCCGATCTGCGCTTTACGACCGCCGAGGCGGCTGCTTTTTTGCGACAGGTGTGGCATGTTGACCTCGCTCCCAACCATGTCGCCGCGCTCGAAGCCCGCACCGAAGGCTGGATCGCAGGCCTGCAACTGGCCGCCCTCTCGCTGGAACGGCTGCAAGGCGAGCAGGAGATCAGCGAATTTGTGGAGGCCTTCGCCGGCAGCCATCGCTATGTGCTCGACTATCTGGCCGACGAAGTGCTTCAACAGCAGCCACCGGATGTGCAGACCTTTTTGCTGCACAGTTCCATCTTAGAGCGTCTGTGCGCCGGTTTGTGCGGGGCCGTCCTGGCAACGCCCGCTGCCCAAACCATGCTGGAGCGCATCGAAGCAGCCAATCTCTTCCTTGTTCCGCTGGATGGCCGGCGTGAATGGTTCCGCTACCACCACCTCTTTGCCGACCTGTTGCGCCACCGACTCAAACAGACCCAACCCGATCTGCTGCCTACCCTGCACCAACGGGCGAGCCGCTGGTATGAAGAGCACCAACTGATCGACGAGGCCATTACCCACGCCCTGGCGGCCGGTGACACCGACCGGCTCATCGGGCTGATCGAACAGGCTCGCTGGCAGGTTCACGGCCGGGGTGACCTTGCTACGCTGCGCCGCTGGCTGGATCTGCTGCCGCCGGAACAGGTGGAAGCTAACGGCTCGCTGGCCATGATCCAGGTGTGGCTGCTGCTCTACGGCGGCAAGATGGCCGAAGCCGAAGCCTACCTGGATCGAGTGACACCTATTCTTAATGAAACGGCTCAGGCCGAACCGGACCAGCCCCATGCCTGGCGCGGCGAGATCGCCGTTCTGCAAGCGCAGATCGCCATCAACCACGGCGACCACGAGCGGGCCATCGCCCACTGTCTGCGCGCACAGGCCGAGGTCCCGGCCGGCAATCTGGTCATCCGTGCGATTCTGGAAAACATGCTGGGCAAGTCCTATCGCATGAACGGCGATCTGGCCGCGGCCGGGCAAGCCTACGCCACCGCCACCGACATCGGGGCTAGAACCGGCAACCAGTTGGCGGTCATGAGTGGTCTGTGCAACCAGGCCGCCCTATGCGAGGTGTTGGGCGGGTTGCGCCAGGCTGAGTCGCTGCAACTCAAGGCGCTGGCGCAGGCCAGGGACCGGCGCGGCCGGCCCATTCCACTGGCCGGCGTGCCCCTGGTGGGTCTGGGCAAAGTCTACCGCGAGTGGAACCGGCTCGACGAAGCCACCCAACAGCTGGAAGAGGCGCTGCACCTGGGGCGGCGGTCCGGCTTGGAAGGGATCGTGGTGGACGGCGCCATCACGCTGGCGTTGGTGCAGATGGCGCAAGGCGCGGACGCCCACGCCACCTTGGGCGAGGCGCAGGAGATCGTCGCCAACTGGCAGGAGCCGCTGATGGAGCTGCGGCTGGCCGCATTCGCCGCCCGGCTGTGGCTGGCACAGGGCGATCTGGAGAAGGCCGCTGTCTGGGCCGACGACTTCTGGCGAGAATATGGGGATCAGCAAGCGGGTCAGTCTGAACATTTCGAAATCGAGTACACTCTTCTCGCCCGCATCTGGCTGGCGCAGGGCAGGGCAGGAGAGGCCCGCTTGCTGCTAGACCGGCTGCTCCAGCCGGCTGAAGACGCTGGGCGCAAGGGCCGGGTGATCGAAATCCTCACGCTGCAAGCGCTGGCCTGGCAGGCGGCGGGCGAGAGTGACGAGGCCCTGGAGACGCTGTCTCGCGCCCTGACCCTGGCCCAGCCCCAACAGTACGTGCGCACCTTTGCCGACGAGGGCCGCCCGCTCGGCGAACTGCTGGCGAGGGTGGCGCTGATGGAGACGGAAGTTTCGGACTACGCCGCCCAGTTGCTGACCGCTTTTGATGCGGGAGAGACGGCCTTAGCCACCGCGCCGCCCCTCCCTCCCGCCGAAAAAGCCGCTGCGCCTGTTCCAGCGGACCTGGCCCAATGGCTGGCCGAGCCACTCAGCGAGCGCGAGCTCGAAGTGCTGGGGCTGGTCGCCCAGGGCTTGACCAACCGCGAGGTCAGCCAGCGGTTGGTGGTCTCTATCGCCACGGTCAAAAAGCACATGGAGAATATCCATGGCAAGCTCTACGTCAACAACCGCACCCAGGCCGTGGCGCGGGCGAGAGAGTTGGGGATATTGTGAGCAACAACAGGCCGCGAACAAAGAGAGAAATCAAGTGATGAGAATTGGATTTGCACTGCTGCTTATCTGGCTGCTGACCACACCGGCCCAGGCCCAAACGTCGCCAGGCCCTGCGAACTTGACCGATCTGGAGCAATTTCTCGACGAAACCATCAGCGCCCAGTTGGATGCGTTGACGATCCCCGGTGCGGCGGTGGCGGTCGTGGCCGACGGGCAATTGCTCCTGGCCAAGGGCTATGGCGTCGCCGACTGGGAGCAAAACCGGCCCGCGGACGGGGAGCGCACGCTTTTTCGCACCGGCTCGGTAGGCAAGCTGATCACCTGGACGGCCGTCATGCAACTTGTGGAAGAAGGCCAGCTTGATCTCCATACAGACGTCAACCACTATCTCGATTTCACCATTCCCGACACCTTTGCCGAGCCAGTCACGTTGGCCCACTTGATGACCCACACTGCCGGCTTTGAAGATGTGGTCGAGGCCCTTTTCGTTCTGTCCGAAGCGGAAATGATGCCGCTGCGCCAGTATCTGACCGAGCTGTTGCCGACGCGGGTCTTTGCCCCGGGGGCGGCGCAGGCCTATTCCAACTACGGCGTCGCTTTGGCTGGCTACATCGTCGAACGCGTCTCGGGCCGGCCACTTGCCGACTACGTGGAACAACAAATCTTCGCTCCACTGGAGATGACGAGCAGCACCCTGCGTCAGCCGGTCCCCTTGCCATTGGCGAACGATCTGGCAGCGGGCTACGGCGCCGGCGAATACAGCCGGATCAAGGGCGACTTTGTCTTTGCCATCCCATACCCCGCGGGCGGCATGAGCGCGCCGGCGGCGGATATGGCGCGCTTCATGCTGGCCCACCTGCAAGAGGGCCGGTACAGCGAAGTCGCCATCCTCCAGCCTGCCAGCGTCCAGGCGATGCACCAACGCCAGTATGCGCCCGAACCGCGCCTAGACGGCATAGGATATGGCTTTATGCGCCAACGGGTCAACGGCCACGATGTGCTCTTCCATCGCGGCTCTACCTTTCAATTCAATGCCGCGCTCTATCTGTTACCGTCTGCAAACGTGGGGCTGTACATCGTCAATAACGGTCTGGGCGGCGGCGACGCCACCGCCCAACTTTGGGAAGCTTTTATGGACCGCTACTTCCCTGGCCCGCATCTGGCGCCGCTTACCCCAGCCCCAGATTCGGGCCAGCGACTGGCGGCATATGCGGGAGAATATCACCTGGCGCGGGCCGACTTCAGCGGCGCGGGCAAGGTCTTTCGCCTGCTGGAGGGCGCCCAGGTCAGCGCCGGACGCGAGGGGCATCTGGAGGTGATGGTCGAGGGGTATACTGAGCGCTACGTTGAGGTGGAGCCCGGCCTGTTCCGCCATGTGGAGCAAGAGCAATATCTGGCCTTCCACACCGGTGCGGATGGAACACAATGGCTCTCGCTTGATGGGCGGCCTGCATTTGTCAGCTTCACCGCCACGTCCGCCTTTCGGGTTCCTTGGTATGCCACGCTCTCTTTTTCGGCGCTGCTGATCGGGCTGGGGCTGCTTCTGTTTATCGGCTCTGGCCTGGGCTGGCTGATCACCGCGCTGCGCCGCCTGGGCCGCGCCCATGCGTTCCCCGTGCGTTTAAGCCGCTGGCTGGCCGCGGCGTTTGGGCTGCTGTTCTTGGTCTTCTTGGTGGGTCTGGTCAGCATCGTGGGTGACATCGACCCACGCTATGGCGCGCCGCGCATCGTCTTTGGCGACCCGCCCCTGGTGGACGCGCTGCTGCTGCTGCCCTGGTTGATGGCGATTGTGGCGGCTGCATTGACCGTCACCTCGGGGTTGGTCTGGCAGGCGTCGATGCGAACCGGCGAGGCGATTGCTGGCCGTTGGGGCCGGTTGCACCTCACCCTGCTCAGCGTCGTGGCGCTGTCCGTCGTCTGGTGGCTGGCGTATTGGAATTTGCTGGGGTGAGGCTGCCGCTTCCGTCGACGGGGTAGACCGGAAAATGTTGTTTGGCTATAACCGCCACGTTGAGGTAAATTATACATAATGCACGCAACGCCTAGCGGTTATCAGCAGCGTCCACTTTATCAACGAATAGATGAGAACAAGATGATCAGCATTGAGATTACTGCAGAAGAACGAAAAACCGGGCAACTTGCGCCCGACAAACTGGCCACAGCCATTCAGGCGATGGCCGAAGACGGGGTTGTAGCCTTGCGCCAGGCCATCGAGGTGGCCTATGTCGATAAACTGGGAGCCAGGATGTTGGACGACCTAGCGCGGTATGCGGAGCT
>JAHDWG010000484.1 GCA_023384495.1 Caldilineaceae bacterium
CGTCCATCGTCCATCGTCCATCGTCCATCGTCCATCGTCTATCGTCCATCGTCTATCGTCCATCGTCCATCGTCTATCCGCTACGTCCATCCTCTTCCGTTCGCCCGTCCGCCAGCGCAAAGGTGCGAACCATGCCGGGCGGGAAGCGCTTCTGATGGATCTCCAACGTGAGGATGCGAATGCGATACTCCGCATGCTCGATCTCCACAGGCGCCAGTTCCCCGGCGGCGGCGGCGGCATCAAATGCATCCTCACCCAGAACGGTAATGCGGCCATCGGCGCTGATCCACACCCCGAGCAACAGCCGGTGCGCCAGAAAAGCGGCGCCACGTCGCTGAACGGGCATGCAGATTGGCACGTAAAAGCCAATGGACTGTGCTTCCTGGTCAAAATACTTCTCAATCGGCTCATCACCTTCCAACTGCCAAAAGCGCACCCAGACATAGCCGGGCGCCGCCACCACCGTGTCGCCCCACACCTGTTCGGGCGCGGAATGGGCCCAGGTGGCGCGCTCGATGAACACCTTGTCCAACAGTTGCGACCGATAGTCAACAAGGTGTGGCGCGTCCTGCCACTCACCGCTACGAATTTGCATCAATATCGCCTTCACCTCGTATGTTGTTGAGAAATTCTGTCACACCCAGCTTATGGTCAAGAACGTCTTTTCCGGGCTGGACTGTCCCTGGCTGGCGGCTCAATATTTCTTGACAACCGAGCGGTAGGCCATCGGCTCGCGGTACTGGATCAACTGGCGCTTTTCGCGTACATCGCGCACTAGGTCCAGGTCGATGGTGGCGACGACGTAGCCTTCGATGGGTTCCTCCAACACCGTGTAGACCTCGGCTTTGGGGCCTACAATCATACTATCGCCCGAAAAATGGAGGGTCGGCTCGTCGCCAATCCGGTTGGCCGCGGCCACGAAGACCGAGTTTTCGCAGGCGCGGCTGATCAAGTGGGCGCGCCAGGAATCGGCGTATTCGTTGTCCCAGTTGGCGGCGACGACAATCAGCTCAGCGCCGTCGAGCGTCAGGCTGCGCGCCGCCTCGGGGAAGGCCAGATCGGCCCCCACCATCAGCCCAAAGCGACCCCATTCCGCCTCGACGGTGACAAACCGAAACCCGTTACGATAAACCTGACGCTCCTCGCCCAGCAGGTGGACTTTGCGATAATCGCCGGCAATATCGCCCTCTGGCCCAAGACAGACAAGCCCGTTGTAGAGGATGCTTTCTACTTTCTCTTTCACCACCATGCCAAAGACAATATGCGTCTGGAAGTCGTTTGCCCGTTTGGCCAGATAGTTGGTGGCGTGCCCCGGCACGCGCTCGGCCAGGTCGGTGGCGCGGACACCCAGCTCGTTGCCCGTGTAGGACAGTTCAGGAAAGACAATCAGGTCTGTCTTTTCTTCACCACAGATGCGTTCGACATAGTCGCCCATCTTGCGCAGATTCGCCTCGGCATTGGCCAGGCTAGGGGCCATCTGCACCAGCGCGATTGTCACTTCACGCGGCATAAGCAGCTCCTCACTCGCTGAAAGAACATTTGTTTATCGAGCAAGTATAGCACAGCGTCGCCGATTCACCATTTTTGGCCGATATGCGGTAGAATAATCACGCAACGGTGAAACCGTATATGTTAGGGACGCCATCAACGGCGGAAGAGGCAAAAGGGGAACGTTATGCATCGGTTGGTCAATTGGTTACGCCGCGTGTGGCTGATGCTCGCGGTCGCCGGCGTTGTGATCGTGCTCGATCAATGGACAAAGGAATGGGTGCGCAATAACATCCCTGACTATACTCACATGATCCCCATCCCCGCCCTGGGCGACTATTTTGTCTTTGAGCACGTACACAACTATGGCGCCGCGTTTGGGATCTTGCAGAACCAGGGCAATCTCTTCGTGGTGATTGCGATTGTGGTCTCGCTGGCCATTCTTATCTACGGGGGGACGCTTCACGCGGGGCAACGAGGGTTGCGTATTTTGCTCGGCCTGCAAATGGGCGGCGCCATCGGCAACCTCATCGACCGCCTCAACCAGGGCTACGTCACCGACTTTGTCAAGATGGGGGCGCCCGGCGTCTATTACTGGCCCAACTACAACATTGCCGACAGCGCGATAGTGGTCAGTGTGGTGTTGCTGGCGATCTATTTGATCGCCGAGGACCTTCGGCTCCAGCGTCAGGCGCGCAGCGAAGCGCGGCGCATCGACAACCTGCCCGCCGAGCATTCGTAGCGCAAAGGATCGCGATGTCCACATCGCCGGCGCCGCCAACACGGTTTGTCGTCAGCGCAGAGGATGTGGGGCAGCGGCTCGACCGCCGGCTCACGGCCCGATTGCCCGACCGCAGCCGGAGTGAGATTCAGCGTTGGATCGACGCCGGGCTTGTGACCGTGGCAGGCAGGCCCGCCAAAGCCGGCTACAAGCTCGAACTGGGCGACGAGGTGGTGGCGCAGCCGCCGCCGCCCGCCGAAGCCACTTCACTGCAACCCTCGCCCATTCCCCTTGCCGTTCTCTACGAGGACGATGACCTGCTGGTGATTGACAAACCCGCTGGGATGGTCGTGCATCCGGCGCCGGGCCATCAGACCGACACCCTGGTCAACGCTGTGCTCCATCATTGCCCCGACCTGGAAGGTGTCGGCGGGGATCGAGGTCGGCCCGGCATCGTCCACCGGCTGGACAAGGAAACCTCCGGGTTGATCGTGGTGGCGAAGAACGACCTGGCGCACCGCGGCCTCCAGGCGCAATTCAAGGCGCGCACGGTCTACAAGGAGTATCTGGCGCTGGTCGAGGGGCGCATGACGCCAGCCAGCGGCAAGATCGTAGCCCCTGTAGGCCGCCACCCCACCGACCGGCTGCGTCAGACCATCCTGGCCCCCGACCCGGTCACCGGCGAGCCACGGGGGCGGCCGGCCGTCACCGAGTATCATGTGCAGGGGTATTACACCGCCCGGGTGCATGACGCCACCGGCCGCGGCCACTTCAGCCTGGTGCGCGCCATCCTCCACACCGGGCGCACCCACCAGATCCGCATCCACTTTGCGTGGCGCAAGCACCCCATCGTGGGCGACGCGCTCTACGGCTATCGCCACCTACGGCTGCCCGCGCCGCGGCAATTGCTCCACGCCCACCGCCTCCGCTTCAGCCTGCCCATCAGCGGCGAAGAGCGCGAGTTCGTCGCCCCCATCCCACCCGACTTTCAGGCCGTGCTCGACCAACTGGCGGGGGATGAGGGCGCGTGAGCCGGCAAGGTGTGAAACGTCGCCCCGGATGATCCCTCACACGGTCAGCGAACCTTTGGTGCTCGGCACGTCATCGCGGCGCGGGTCGCGTTGGGTGGCGGCGTCCAGCGCCCGGGCCAGCGCCTTGAAGAGCGCCTCCACCTTGTGGTGGTCGTTGCGCCCGTAGAAGACTTTGGCGTGCAGATTCATGCGTGCGTGGATGGCCAGGCTCTCGAAGAGATGCTCGATGAGGTCCGCGCCAAGTTGGCCCATGGCGGGGGTCACAAATTCGGCCTCGAAGACGCAATAGGGGCGTCCGCTCAGATCGACGGCCACGAGCGCCAGCGCTTCGTCCATGGGAACCATGCTGTGAGCCGTGCGCACAAGGCTGCGGCGGTCGCCCAGCGCCTGGTCGATGGCGCGCCCCAGGCAGATCATGACATCCTCGGCGGTGTGATGCTCGTCAATGTGCAGGTCGCCCTTGGCCCGCACGGTGAGATCGAAGAGACCGTGCCCACAGAGCAGGGTGAGCATATGGTCGAGAAAGCCGATGCCGGTTTGCACATCGGCCTGGCCGCGGCCGTCGAGGTTGAGCTCCAGTACGATATGTGTCTCTTTGGTGGTTCGCTCTACACGGACCTGGCGAACTTCGTGGGCGTCATGGGCGACGTCAACGTGGTGGCTGGGTGGCTGCGTAGGCGCCGACGGTTGTCCGACTGTACTCATATTCGTTCCTTGCAGTCTGATGGAGAAAGCCAACTATGAATGCGCTATCCCTTCTCATTGAGGCAAATCCCAAAGCGGACGATCTGGTCTCTCTGGAAGACCAGATCAACCAGTTTAACATGGCTCAGACCGGCCACACCAATTTTCAGTGGCTGACCATCTTTGTCCGCAACAACGATGGCGCCATTGTCGCTGGCCTGAGCGCCTTCACCTGGGCCGGCGCGTGCCGGGTGCATGTATTGTGGGTTCACGATGAGCTACGCGGACAGGGCTATGGAACAGCGCTGCTTCATGCTGCCGAAGCCGAAGCCCGGACGCGCGGCTGCCACGTCGTCGTGCTCGAAACCCACTCGTTCCAGGCGCCCGACTTCTATCAACGGCTCGGCTATACAGTGACCGGCCTTCACGAAGATTACCCTTACGGGCATCGGCAATATTTCCTACACAAACGGTTGGACTGTTAACTGCTTTCCAACACCGCCATCAGCCGGTCTGTCTGTTCGGGCCGGCCCACCGAGATGCGGATACAGTTTTGTAGGCCCGGTTTGTTATAATGGCGTACAAGCACGCCCTGTTTCTCCAGCGCCTCTTTGAGCGCCCGGGCTTCACGGCCTATCACATCGCAGAGGAGAAAGCTCCCTTCGCTGGGATAGGGACGCAGATAGTCCACCCCTTGCAGCGCGGCATAGAGTCGCTCGCGCTCGCGCTTGATCTTTTCGACCACCGCCCAGATCTCGTCCACATGGCGCAGGCTGGCCAACCCGGCCACGGTCGCGGCCACGTTGACGTTGTAAGGCTGTTTGAACTTCCAAAGATGCGGCATGAGCCAGGCAGGGCAGATGCCATACCCCAGCCGCAGCCCCGCGATCCCGGCGGCCTTGCTAAAGGTGCGCAGAACCACCAGATTCTCATGGCGTAACACCCAATCGGCCCGGCTGGCGTGGTCGGCGAATTCGACATAGGCTTCGTCCAACACCACCAGGGCCGGCAGCGCCAACAGCCGCTTCAGGTCGGCGTCGGGCAGCCAGTTGCCGGTGGGGTTGTTGGGCGAGGTGAGGAAGATGAGCTTGATGGTTGGAGGCTGGAGACTGGAGATGGGCCGCTCGAATCTCTGTTCAATCGCCTCGACATCCACGCCAAAGTCTGCTTTGCGCCAGACTTCGACCACCTTGCCGCCGGCCAGCGCGGCGTCGAAGCTGTACATGCCAAAGGTAGGGGGGCAA
>JAHDWG010000485.1 GCA_023384495.1 Caldilineaceae bacterium
ACCCGCCGCGCGTGATCAAGGGCGAGACGGTGACCATCGGCGCCAATGTCAAACTCTTTGGCGCGAAGGCCGACCTGGCCGACCTGCTCAATGATCTGGGACTCAGCGCCCTCACGGTCCGCTTCGAGGCCAACCCTGGTCTGCCGCCGGTGGATGTCCCCCTCACGGCGGATAGCTTCAACCAGGACTTTGGCCAGGCTGTCGTGACGACCACGTGGGATGTGCCCGCTGATGCCACCGGCGCTACCGTGACGGTCACTGTCGATGCGGACGAGGAGATCCTGGAAGAGCAGGAGAACGACAACAGTGCCAGCCGCACTATCCGCATACGCAACCCGGCGCCCGACCGGACACCGCCGACCGTGACGCAGGTTTTGCTCAGCGACGATGACCCGTTCAACGACGCCGACCCCATCAGCGTCTCGAACAATGTGCGGGTCAAGTTCCGAGCGGAGGACAATGTCGGTCTCCAGTCGTACTGTGTGGTGGGCTACCGCTACAACGTGGCGCGGCGCTTCTGGGAACCGCTGCGCTGCACCTTCCGCCCGCTCCCCGAACCCGAGGACGATGGCTCGTTTATCGTTGAGGAAGAGTTCTTCCCGACGGCGGGTGTGATCTATGCCCTGGTCTGGGTACGGGACACCAGTGGCAACATCTCGCGCCGGGCCGGTTTCGACGTGATCAGCTTCGTCCCCGACGGGCCGATCCCCCTCAGCCGCAACAATGTGATCGTGCTGCGCATCCCACTGGGTGAAGGCCAGGAAGAGGTGCTCTCGTTCACGCCGCTGGCGGGTGATGTGGATGTGGCGGTCTTCGACGACTTCCGCAACCCCAACGCCAACCGGATTGCGTTAAGCGCCAACAATGGCCCGGTCTGTGAAGAAGTGACGTTGAGCGGGCCAGGCAACTGCCAGGTAGAGGCGCGCGCCATCGTCAACAGTCTGGTCGAGATCAAACTGGAGCCTTGCTCAGACGAGTTCGTACGCGCCGCCGCAGACGCTGAACCCTCCGGCATCCATGCCGGACCGGAAAAACCGAGTGTGGCGGGTCCGCCGGCGCTGCGCACCGCGGTCGAGGATGAGGACGAATCACTCTATCTGCCCATCGTGACACGGTAATCGCTCGGTGGGCGCGGTGTAGGTGAATCTGCAACGCAAGAAGAGCGCCGGCGTCAAATGACGCCGGCGCTCGCTGACTATCCCGGTGGTTCGCTGTCGTTGACACACGTCACCACTCAAAGCTTTGGATTCGGCGCGTCATCGGCTCAAGGATGAGCATGGGTCGAACTCGCTGTACGTACTCACGGGTCACGGGTTACCGGCATTGGTTCAATATCAGGTACAATATTCACCATAAACGCTGATTCTCCATCCCCTTGCGCTTGCGGAGGAGACCCACTTCATGACCGTTTCGCGTGAAAATTCCAAAGCGGTGTATCAGGGCATCAAGAAGGCAGGCATCCGCTTCATCACCGCGCTGCCGGAAACCTGGCTCGTCTATTTGCTGCAAATGGCCGAAGATGACCCGGAGATGTGCCTGATTGAGGTAGCCAAAGAAGAAGAGGCCATTGGCATTGCGGCAGGCGCATACTTTGCCGGCAACCCCAATCTGCTGCTCATGCAGAATCACGGCTTTCTCGGTTCCATCAACGGCATTGTCTCATTGGCCATGCTCTATCGTGTGCCGCTCTGCATGTTGATCGCCCATCGCGGCCACATGGGCGAGCCCTACCCCTGGCACACCCAAGGGGGCATCGTCACCGAGCCGGTGTTGCGCGGTCTGGGCATACCGTTTGACTATGATAGATACACTGATCATATTGAACGGCAGATAATAGAGGCCTATACCTTCTAGAGCAGTTCTATCATGCCTGTGGCCTTGTTGCTATCGAGGGATCTGATGGAAGGAGACGTATGAAACGGGCTGATTGCATCAAAGCGCTCTATCCTGAGTTTGGCGACTGTCTTGTCGTGACCATCATGGGGGCGTGTGCACAAGAGCTATACGATCTGGGCCACCGTGACAACTTCTTCTACCTGCAACACGCGATGGGGTTGGCTTCGTCGATTGGGCTGGGGGTTGCCCTCAGCCTGCCCCACGAACGCGTGGTGGTGCTCGATGGCGACGGCTCACTGCTCATGAATCTGGGCGCCCTCGCCACCATCGCCCGCTATCACCCCGCCAACCTGATCCACATCGTCTTTGACAACGGCAGCCTGCTCTCCACCGGCGGCTTTGTCTCGCACACAGCCACGGGGATCACCAATCTGGCCGCCATCGCGCGCGGAGCGGGCATCCCTCATGTGGACGAGGTGAGCACGCTCTATGACTTTCTTGAGGCGGCGGCTGACGCATTTGACCGCCCCGACCTGAGCGTCATCGTCGCCAAAGTCGAGGCAGTTGGTCCCGACCACTTTGGCATGGACCTCAAGCTGCCTGAGAATGCGTTCCGCTTTGAGCGGTTCATTCGGGAGAAACAGCGTCGTCCATAACCAACAACCAGTGACATCCATAGGACTTACGCAAGCCTTGACTGGAAGCTTGTTCGTTGACGAAGTTGTCTCTCCTGATAATCATCAGGCGCTGCGTAAGTCATGATCCATCAACTCGGAGGAAACTATGCCCAATCCAGTGACTGTGCTTTCGCTATTGGTCGAAGAACTCAACAATGGCCGGGTCAAGGTCGTCGACCTGACCCAACCCCTTGGCCCAGAGACACCCGTTATCGATCTACCGCCCATCTTTGCCCCCTCGCCGCCGCTGACGGTCGAGGTCATCTCGCGCTACGACGAGAAAGGGCCTGCCTGGTATTGGAATACACTGCATCTGGGCGAACACACAGGCACCCACTTCGACGCCCCCGTCCACTGGATCACCGGCAAGGATCGCGCCAACAACACGACCGATACCCTGCCGCCGCGCCAGTTTGTTGGCCCGGCCTGCGTCATCGATGTCAGCAAGGAGGTAGCCGAATTCGAAGATTTTCTGCTTACGCGCGACCACGTGCTGGCCTGGGAAGGTGAGCACGGCAAAATTCTGGCTGGCGCGTGGGTCCTGCTACGCAGCGACTGGTCCAAACGGCAGGGGAGCGAGGCGTTCTTGAACGCCAAGGCGGACGGCCCCCACTCACCGGGGTGGACGGCGGACTGTCTGCGCTTCCTGGCCAACGAACGGGATGTCTTGGGCGTGGGCGTAGAGACAGTGGGCACCGACGCTGGTCAGGCCGGCGGGTTCGACCCACCCTTCCCCGCCCACAGCATCATGCATGGCGCGGGCAAGTTGGGGCTGGCCAGCCTCTCCAACCTGGACCAACTACCCCCCACCGGCGCGGTTGTCATTGCTGCGCCGCTCAAGATCGTCAACGGTTCGGGCAGCCCCGTGCGCGTCCTGGCCCTGGTCCCGGCGTGAGGGCGTATGACCAAAACCTTTGACCTCGCTTTCCTCGACCACCTACCGCAACGCGCGCGGCTGGCGCTTGTGCTGGACGACCTCTGGGCAGACCCCACGGTGGTGGCGTTGTGGTTGGGCGGCAGCCTGGCCCGTGGCGCGGGGGACGCCTTCAGCGACGTGGACCTGCGGGTGGCAGTCACGCCGGGAGCGTTTTCAGAGACGGAGATACCGCCCGCGGCGGCGCGCTTGCAGCAAGACGCCGTCGCCATCCTGCCGTTGCGGTTTGGGGTGAATTCGGTGCTCTTTCACATGTTGCTCAGCGATGGCGAGATCTACGATCTGCATGTATTGCGCAGCGACCAGCCGCCCCCCGGCGAGCGGCGGCGCCTGTTGGCCTGTCGCGACGCCAACCTGGCGCCCCAGCTCGATGAAGGCGCCGACTCCGACATCTACGCACTGCCGGCCACACCGGAAGCCGCCCAACAAACGCTCACCATGTTCTGGATAACGGCCCACAAAGGGCAGAAAGTTCTCCACCGGGGAATGCCCTTGATGGCCTTGCAAGGTCAGACTCTGCTGCGGCAAGAACTGATTCGCCTGTGGTACATGCAGGCGACGGGCAACGACTGTGGGGCCGTGGGCCGGCTGACCATCCACACCTTGACGCCGGTGATCCGGGCGGTTCAGGGAGCGCAAGGCGCCGCTGCGCTCACGGTCGTCGGTCGCCCGTTGCGGACGATGGCGGAGATCTACGCCGACATCGACGCCCTCTGCGAAGCCGCTGCCGATGTGGGCCGGAGTCTAGCGCAACAACTGGGTTTTGCCTATCCTGAGGCGCTGGAAACAACCGTCCGCAAGGGTTGGCATCGCTTCAAAACAGAGCACGCAGAATCGCAATAACGGCCTATCCATCGATCCGAGTTACGCTGCGCACCCGTAGATTTGACAATCCGGGGGTGCGCGAAATCATTGATTTGCAAACCCTTAGTCCTGCGGTTTGCCGGCTGCCAGCCACTGTTGGAAATCCGCCTCGATGCTCTCAGGCCAGGCGCGGTCGATCTCGCCCGGTGTGTAGCGTTGCTGGCGCAAGCGCAGGTGGCCAAATTCATCACGCGTGCGAATGTCTTCGGACCGCAGCACCACCTCCTCGGCCAGATGCGCGGGGATGAACATGATCCCCGTCTGGGTTCCCAGCACCACATCGCCGGGCAGCACCGTCACCTCGCCAATGCGGACGGGGATATTGACCCCGGCCAGCGTCACATCAGCAATGGCCGACGGGTCAAGCCCGCGGCAGTAGATCGTTACGTCTTCCAACTGGCTGACGCCGCGGTGGTCGCGAATGCCACAGTCAAAGACGGCGCCGGCGCGCGTGCGTGTCCGCAGCGAGGTGCCCAGGTTGTCACCGATAAAGGTTCCGTTCTTCACCTTGCCAAACATCTCCACCACCAGCACATCACCAAGCTCCAACGTGTCGATGACCCACGAATTCTGCCCACCAATACGCCCTTCGGCCTTGCCCTTCTCTTCCACCAACTCGTGGAGATCGGGCCGCTGCGGCACAAACTGTGTGGTGGCAGCGCGGCCAACGAGCACGCGCCCCGGGTGAACTTCGACCCAGCCACTGGCAAACTGATTGTGATAGCCATGGCGGCGCAGCGTGCCCCAAGCCTCTTCAGTGGAGACAAGCTTCATCCGTTCGAGGATATCATCGGAAACATGCGGGCGGCCGTCAGCGGAGCGCTCACCCTGGTAAAGGCGAGTCA
>JAHDWG010000486.1 GCA_023384495.1 Caldilineaceae bacterium
TCGACCTCAACGAAGAAGCGCTGGCAAAGTATCCGTTCAAACCGTGGCATCGCGCCTTTACCTTCACCCAGGATGGCGCGCTGGCCTATCAATAGGGGGGACTATGCGCACCGGCGTATCGTACATGAGCCACCACAACCCGAAACACATTGCCAGCGACCTGCGCGCCATGCGCGACCTGGAGCTGGATGAGATCTTTGTCTGCTGCCAGGAGAATGACTTTCTCTGGTTTCCCGGCAAGGTGAAATTTACACCAGAGATCGCCAGAGAGCATGGCGTCCGCCCGCTGGCGCTTTTTTGGGGCGCGCTCAACCTCTTTGGCGGGGGCCGGCAGAGCCATCTGCTGCTCGAACACCCTGAATGCTTCCAGGTGCGCCGCGACGGTTCGCACTGGAAGGAGGGATGTTATGTCAACCCCATCGCGGTGCGCCGTATCCACGAGATGATCGACATTGCCGCCGAGGCGGGCTATGAGGGCTACTTTGTCGATGAACCGACGCCGCTGCGCGATTGTTTCTGCGCCGCGTGCACGGCCCGCTTTGACGAGTGGTATCAGGCCGACCTGCGCACCGCGCCCGACGAACAGGTGGAAGCGTTCCGCCAGCGCTGCGTGGTCGATTATGTACGCAACATGGCCGATTACTGCAAGGCCAATCACCCGCAGTTGGAAACCTTCTGCTGCCTCATGCCCCACGATGACGCCATGTGGGAGGCCGCCGCCCAGATCGACTCGCTCGACAACCTGGGCACCGACATCTATTGGACCAACAACGACCGCGACCTGGCCGACATGGCGCCCATCATCGAACGGATGGCCGCCATCTGCCGGGCCTATGGCAAGACGCACCACGAGTGGCTCGAATGCTGGCGCGTCCAGGCCGGCCGCGAGGAGCGGGTGCGCCAACAGGGCGAGATCATGGTGCGCCAGCAGCCTGACGCCTTCTACGTCTGGGCGTGGGAAGGGCAGATCGGCACCAAAGAGAGCTGTGACAACCCTGCGTTGGCATGGGCCAAGGCGGTGGAAGTGCTGCGGATGGCGAAAGCGGGAATATAGAACATAGGAGCAGTTGATGAATATGGGTGAAGCGTTGCGCGTTTTTGGGGTGCGCAATGACACGTTATCGGTTGCCGAAACACAATTCTTGGATGAGAACGGCTATCTCCCCCTCCATGAGATCTTGAGCGGCGCCCAGGTGGCGAAGTTCGCAGCGCGCCTCGCTGAACTGGCCGAACAGGAGGGTGCACAGGCCGGCGCCGAAGTCCATCAGGAGCCGGGTACGTTGCGTCTGGCCAACCTGGTCAACAAAGACCCGCTCTTTGCGGTCTGTTTTACCCATCCCCGCGTGTTGGCCGGCATCGCCCACGTCCTCAAGCACAATTTCAAGCTCTCGTCGCTCAACGCCCGCGCGGCCTTGCCCGGCGAGGGGCTACAACGGCTCCATGTGGATTGGCGCGGCGCAGTGGCGCCCGGTGACTATCACGTCTGTAACTCGATCTGGCTGCTCGATGACTTCACGGCGGATAACGGCGCGACGCGCGTTGTGCCCGGTTCGCATCGCTGGGGCAAGACGCCACAAGAGGTGATGAGCGACCCGCGTGAACCCCATGCCGACGAGGTGGTGCTGGTCGCGCCGGCGGGTACGGTCGTGATCTTCAACTCGCATACCTGGCATGGCGGCACGCTCAACCGCACCGACCGGCCGCGACGCGCCATGCACTCCTACTTCTGTCGCCGCGACCAGCCCCAGCAGACCGATCAACGCGCATCGCTTGATGCAACAACCCTCGCCCGGCTTAGCCCTGCCGAACGCTATATTTTGGATGTGTGAATGATGCTACCGCCCCGCCGGGCCCCCCCCGCGACGCTGGCCGCGGAGATCGCAGGTTATACATGGGAACCGATCCAGCGGGGTTGCTCCGGCGCGGCAGTTTATCGCCTGACGCAGCCGGGCGCGCCGATTCGCTTCCTCAAAGTCGGCCCCACGGGGATGATTGCGGATGAACGGGATCGCCTGACATGGTTGGCGATCCACCTTCCTGTGCCCGAGGTCTACCATTTCCTCGACGAAGATGGGCAGGGCTATCTGCTCATGTCCGCCATTGCCGGGCTGGACGCCATCCACGAGACGCATGGGGATGATCTCCCCAATCTGGTGCGCGTGCTGGCCGAAGGGCTTCGCCTGTTTCATGCAACGCCCATGGACAACTGCCCCTTTGACGAAATGATTGGGGCAAAGCTTGGGCGAGCCCGGCAGCGGGCCGCCGCCGGCCTGGTCGACCCGGACGATTTTGACGAGCAGCGCCTGGGTAAGAGTGTAGCGGAGGTGTTAGCCGAACTCGAAGGAACCCGCCCCCCAACCGAGGATCTGGTCCTCACCCACGGCGACTACTGCCTGCCCAACATCCTGCTCGACGGCGGCAAGCTCAGCGGGTTTATCGACCTGGGGCGGGCGGGCGTCGCCGACCGTTTCCAAGACTTGGCGCTGGCGGCGCGCAGCCTGGCCTACAACTTTGGCGAGGAGTGGGTTCCGCTCCTGTTCGAGCACTATGGCATTGCGCCCGATCCCCACAAAATGGCCTATTTTCAACTGTTGGATGAGTTCTTTTGAGCCGGTTGTTGTTGTGGGCTTGGGCGCTGCACTAAGCCTTGGGGCAATCGATGGCGGCCCCTCAGCGGTCAGAAAGACGGCAGGCCCACCGCCGCGCGCCCGCCGCGACGCAACAACACCACAAAGGGGACGCCGCGCGCCTGCCAGGCCGCGGCGCTGTCGCGCAGGATCGCGAGCGCGATCCGCCACTCCTGCGGGTGCTGCTGGGCGAAGGGCGCAGCGTCCTCGTATAGGGTCACATAGCCGCGCGCCGGCGCCCACGCCAGGTCGGTGAGAGATTCCTCCAGCGCATCCCAGTTGTGACCAAAGTAGCCGGGAAAGCGCATGGCCTCCGCACATGCGGCCAAAAAGGTGGCCTTGTCGTTGATACGCCAGCCACGCAGATAAAAACAGCGCCAACCCGCCCGCGCCGCCTGTTGGGCTATGGCGCCAACCGTGACGCGCCCGCGCAGCTGATAGACGCCCCCGCTCACACCGCGCCCATCGACGCCCTCTCGAAACAACCGCGCAAACCGATCCGCCGTCATCGCACCACCTCGCGGAAGCTGCCGTAATGATCATCCGTGTAATAGATCTCACCCTCGGCGCCGCGCACGATGCGGCGCGCCCCGCGATCACGCGCCCCCGGCGTGATCACCGTGTACTCCCGGTAGTAGCCCTGTGGGTGGCGCGGCAGCAGTCGCTCTCGGTTTTGAAAGGTGACCCCGTCGCGCTCGAAGGGGAAGGGGCCGCCCTGCTCGATCAGCGCGATCGTCTGCCGGGCCTCGTCCGGCAGGTCGGCAAAGGCGACGGTGGGCAATCCGCTTTGCGGCGCTGCCGATCGGGGCTGTGCGGTGGGCGTGGAACGGGATGTAGGCGTGGGCTGCGTCGTGGCGGGCGATGGATTGGGCGTGTCTGTCGGCGTGGCCGCAGTGGCCACTTGCGCAGCGCCGGTGGGCACAGCCGGCGCCCCAGGCAACGCAAACTCGCCACCGCGCCACCAACTCACCATCACCACAAAGAGCACAAACAGGAGCGCCCCCACCGAAACCGATGGACGACGGGGGCGACGTGGAGGGAGCGGGGATGGTTGGCGCTGGTTCATAGGCCCTATTGTAGCGGGCATGAACCAGGGCGGCAAACAACGAAAACTTTTGACATTTTTTGCCCAATATGCCATACTCACAAAGAATGAGATTGCGGGTATAGCTTAATGGCAAAGCCCCTGCCTTCCAAGCAGGTGATGCGGGTTCGATTCCCGCTACCCGCTCTGATTGTCCCGGCTGCGGCGAGTGAGCTTTTCTCATGGATCGGTAGCTCAACGGCAGAGCAGGGGGCTCATAACTCCTTGGTTACAGGTTCGAATCCTGTCCGATCCACTCGTTGGTTCCGCTTTGTTGGTGTGTGAAACTGACGATTTGTCTGCGCACGTTCGAGGCGACCACTTTGCCCACGCCAAACCCAAGACTGCGGTCTTGGGCTTTTTTATGCCTGGTTCAAGAATGGATGGATAGACAGCCATGAAGGTCGATAGGCGACTCCTTGATGGGGTGGAATGGTTGATCCCCGTGCTGGTGATGGCGCCCTTGTGGGCTGCGCTGACGCCGGGCGGCTTGCCCAACACCGCCGATGGCCCCGTCCATCTGATCCGCGCCGCCGAAATGGTTCACGCCTGGCAGGATGGCCTCTGGTTGCCCCGATGGGCCGCCAACCTGGGCATTGGCTATGGGCTGCCCCTCTTTGTCTATGCCCCGCCGCTGCCCTATCTGCTCACCGCATTCTTTCATACGCTGGGGCTGCCATTGGAGCTGGCCTACAAGGCCATGCTGCTCACCGGCGTATCGCTTACGGCGTTTGGCGGCTATGCCCTCAGCCGGGCGCAGTTGGGCCGCTGGCCTGGCGCAGTGGGCGCGGCGGCCTTTCTCTATGCGCCGATCTTGTTGCGAGAACTTTTTATCCAGGGCAATGCCGCCCAGTTTCTGGCGTGGAGCTTTATCCCCTGGGCTGCGCTGGGGGTGCTGCAACTTTTTGACGGCGGCCGGCCGCGTTCCATGTTGCTGATCGCACTGGCGCTCGTGGGGGCACTGCTTAGCCACAACGTGGTGGCGTTGCTGCTGGCCGGCATGGTCGGCGCGCTGAGCCTCTTCCTGGCGCTATGGACACGGCGCTGGCCCGCCTTGGGGCTGGCGGCCGGTGGTGGATTGCTGGGGCTGATGCTCAGCGCCTGGTTTTGGCTGCCGGCGCTGTTCGAGAGCCACTATGTCCGGCTGGACCGCATTGTCGCCAGCGACTTTCGCAGCCGTTTCATCCCCCTGGCAGAGCTGATAAGACCTTCGCCCCGGCTGGACACGGGGGCCATTAACCCCGATTTCCCGCTCACACTGGGCGCTGTGCAAGTCTGGCTGGCGTTGGCCGGCGCCGGGCTGCTGATCGGCCTCGCCGGCTGGGCAAGCCTGTCGCGCAGGCCGTCCCCGCTCCTGCCGGCGCGCAGGA
>JAHDWG010000487.1 GCA_023384495.1 Caldilineaceae bacterium
GGAGAGACAACTTGGTCAACGAACAAATCTTCAGTCAAGGCCTGCGTAAGTCCTATACAACAGACCGAGCTGAGGGGTGGCCATTCACAACGGCCGCCGGTCAGGCTCAAGTATACCGGAATGAATACGGAATGGTAAATGTGCGGTCTTCACACTGCACAGTGGGCAAGAGGAGAAAATAATGGAATTCCAACATGTCGACCATCAAGCCGCGCTTATCCAACAGCGTCATGCTGAGCTATTGCGTGAAGCAGAGATTGAGCGCCTATTGCGGGCAAGAAACGTGGATGGGGGGCAACAGGGGGCGCCGGCCCAAGCTGGTGAAGCGTTCTCGTTGTGGGCGACCTTGCTGACGCTGCCGGCCCGCCTCAAACTTGCATAAGTGTACAGGTGAGGTGTTCCCACATGGACAGCGTGTCAGCCGCCGGCGGTCTGCGCTCCTTCATCTTCCGGCAGGGGCGCAGCCGCAACCGCGGCTTGCAGCGCCGCCATCTCGGCCAACAAGGCGCGGCGTTCCGCCGGGCGCAAACCGGCGTGTTTGTGGTGAAGTTGTTGGAGCAGGCGAACCGCCTTGACGGCCGTCGCCAGCTCTTCGGGGATCGATAAGCGCGCCTGGTGCAAGAGACGATAGGCGCGCTCCAGATCGCCCGCATCGCGGGCAAACTCAGCGGCCACCTGCGGCTCCCCCAGTTGTTCCCACGTTTGGGCAGCCAGTTGTGCATCCCCGTTGTAGGCAGCCACCAGCGCCTGAAAGCGGGCCACATCCGCCTCCTCGACCGTATGTTCGCCTCGTTCCAGCAGCAGGTTGAGTCTGTTCTCCAAGTCCCACATCGGTTCATCGACGTCGAACGTTGGGTCAAGCAAGGCCAGCTCTTGCGCCAGGAGCGCCCAGCGCGCATACAGGTTGGCGCGCAGATGCAGGTTGGCAAACGCCTCGGCCAGCCACAGGCCCACAAAGCGGTAGGCGTCGCGGCCCATCTCCAGCGGCTTGACCAGCGCCAGATAGCGTTCGCCAAAGGTGAGTAACGCGGCCACGTCGGATTCACTCAGGCGCGCACGCACCGAGATCTGCCGGTAGCGCCGGGCTACCAAAGCGGCGGCCTGGGCGCCGTCCTCATCGGCCTGACGGGTAAGGGTCTGGGCGGCGGCATCGAGCAGATCGGCGATCAGCGATGCCTCCTCGGGTGTGTAGGGCGAGTCAGCCAGCGCTGCGGCCCATTCCCATGCGATCAACACGTGCAATTCGTCAACCCTGGCAGTCAGGGCCGGGTCTTGCGCCAGTGTCGCCAACTCGGCGGCCTGCTGCATGGCATCCAGGGCGGCCTTGGGCTGGTGTTGCTGGCGCTGGGCCTCGGCCTGGGCGAGCCACTGTTCGATCTGGCGCCCGATCAGGCCGCTGATCTCCAAAAACTGCTCTTCCACAGTGTCGATCAGCAGCGGGTCGCCAAAGGTTTCGGCCAGGGTTTGCGCCTCGCGATTGCGGTCGTATGCCTGCCGCCAGTCGCCCGTGCGCAACCAATGGGCGGCTTCCTGCACAATGCCGTCGATGTATTGCTCTTGCGCCTCTCGCTGGAGCGCCCGGTCACCGAGTTGGACGGCCACCTCGTAGGCGCGGCGGTTGCGGCGAAAGCCCTGCGCCCACATGGCCCGCTCAAAGAGATCGTCCGCTTCGTCCAGATAGCCTTCCACCAATTCGATTTCGGACATGTCTTCGGTCTGGAGGGTATCGAGCAGCCCATCCCAGGTGAGCGCGCCCGCGCCGGCCAATTGGCGAAAGCCCAGTTCATCGAGCACGGGGGCGTCGGCGGGTTCGAGCAACACAATCTTCTCGGTGGATCGGCTGAGCGCCACCCGAATTTCGTCAAAAAGGCGGCGCGCCTCAAACCGGGGGATATTGCCGTCGTCGTGGCTGTTGCAAAGGCGCATGGCCCGCGCATAGACTTCGTTGAGGCCGTAAACCAGCACGGTGGCTCGTTCAAGCCCCTTGATTTCGCGCGCCAGAAAGACCACCTCATCGCGGTCCGCGCCCAGCGAGCCGGCAAGCGTCTGCCGCAGGGTGTCGCTCAGGTCGATGAGCACCCTGCCCGGCTTGTCGGCCAGTTCGGTGAGCAAGGCGAGCCACCCAGCTTCGCTCGATGCCGTCGCCCGTTCGGGCAAGGGCAAGGGGGGACAGACAAGGATGCGCCCGTGGCCCTCGGCGCCGTTTTGGGGGTCATCGGCGTAGAGAAAGGCCTGGCGGCGGGCGCTGGGCCGTTGCGCCTTGGGCAGGTAGCCATAGAGTTGCCAGGTGTTGTCGATGAGTTGGGCCAGGTTGCGCGGCGAACGGCGCTGATAGTGAAACTCGAACTCCTCGGGCCAGATGCCTAGTTGCTCCCCTAACAGCTCCTTGGTGATCCCCCAATCGAAACCGCTCGGCTGCACAATCTGCGACTCGTCGCCCGCCACCGTAAAGGCAAAGGGCGCATCGGGCCGGCGGCGCATCCGCGCCCGCACCAACTCGCCCAACAGACCAATCTGCACCAGTGTCAGGTCTTGCACTTCATCAACCACCAGCGCATCCAGCTCGGCGAGCCAACCGGGAATGCGCCCCTTTTGCAGCAGTTCGATGGCGCGCTGCGCCCCGCGCTGGTCTTGGAAAAAGCGCCCGTTGCGCAACCGATCCGCAACGCTGATCACTTGCGCAGCAGCGGGCAAATCCAACCCGCGGGCAGCAGCATAGGCCGCGGCGTCGGCGGTTGCGCCGTTGGCTGCCCCATGACCAATCAACGCATTGAGCTTGTCGTTGGGCAAGGTAAAGCTGGCCGGGAAGGAGCGCCCAAGCAGGTGGGCGCGGATCTCGGTATAGAGCGTCTGCGGGTATCGTTTCCATGCCCCTAATGCGGCGCTGGTCTGTGCTTCGACAAAGCGGGCAAAATCGCGCAGTTCGCCAAATGGCTCGCCCGCGCTGGAAAGGCCGGTAAGGTCGTGCTCGATCTCGCCCAGTGTGCGGATCGTCACGGCCTGGCTGATTGCGTCATCCTGCGCTAGGAGGAAGTCGCGCGCGGCTCGCTTGAGCCGGCTCGAATAGGTGACGTAGAGAATTTTGCGCAGGTCGGGGCGCTGCGCCATGTCTTTCACCAGATAGAGCAGTGACACTGTCTTGCCGCTGCCAGGCAGACCTTTGATCGTAGCCAGGGCGACTTGTTCGGCGGCAATGCGGCGGCTCAGCTCCAATTGTTCATCGTAGCGCGGGTCGAGGTTGAGCAGGGTGAGCTCTTCGTAGTCGGCTGGCGTGCCGGGGTCAATCGGCTCGTCGGTCTCATCGTGATGGCGGATCGAGTGGATCAGGATCGTGTTGGTGTCTTGGCCGGGCGCGCTTTCGTCTGCTTCACCGCCGGCGATCATGCCTTCGCTGCGCGGGATCCACCACATGTAATAGTGATTGCCCTGCACCGGTGTGCGGCGCCAACGGGCATTGAGCCCGCGCGTCCCTTTGACGCTTGGCGTGCGCCCGCGGATGCCCAGCAGCACCTGCGCCCAGGCGGCCTTGTGTTGGATCGACAGCGGCAACCGTCGCGCCGATTCATCATATGCCTTGTGCTTGAGCAGCCGATACGTCATGGTGAGGGATCTCGTGGTGAGTTTGCAATTGGTTGCGGCGCGTTCCGTATCACTGTTCCTGAATCATCCCTTGTTGCACATGCAGTAATTGGGCCGCAGCGCGAAAATCAGGGGCAAAGTCGGACCAATCTGTGGTGGTAATGATGGCCTGCTCGACGTTGTCGAGGGCCGCCAACAGCGTCTGCCGGCGCTGGGCGTCTAGCTCGCTCATAACATCGTCGAGCAACAAGATCGGCGCGACGCCGGTTGTGGCGCTGCTCGCCTCCAATTCAGCCAGCTTGAGGGCAAGGGCGGCGGTGCGCTGCTGGCCACGGCTGCCAAAGGTACGCAGGTCACGACCGTTGGCGACGAAACGGAAGTTGTCGCGGTGCGGCCCATAGAGCGTTGTGCCGGCGGCGATCTCGCGGGCGCGGCGGTTGCGCAGCCGAGCGTGATAGTGGACGGCCACCGTGGCCGCATCGATCTCGGTTGCCGCCGGCAACGCCAGCACGGCGTCGGTGTGGCGCTCGTCGGTCAGCCGGGCAAAATCGGCGTCGTTCCAACAGCCGGGGTTGAAGCTGGGCAGATAGTGAAGTTGCAACGTTTCGCGACGATCGCTCAGTTCCGCATGGCGACGGCAGGCGGCTTCGCCCAGTTGCCCCAGATAGGCGGCCCGCCGGGCAATCACCTGGCTGCCGTGGGCGACAAGCTTCTCGTCCCAAAACGCCAATTGATCGGCAATGTACTCGGCGGACGGGCGAATGTCCTGTTCGCTCAGGGTGCGGAGCAAGCTGTTGCGCTGGGTCATGACCTTTTGATAGTCGGCCAGCGCCCGGCAGTAGTTGCGGTCGATCTGGCAGAGGGCAATGTCCAGATAGCGCCGTCGTTCGCCGGGCGCACCATCCACAAGTTTGATATCTTCGGGCAAAAAGAGCACCGCCCGCAGCATACCCACCAGATCCATGCTGCGGCGGCTGACGCCATTGATTTTGACCTGCTTGGTGAAATTGACGCCGTCGCCGCGCGGGGTGAGCAGCACTTCCAGCTCAAACGTTTCGGCCTGGTTGTGCACACGGCCCGTCACCCGGCTAAAGGGGATCGGCTCCTCATCGGCCCCCCAATCCACCACCTCGCGCTCGGTCTGCGCATGGACAGGCTTGCTGGTGGCGAGGAAGAAGATCGCCTCAAGCAGATTGGTTTTTCCCTGTGCGTTTTGGCCCTGCAACAGCGTAAAGCGGCCCTGGAAATCCAACTCCAAACGCCGATAGTTGCGAAAATGCGTCAACGAAAGATGCAACAGATTCATTTTTGCGTCAGTTCCGCCACCAACAGGTCGACCTCCGTCTCCACATCGGCGCCCGTTTTCATCCGGTAATCGGCCTCGAGCAGCCGCGCCATGATGTCGTCCAGTGCGCCCGCTGTATACTTGGCCGCCTGCCCCATGGCCTTTTTGACCGGGTAGGGTTTTTCGCCAATCTGCTTGGCAATGACAAACT
>JAHDWG010000488.1:0-745 GCA_023384495.1 Caldilineaceae bacterium
CCGGCTGACAAGAAGTGAGCCGGCAAGGAGGCGACAGCAACATGACCAGGCAGCGCAACACGCAGGAGTACGACGGCTCGCTCAACGATTTCATCGACCGCGTGCGCAGTGAGTTCGGTAAGCAGTTCCCCGGCGTGGCCGGCGACTACCCCTGGGTGACGGATGTCTTCAACGATTCCGTTATCGTGCGGAGTGGCGACCAGTATTACCGGGTGCGCATGACCGTCACCGATGAGGCCATCATCTTCGCCAAGCGGCTGGAGTGGGAGTTGGTCCGTCTCTCGTACGTGGCCGAAACCCTGACCCACCAGCGCCTCTCCGACGTGATGCTGGTCTGGGAGTTCAAAGGCAAATACCCGGATGTGCCTATCGCCACCGGCGTGGACTATGACGCCCTCGTGGAAGGTGACAGCGATCCGGTGTTTGTAACCTTGCCCATCGGCAAGGCCAACGTCAAAAGCGGTAACAAGCGCTTTTATGACGACAAATTCGTGGCGGAACTTGAGCGTCAGGTTCTCGCCAATAAGCCTGTCGGCCTCATGGGGCACCTATCCGCAGAGGCCAGGGCGACGGAGTTTCCAAGTGAGGCAGTCCACTGGATCGGCGCGCGGCGCGTCGGTGAACTGCTGTGGGGCAAAGGGTATGTGCCACCCGGTGACGCCAGAGCCAGGCTCAAGCGTTACCGGGCGAGCGGCAAAAAGATCGCCACCTCCATCGATGCGATGGTCGAAGGTATCTGGGATGA
>JAHDWG010000488.1:755-5075 GCA_023384495.1 Caldilineaceae bacterium
TGCGTCTCAACCAGATCGATATCGCGCCGGCGGATCGGGCCGGCATTGCTGACCTGGCTGCCGTGCCCCACTTCACGACCGAAATGAGTAACAGTGATAGTTATCAGGAGGACTATATGGATAAGCTGCAAGCTATCCGGGAACTGACCGTAGAGGACGCGCAACTGCTGCCCAAGGCGGTGCGGGAGGCCGTGCTCTCCACGGTGCAGGAGGCTAAGGAAGTGGCGCAAGTCAAGGGCATTCGTGAAGCGTTGGGTCTCGATGAAAAGGCGGATGTGGTGCAGGCTGTCACCGAGCTGCAGAACGCCAAGGCCGAGCAGGAAAAGCAGGCTGTGGTCAACAAGGTCACCGAGCTGGTCAACGCCGGTATCCAGATTGAGACACTGCGCCCGCTGGTCACCGAGCTGGTCACCGCTCGCAGCCCGCAGACTGTGCAGGATGCGGAGACGGTCACCAAGCAGGTGCTGGAAAGCGAGGCGGTCAAGGGCCTGCTGGCCGGCCACGTGCGGGAGACGATGGGGCCGGCGCAACGGACGCCGGTGCAGGGGCAGAACGGGAAGGGCGGGCACTACTTCACCATTCCGAAGCGCGAGGACTAGGCGCCCCCGTGGGAGGCAAGAGTCTAGCATTTTATCCTTTTGGCAAGGAGTAACACACCATGAGCAACAAGCGTGCTTTTCTACCGCTGATGATTGTCGTTCTCGTGCTGGCGGCTCTGTTGGGGCCGATGGTGCTGGCGCCTGTGCCTGATGTGCAGGCCGCACCCGCCGCCGCGCCCACGCCGATCACCCAGTACCCACGCAACCCGGCGCCAAGGGTCGCCAACTTCTGGCAAGCGCCTACCGCACTGACGGCGGACGCCCGTACATGCGTCAACGTGGATGGATTCAACGTGTTGGATCTGCACTATATCATCGACCAGGGTACGGTCAACACGACCACGGTTACACTGCAATTCAGCAATATCGATGGGGCGTATGTGTCTGGCCCGGCAGTGGTGAGCGCCAACACGGCGGACACTGCCGACATGAAGCAGTTTCAGGTGTACGGCCGGTGGGCGTGCTTGCACGTTGATGTGTCTAATTCCAACCCGTGGACGATTACCGCTGTGGGTTTGGTCAAGTAGAGGAAAATAGCAGTCCGGCTACGGGCCAGGATTGACACGAGGAGGTTCGAAAGGGCAACCACGGTTGCAGGTAGTCTCAACTGGTTCGAGAGTGACGGCCGTAGTGTCAATGTTGATTTGACCGCCACCGTCAAAAAGAGCGCCGTCATCTATGTTGAGGGCTGGCTGGGTCTGGCCGGCAGCGATGGCGAGAGCGGCGAAACCATCGCCCTGATCGCAGATGACCGGGAATATCAGTTTGTCGTGCCGGCGGGGCTGGCCGTGAACAAAGGCGACATCGTATACATCGAGGTGGCGACCGTAACCGGGCACTATCCGGACGATGAGGCCTACGTCACCGCCGCCGGGTCTGGCAAGTTGGCCTTCTTCAAGGCGACCGCCGACAAAGACGCCAACAATATCGTCACCGGCATTATGCTTGCGCACAACGCGCTGCTGAGCTAAACAGCGTTGTAGTTGCAGTAGTATGGCAACTCAACACGAGGAGATACGTATGACCATCAAATTTCTATCGCAAGCACTTTTGCGCAAGGATCTGCCATTCAGCAAGGCGGCTGAAGGCTTCGATCTGCGTAACCATGTGCAAGAGATTCGCCAGCCAAACGGCCAGGCGATCTATGAGTTCATCGGCAGCGACAACTTTGGGGCGGAGTGGTACGAGCGCACCCGCTTCGAGGTGGACGCTGGCCGGCTGCGGGTGCCAACCCTCTACGAGCCGATCTATGACATCGTGGTCGATGCCAATCTGCCCGAAACGCTCAACATCAAAAACTTCGGGCCGGGCGGCTTCGTGTTCGAGGAGGTGTTCGAGGGCGGCGAGGTCAAATTCGCTAGCGTGACCAGTTCGGAAGCCAGCGTGCGTCAGCGGCAGTTTGGCGTTGGGCTGGAATACTCCAAGAAATTGGTTATGTTCAATCAGCTCTGGCAGATCGCACGCATGGAACGAAATGCAGGCGAAGCGCACAACGCGCTGCTCAATCATCTGCATTTCTATCCGATCCTCAACTACACCTACCCGGCCAGCAACCAGACCGGGCCTAACCCAGCCGGCGAAACGTTGGTCGAGGATTGGTTCCTTACTATCGAGGATGCCATCGTCGCCAGCATGAACGACACGACCAACCCACGCCCCGGCCCGTATGCGCTGTTGATTCACCCGGCGCGCACGTTCATGGTCGAGCGCATGTTGAGCCGAGTTCCCCAGCAGGGTTTCCGGCTGGACAGCAGCGCAGCGAACAGCATCCAAACCGTAATCGGCTACAACGGTTGGACTGGCACTCGCGGCCGCAAAGCCACGACCTATCCCGGCGTCCCGTTCGAGAAAGGCTATCTCATCAACTTGTCATTCCGCGACGAGGACTTTGTGAGCCTGGTCAAGCAGCCGCTGGATAGCGTGACGGGTAACCCAGACGTGAGCCGGTTCATCCTTGAGCAGATCGTCTGGGATGTGTGGCTGGGCATCTTTTCCAACCCCGGTCGCGCAGTGCAGGAGATCGTCTGGCCGACCTAGTGAGGATGCGCCATGCAATCCATCAACGTCTGCACACCGGGCCATCTGGACATGGCCGATAGCTATGGGTTGATAGCGGGGCAACTCGCCCGCCACCTGACCGCCCTGGGCTGCCACGTCAACCTGCTTGCACTGGGGGATAACCAACACCCCAACCAGCCGGCGGACGTGGCAGCCATCACGGGCCAGCCGATGCGGGCGGCGCTTGGTTCGATCTCTCTTGGCTATCCCACGGGCTATCACCGCTATCCGGCCATTGCGCAAGTTGGCCCACGGGTGGCGCTCACCATGTTCGAGAGCACGAGGCTGCCGGCTGGCTGGGCGGAAGTGCTCAACACGATGGACGCCGTAATCACGCCAAGCCAGTTCTGTCGTGAGGTGTTCCAGCGCTGCGGCGTTACGGCGCCGATGCAAGTGCATGTGGTGCCGCTGGGGGTCAGTGAGGTGTACAGGCCAGCGCAGCGCAAGACTGACGGGCCGTTCACCTTCCTCGCCTTCATGGACAGGGGCCTGCGCAAGGGCGGCCTGACGGCGTTGCAGGCGTTCCTGCGTGCATTCGGGGATGACTCCAACTACCGGCTAATCCTGAAGGGCCGCACGCCCAAAGTCGGCATGAGCCTGACCAATGAGAACGTCGAAGTCATCCAGCGGGACATGAGCGAACTGGAGCTACATGAGTTGTATCTATCCGCTCATTGCCTGGTGAACCCGACCAAAGGCGAGGGGTTCGGCCTAATTCCACGGGAGTTTGCGGCTACTGGCGGTATATCTCTCTCTACCGGCTGGGGCGGCACGGCGGACGACATTGCCCAGTGGGGTATCCCCATCCCCTACCGGCTGGTCAAAGCCGACTGGCGAGGAGCTAAGGCCCTGGAAGGACAAGACCTGGGCGACTGGGCCGAAGTCGATTCCATGGAACTGGCTGCCCTGATGCGCTACGTTGCGCTGGAACGGGAACGACTGTTGCGCCAGGCGCACAATCAAGCGCCACAGGTGCGCCGGCTGTATGACTGGCGACGGTTTGCTGAGCGGGTGTTGGACTTGTGGAAGGGGGTGGCGGATGGCAACATCAGCGGCGCAAAAGCAGCGGCTTAGGGATGATGTGGGAGCAAATTCCACCTCTCTCACTGACGCAGAAATTGACGCCATCTTTGATGAAGCGGCAGAAATGCACACCGACCTGGCAGCGCAGACGGCGGCGACGCGAGTGATCGCTATCCGCCGGCTGTTGGCGTCCAGTGCAAAGCTCACAGACTACACCCAAAACGAGAGCCAGGAGAAACTGAGCCAGGTCTTCAAACACCTGAAGGAGTTGCTCGCCTTTTGGCAAGAGGAGCTGGTGGCCGCAATCGGGGCATCCGCTGGCAGCGCCGCACGGTTCGGACGCACACGGGCGATACCGGCTCGTGTTCGTGAATATCCGGGGTAGTAGATGGAACTTCCAACCAAGATTCGCATCATGGGCCTTGACTACTCAGTGCTGTATGTCAGTGAGGCCAGTCAGGTAGATGTACACCGCCGGGATAGCTACATGGGCCAGATTGACACATTCACGCAGACGATCCGCGTCTACGACGGCGGCGGCAACATCGACCCAACATCGCTTCAGCACACGCTTTGGCACGAGATCGTGCATGGCATCTGTCAGACGCTGCACATCGCAACCAGCAAGGGTAATCTGACA
>JAHDWG010000489.1 GCA_023384495.1 Caldilineaceae bacterium
TCAACTCGGGGCCGGGGCCAGGCACGCCGATGAGCACACAGGTGCCGGCCAGGTCGCGGCTCCAAAGCGCCTGATCAAGCGTCTGCGCCTTGCCCACCGCCTCAAAGGTAAAGTTTGCGCCGTGCCCACCGGTGATCTCCTTGATTTTGACCACCGGGTCGACCTCGGCGGCATTGACAGTATGCGTGGCCCCAAAGTCCTTGGCCCACTCCAGCTTCTTGGGGTCGATATCCACCGCAATGATCGTGGTGGCGCCGCCCAGTTTGGCCCCGGCGATGACGCTATTCCCAACGCCACCACAGCCAAAGACGGCCGCGCTGCTGCCGGGGCTCACCCCCGCGGCGTAGAGCGCGGCGCCGACGCCGGTCATCACGCCGCAGCCGATGAGCGACATCTGCGGCGCGGGCAGCGCCGGGTCGTAGCCCACTGCCTGGTCGGCGTGGACCAGCGTGTGTGTGCAGAAGGTGCCAATGCCCAGCACCGGGTTGAGCGTGAGGCCATCGTGGGTGGTCATGCGCTTTTCGGCGTTGAGGCTCGCCGCGCAAAAGCTGGGCTTGCCCTTGCGGCAGAAGCGGCACTCGCCGCAGGGGGCGCGCCACGCCAGGATCACATGGTCGCCTACCTTGTGTTTGGTCACGCCCGGCCCAACGGCCTCGATGACGCCCGCGCCCTCATGGCCCATCAAAAAGGGATAGCCCTCGCTGCCATAGACGCCCATCTTGACACCCAAATCGGTGTGACAGACGCCAGAGGCTAGAATCCGCACTAAGACCTCGTTGGGGCCAGGGTCGCCAATGGTAAATTCCTCAATGCTGAGCGGCGCGCCGGGCGTGCGCGCAATGGCGCCACGGGCTTTCGTTGGCATAGGGTCCTCCTTGATTTGTTTCTGATGGTGAAAATTGTATACTGTGACACAGGCTGCGACGCACAACGGGCGCAGCCGGCCAAAGCATGACACAGAGCGCACCGTTTGGCAAATGGCTATCGCAACTTCGCAGCGCGGTTCGCACTATTGCCGCTGGATGATCAGCCCAAACGAGGTCGCCACAAAGCGGCCAATTCGCAGCTTGAGGTGCATGGTGGGCCGATAGGGCGGGCGGTCGACCATTGCGTCCACAGGCCCATTGCCGGGCGAGAAGTCAAGCTCAAGCGCATGGCCCTGGGCGCGCAACAACCGGGCGATCCGCTCGAGGTCGCGGCGACGCAAGAGCACCGTCTGGCCCGAACGGATCGTAAACAGGTTTGACGAGACGTTGTACTCGGTGGTGTGCACCGCCACGCCACCCGGACGCAGACAGCGCAACGAGTCGAATATGAATTGTTCCGCCTGCGCCAGCGAACCCAGGTGTTCCAGCGAGCACGACGACCAGAGAAAGTCGAAACCGGCCAGATCGGCAGGGATCGAACGCATATCCACCGGGCGAAAGGTCACTCGCTCTCGAAAGAGCGCCGGGGCGCAGATGGTGGGATGGAGAAGCTGTTCGACGGCGGCGGCATGTTGGCCCGTGGCGACCCATCCGCCGATTTGCGCCTGGTCTGGCGGCTGGTCGGTGGCGGTGACGGCGCAACCGGCTGCGGCAAAGAGCGCCGGCAGAGGCTCCTGGCCTACGGCAAAACCGAGGCCGCGACAGCCCGGTTGCAACAGATTTCGTTCGTGCAGCGCCTGGGCAATATAGCACCACTCCCAAACCTTGCGATGCAGGTGGTTGCGCGGCTGGCCCAAACGGTCACACCAGGCCTGAAACGACGCTGACTCCAGTTGGGCCTGGGTACACATGCATGACTTGAGCAGTTCGGACATGGGAATGGGTTCACCTGCTGCCGCACACTTTATCGTTGCAACGGACAAATCCGGCTACTGACACGGAAAAGTCGCCGCCTCAGGCGCCGAAAATCAAGTCGCGGCGGCGACTTCTCGCTGTGAAAGGCGGGTTTCCAACCCAGCAAAAGCTGGGAAGATTGCCGCTGGGGCATTATAACGGGAGGCCAAGACCTTGACAACCAAGGAACTAGGCTTTGTTGAGTTGGAGTGGACCTGCCCGCGCTGCAACACGCGCAATCCAGGGACACAGACCACATGCAGCGGGTGTGGCGCCCCCCAGCCCGACAATGTCCAATTTGAAGCAGCGGCTGCCGGCCAGTTGTTGCAAGACACAGAGAAGATTGCACGCGCCCAGGCGGGGCCTGATGTCCATTGCCCCTACTGTGGAGCGCGCAACGCCGCCACTGCCGCCACCTGTCGCCAGTGTGGCGGCGCGCTTGACGAGGGCGCTCGCCGTGAGGCCGGCAACGTTGTGGGCGCCTTCCACGCCGGGCCACCGCCGGATATTGTCTGTGCAACCTGCGGGGCCGCCAACCCGGGGACGGCCACCACCTGCCAGCGTTGTGGCGCGCCCCTGGCCAGGCCAAAGCCCGTCGCATCGTCGCCGGCGACGCCCAAGGCTTCCCGAAGCGGCGGTTCATGGCTCATCGTGGGCATCGTCGGCCTGGTGGTCGGCGCGTTGGCGCTCTTCGCCATCCTCTCCATGCGGACGACCGAGATGGTTGGGGTTGTGCGTGAGGCGCGCTGGGTTCGCTCCGTCCCCATTGAGGGGCTGGTTCCGGTGCAGCACACCGCCTGGTGGGATCAATTGCCGCAAGACGCCGCAGGCGTAAGCTGCCAACCCGCGCTGCGCCGCACGCAGGATACGCCTGCCGACAACGCGCGCGAAGTTTGCGGCACACCCTATGTGGTGGACACCGGCACTGGTGTGGGCCGCGTGGTGCAAGACTGTCGCTACGAAATCTATGAGGACCGCTGCTCGTACACGGTCGACGAATGGCGCGTGGTTGACACCCTGGAGCAGCGTGGAACCGGTTTTGCGCCCGAGTGGCCAGTGGCGGCGTTGCAGCCGCGCCAGCGGCTGGGGCGGGGCAGCGAACGGTATCAGTGTATCGTTAGCGCCGGGGAGCAGTCATTTACCTATCAGCCGCGCGCATTGGAAGAGTACCTCCAATGCCAGCCTGGCTCAGAGTGGCGGCTTGAGGTCAACAGCTTTGGCGCGCTCAATTCCATTCAGCCGCTGCCATAGTTGACCGTGCTTCTAGATTTGGGTAGAGTAGATGTACTCGATGGACGACAGTCGAGGCTCAATCATCCATTACGGATTGCATATTTGATTCGGAGTCAGCGAAGATGGCGAAGTTCCCACCGGTCGATGAGCAGATGCGCATCCTCATGCGCGGGGTTGATTTTGGCGATCCCCAAACCTCCAAACATATGGAGCAGGAGCTGCGCATGCGCGTGGCTGAGAGCTTTGCACAAGGTCGCCCGCTCAAGGTCTATTGTGGGTTCGACCCATCCTCGCCCGACTTGCACCTGGGGCATACGATCCCCATGCGCAAACTGCGTCAGTTTCAGGATTTGGGTCACGATGTCACCTTCTTAATTGGGACCTTTACGGGCATCATCGGCGACCCCAGCGACAAAGAGAGCGCCCGCAAGCAGCAGACGCTGGATGAGGCGCTGGGCAAGGCGGCCACCTATGCGCAACAGGTCTTTCGCGTGCTCGACCCGGTGAAGACGACCGTGCGTTACAACCACGAGTGGTTGGGCGAGTTGAGCTTCACCGACGTAATCCGGCTGGCGGGCAGCTTCACCGTGCAACAATTCTTGATGCGCGAAAACTTTGCCAAGCGCTATGACAAAGGCGACCCGATTTGGCTACACGAATTTTTCTATGCACTGATGCAGGGCTATGACGCCGTGGCGCTGGAGACAGATGTGCAGATCGGCGGCACCGACCAGCTCTTCAACCTGATGGCCGGGCGCAAGCTCATGGAGGCCCACGGCATGCGGCCCCAGGTGGTGCTCACCTTCCCGATCCTCGTTGGCACCGATGGTCTGCTCAAGATGAGCAAGTCGCTTGGGAATTATATCGGCATCGACGAGTCACCCGGAGTAATCTTCACCAAAGTGCTCAATGTGCCTGATTCGGCCATGCGCAACTACGCCGAACTGGCGACGCGCTGGCGACAAGAGTGGATTGACACCCGCTTTGCCGCCATCGAACAAGGCGATTTGGAGATGCGCGCATTCAAGCGCGAGTTGGCGTGGGAGATCGTGAGCATTTTTCATGGCGACGAGGCCGCCACTCGCGCCGCCGAGGACGCCGGGCGCATGCACGCCGGCGAGGCCCCCAGCGATGCGCCTGTCTTCATGCTGGATGCGCCCCAGTCACTCATCGACCTGCTGTACGCCGCCGGCATGGTCAAATCCAAAGGGGAGGCGCGCCGGTTGATGGAACAGGGCGGCGTGCGCATCGGCGGCGAAGCTGTGCGCCAAATGGAGACTACCGTGGAGGTCAAGCCGGGTGCAGAAACGGTGCTTCAGGTGGGCAAGCGAAAATTCCTACGAGTGCGCCACCCAAACCCAGCCTGACGCATTGGCGTTGACGGAAACCCACAAGAGCCCAATAAAAAAGAGATTACCTGTCACGTTTCCCCCGATAGCGGCTGAGCCGCAACGTGACAGGCAATCTGTATTCAAAAGGATACCATAGAGTGTGCCAGTTGTAAAGCCCCAATTGCCCCAAAATCCATGAAATAGTCTTAAAAAATGTGTACAAATCTCCAATTTTGGACTATTTTCCCATAAAAACCTACAAGATTGTAAGGATTCACTGGATAGGGGCATGCCCAAAGTATGGGCTAGGCAACCGGCAGGGCCTGTTTGCTGGCCGGGAGGGGTGGCTCCACAGGCCGCACATCGTGCATAGGGCCCAGTTTGCGTAGTTCGGGCGCCAGCCAGCCGGTCGTCGCCACCACGAAGAGCGTGCCAATACCGCCGCTGACCGCTGAAATCACCGGCCCAAACCAGTGCGCCACCAGCCCCGACTCCAAACCGCCCAGTTCGTTCGACGCGCTGATGAAGACGGCCGACACCGCCGAAACCCGCCCGCGCATGTGGTCGGGCGTTAACAACTGCTGCAGGGTCTGGCGGATCACCATGCTCACATTGTCAAATGCGCCCGTCAGGAAGAGCACAAAGAACGACAACCAGAATGAAGTGGAAAACCCAAACACAATG
>JAHDWG010000003.1:0-33973 GCA_023384495.1 Caldilineaceae bacterium
CCCGACTGACTACGGCGTGACGATGTTAAACCAGAACTCAAAGTTGTCCATCAGCGAGAGGAATTCGACCAGTTTTGCCTGGTTGCCCTCGATCTTGACGCGGATTGCTTGCCCTTGCTGTGATTAACCACGCCACTTTCCATTGCTACACGTTTAGCGGACGCTACAGTCTCGCATTCTGGAGTGGCGGGACGATCCGTTGGATCACGGCCTGTTGCGTCCCGCCCTGTTCCAGTGCTGCGCCGCCACAGTGGTTTCGGCGGTCAAGGGTCAGTCGATGCGCTCGAAGTCTGGCAGCGCGAAGCGTTTGTCGAAGAAGGGTTGCAATGGCGCGTAGAGGCGGAAGTAGACAAACCATCCGTCATTCCCCACCGTTTTCATGAAGTTACGCTCGAAGCCGAGCGGCGCATTGGCCCCGATGTACAGATCAACGCTGCCATCCGTGTTGTACTGCAGGTCCTTCATCTTGCTGTCGAGGTTGACGCTGCGACTCTCGCTGCCACCGTTGTCATAGAGGCGACGGGTGTTCTCGCTGTAAAGCGTGAGCGCCCAGAACTGCCCGACCGGCACTTCCTTGGGCACGCGCAACTTGTAGGTCTTATCGGCACGCAGTAGTTCACCCGTATGGTCGCGCTTGGTCGTCATGTAGACCTGACCGGCGCCGACCTTCGGGTTCACCATGCCTTCGCTGCTGGTGACCGCTTCGTAGAACCAGGTCGTGCGCTCGTCCAATTCCAGGCGAGTGTCGGTTTCCTGTGGGATGGTGAAGTCGAAGCACTTGTACCAGCTTGTGCCTGCCCAGTATGGCTCGGCAAAGCGGGGGTTGACCTGGAGGTTGCGCGCCATCAGTTCGCCCATCGCCGCGCCCTTGCGCAGAATCTCCGTCTGGCGGGCGTCCGGGTTGAACAGGTTCCCCTTCTCAATGCCAAGTGGCAGCAGCATTGCCATCCACGCTTTGTCGATTGTACGGACTGGCTCCTCATTGACAACCTGGGCCAGCAGCCGCCAGTAGTCGAGGCCGCGCGGCGCGGTAGCATCCCATTCGACATCCAGGCCCTCGATAAAGCGGGCGCTGCTCAACGGTTTGCCGAGCCGGCCCATTTTCAGCGCGGCCTTGAACATCGTCGAGAAGGCCGGATCGGGGTCGAGGATGCGCAGGCCGAACATCAAGTTGACGGTGGTGCTTTTGATCACATAGGCATCCGGCTGCTCGTATTTCTGCGCGTCGTCTTCCGGTCCGACGATGATGTAGCGCCCCCTCTTGCCCTGGTCCGGGCCGGTCAGTCCGGTGTCGGCGACTGGCCGCTGCCAGAAATCGAGGAAGCCACCGGCAGTCCTACCCGCCGGGTATTCGACGACCAACGGGCCGTCCTTCAGACTGGTGAAGTGGATGAGGTATGGTGTCGTGAGGTTGCTAGTCACAATACCGCGCTTCTCATTCAGTGTCTCGAAGACGACAAAATCCGTGGCGCCGGTCGCGTCGAAGGCCTGCGCCTGGCGTTCGCGCCAGGTTGCAAAACTAACCAGCGGATGGCACCAGAGGTAGCACTGCACTGCGCGCTGATAGTCCATCTCATCGTAGAGACGCTGGGAGGCATCATCATCGAAATAATTGTGTACCAGTTTGATCTCGCCGATTGGGGTCGCGATGACTTCGTCACCGGCAAGTTTGGCCGTGGCCAAAGGAACGGTAGATAGTTGCTGCATGAGCGATTCTCCTTGTCTATTCTGCGGTTGCTTTGAAAACCGGACTTTGCGAAGAAGCTTACTCCTTCAGGCGACCCCGGTTTTCAAACAGAGCGTAGTATAAATTCGATTATTGCCTACGTGTCGGTTCGGGTGCCTGCCAACCGCCGTCGATTGGCGGCACTCATATCAGATAGAAAATCCGAGTTTGCCAGTACCACAATGAGACTTCGCGGAGGTCTTGTCCGCAACCCTGGTCAAAGTCTCGTCGTAGTATCAGGGCCACCTTCGGGGAAGGGGACACAATGGCGAGTGGCTGACCAACGTGGTTTGACCCCTTCCCGCCGGGTTTGAACCTTTGAGACCAAGCGTGGCATTGCACCTACCTGCTACGGCGTAACGATATTAAACCAGAACTCAAAGTTGTCGATCAGCGACAGGAATTCGACCAGTTTTGCCTGGTTGCCCTCGATCTTGACTTCGCCCGACGCCAGTTTGTCGGCTAGGGTCGCCTCACCCAATACCACCTGGTCGAGCGCGGTGCGGGTCAGGGTCACGCTGGCGTCGGCCTGGGCGGATTGTCGGCCCTTGCTGTGATTGAGCACGCTATTTTCCACCACCAACAGATACTGTTCATCAAGGTCGGTGAAATTGGCGTTGAGCGTGATCACTTTGCCCTCGGCTTTGGGGCCGACCAGACGCACCGCCAACAGGTCAAAGAACATCTCCAACGGGGTCGCCCGCACAGTGTCGGGTGTGACCGATTTGGGCGCGGCCAGATCGAGCACGCCATCGCGCAGTTCTTTGGCCGCACTGAGATAGAAGTTGCGCCACGGGCCTGACTCGGCCTGGTAGCCCAGTTGCTCCAGCGCATCGGCCTGTAATTCACGCGCCTCCTGGTTGTCGGGGTCGGCAAAGACCAGATGGTTGACAACCTGCGCCACCCAGCGATAGTTGCCCTCGGCAAACGATTGGCGGGCATTACGGAGTAGAGCGTCGGCCCCGCCCATAAAGGCCACGTATTGCTTGCCAGCCTCGACCGGTGGCAGCGGATGCAGGTTAGCCGGGTTGCCATCGAAGAAACCCAGATACCGCTGGTAGATGGCTTTGACGTTGTGGCTGACCGTGCCGTAATAGCCGCGGTTGTACCAGGCCCGGAACAACTCGGCCGGCAGGTGGATGATCTCCGGAATTTCGAGGATTGTGTAGCCCTGGTTGGCCAGCCGCAGGGTTTCATCGTGCAGATATTTGTACATATCGCGCTGCTTCTTCAGAAAATCGATTCCGGCATCCGCTCCCCAGATCGGCCAGTGGTGGGAGGCGAAAACGACGTCAAACTTGCCGGCAAACTGGTCAAGCGCTTCGTCGATATAGCGCGCCCAAGCTTTGGCGTCGCGCACCTCCGCCCCGCGCGGGGTGTAGAGGTTGTGCATATTGTGCGTGCAGTTCTCGGCCATACAGAGCGCCCGGTATTTGGGGAAAACAAAGTTCATCTCCACCGGCGCCTCCGTGCCGGGGGTGAGTTGGAACTCAATTTCCAAGCCGTCAATCGTCATCTTCTGACCGGTGGCGGTAATGTAATCAGTAGGGTCAATCAGCGTGGGCAACCCGCTGGATGTCGTTTGCCCCAGCCCGGCGCCCACCTGCCCCTTGCTGCCCTTGGGGTTCAAGTTGCCGTACATATAGCTGGCGCGGCGGCTCATCACATTGCCGGCGATGATATTTTCGCTGATGGCGAAGTCCAAAAAATGCTGCGGGGCGATGAGCTTGACCTTGCCCGCCTGGACATCGGCTTCTGAAATCACCGCTTTGACACCGCCCCAGTGGTCGACGTGGCTGTGGGTGTAGATGACTGCGACAATTGGCTTTTTGCCGAGTTGGCGATAGACCAGCTCCATTCCGGCTTTGGCGGTGGGGGGCGTCAGCAGCGGGTCCACGACCAGGTAGCCGCTATCGGTTTCGATGATGCTCATCACCGAGAGATCAAAGCCACGAATCTGATAGACGCCCTCGGACACCTTGAACAGACCGTGGTAGAGCGTCAACAAGCGCGATTGGCGCCACAGGCTGGGGTTGACCGAGGGCGGGGCGGTTTCCTCGGCCAGGAAGGGATAGGCATTCAAATCCCAGACCGGGCGACCATTTTCATCCGTGATGACCGGGTCGTCCAGGGTGGCGATAAAGCCGCGGCTGGCTAGCTCGTAATCCTGCGTGTCGTCCCAGTTGAGCTCGTCGAGCAGGGCTGCATTGGCGGCAGCAGTAAATTCGGTGGCCTCTTTTGCTTGTGACATGGTTGTCTCCTATTGGTTATCTAAAGCCTTGTCTCTATCCAATACGATGCCCGCCCCGTCATAAATGGACGGGGCTAGCGCCAACAGAAGCCAGGTTAACCTGGCTTGGTCTTGCTAGTACGGTGGCTTTAGCCCCGTTGCCTGCTCGTCGACCCACTGTTCGGCGGCTGCCATTGCGTCCAACAGCGCCTGCCCTACGCGCTCATCGGCCAGAAAGATATTCCCCCGGCCAATATGCTGGATAGTCTCGGTGCGTTCGATCTGTTCTTCGACGTTTGGATCCACCCCACTCAACATCAATTTGCTCCCCTGTTGCCGCAACAGGTCGGCGTAGCGTGCGATGGCTTTCAAAAAGGTGCTGCCCACCTCCTGTTTCCCGCGCAAAACCAGGATCACGACGGCATGGCGTGAATCCGCTGTGACGGCCGGAAGCTGCGCGGTGAACACCGGCGCAGCCGCAAAGAAGAGGCTGCCGTAGGGCATCAGCACAGTCACCTGGCCGGGGGGAACTGCGCTTGGCGGCGCCACCTCAACCGGATACCCGCCGGCCTCCAGTTCCAACGCCTTTACAGTTACTTTGTTGGACTGACGAAAAACGAAGAGCACGACTGCCAATCCCACCCCCAGCAAGACTGCATATTGCAACGGTATAAAGAGTGCGGACACAAAAGTCAGGATCATCACACTCAGTTGCACCCATCCTGTCTTGCCAACCATCTTCGCCTGGTCAAGCTTCAACGTGCGGAAGCCAACCACGATCAACAGACCGGCCAGCACGGGCATGGCGATCAGACCCACCAATCGGCCAAAAAGCAGAATGGCCAGCGCCATAACGACCCCGGCGGAGAGATTGGCCAGCCGCGAGCGGGCGCCGGCGCTGAGCACCAGCGCCGTGGCCGACATCGAGCCACCGACCGGCAAGCCTTGCAACGAACCCGCAACCAGGTTCGCCACCCCCTGCCCAACAAAATCACCCGATGCATCCGGGTAGTTGCCATCGGGGTTGGGCACGGATTGGCTAATGCTGGACCCCTGCACCAACCCGACAAAGGCCAACGAGAGCGCCGGAATGACCAGGCCGGGAAAAACCGCCAGTGGCGGCAACACCGGCAACGGCAATGAGTTGGGGATGGCGGCGACGTCCCTGACCAGAACGACAGCATCGGCGCCAAAGAGCGGCACGACCAGCGAGGCGAAAATCATGGCCACCACCATCCCCAATGCCCCCAAGCTGGTCTTCTCCAGAGTCAAAATCAGGATGATGGTGAGCAGGCCGACGAGCAAGGTCGGCAGATGCACCTGCTCGATGTGTTGCAAGAGGTCAAAGGTTCTGACCACCCGATTGGCGCCGGCGCTGTTGTACCCGGTAAAGTCGTCCAACTGGCCGAGGATGATGAGAAAGGCGACGGCGTTGACAAAGCCGGTGATGACTGCGTTGGGCACAAAGCGAACCAGAGCGCCGAGCTTGAGTAAACCGGCTGCCAGCATGATCAACCCGGTTAGGATGGCTAGGGCAAATAAGGGAGTGTTGGGGTCAGGACCGTCTCGCACCTGGGGCACGCTTGCGACGATCAGGGCCATGGCGCTGGTGGCCTGTATCGACATAAAGACCGAGCTGGAAAACAAGGCGCCGCTAAAGACGCCGGTCATATAGGCATACAGACCGTAGATCGGGTTGACCAGCGCCAGTAGGCCGGTGGCCATCCCGTCCGGGATGCTCTGAATGCCTAAGACCAGGCCGGCGCTCAGATCGGCGCCGATGGTATTACGGTTGAAGAAGGATTGCTTCATGTCGGTTCAATTTCAGGGTCCCCCCGGCAGGCTGCTCACACAATCGCGGCCTGCCGGAGAATGAGATATTAACTTAATTAGCTGAACACCATGCGGTCGCGCCGGCGTTGCTACCCATGCGCCATCATATCGATCGCCACCGTCACGGCCAGAATCAAGATGTCATTTTGCCCCGGCTCGATTTGCACCCCATAGGTGTCGGCGAGGCGAAACCATTTCTTCGAGACCTCGGCAATCTTGCCGCCGCCCTCGCCGATGGTATATTGATGGTTCAAGACATTGCCCTGCACGTTCAGATCAGGCCCGTCGCCGATTTTCACCGTCCAACGGTCGCGCAACGGTGTAATTAGCGCCTTTTTGACCAGCGCCATCCGCTGGCCGTTCTCGCTCTCGATCTCCATGGTGTCCCTGATCCGTAGCAGCTTCTGCTGGATTTTGCACAACTCGCGACCGTTGGTGTCCTCGAAGAAAATCGTGTCGCGCACACGCAGCATCTTGCCATCCACCTTGAAGACGCGCTGACCGCTCTCATTTTCGATCCAAAAATCGTCGCCAAACGAAACCAGCTTTTGGCGCATCCGGTAACGGGTGGCCGTCCCCCGGCGGCCAAAGACTTCCCGCTCCTCGCGTCGCTGTTCCCGTCGTTCTTGCGGTCGTTTTCTACCAAGCATGATCGTTTCTCCTCTAATACTGTTTTCAAGATGCGAGCACCGCTACCCTCTAGCGCGCTCGATCTCGTCCAACGTTGCAAATTACTAACTCACTCACCTGACGCAGGTACAGCAGGTACACAGAGAAGAGATAGATTGCTCAGCGGTTTCTCTGTGTGCTCTGTGTCTTCTCTAATCTCTCTGTGCGCCACTTTTGCTTTTCCGGCTGCGAAACGTGAATTGGCAAATCGGCCAACAATCCGCGGTGCATCGATCCGCAGTTTTTTGTACGTCTTGCTAAACCGCGCTCAATTCTTCTTCATGCGGTAATGTTGCTTTCAGCGAACGGCGTAAACCAAAGCCGATGATCAGCGCGGTGATGAAACAAAAGACCACCATCAACCAGAGCACCTGGCTGTAGGCAATCGCATAGACCTCTTGATAGCCGGCCAGCAAATCAAAGTGTAAATGCTCGCTGATGACGGCGACGTCGGCCGGTTCCGCCAGCATCAAGGCTTGCAAACTCGTTGCGACTTCAAGGAGTTCAGCAACAGTGAGATTGGCCGCCGCCAGCCGTTCTCGGTAGAGGTCTAGCCCCAAACGGGCAAGCAGGCTCCCTGTGAGCGCCGAACCCACCGCCAGGCCAATCGTAGACGTAGCGCTGTTGATGGCGGCATTGACCCCATAGTGCTGCGCCACCGCCGTGCGCAAGAAGGCGCTGGTCCAGATCGTACTGGCCACCAGGTAGCCCACGCCAAAGAGGAAGAGCGGCAGGATAAAGAGCCAATAGGGAGCATAGACCGGCAGCAGCGCCGCCCCGCTCATGGCCACCGCCATCACCACCAGACCACCTGCTACGATCGCGCGCGCTTGATACTGGCGCATCGCCCGCAAGAAGAGATAGACGGCGGCGAGCAAGCCAACCAGCATCGGCGCCAGCGCAATGACGGCCACCACGGCAGACATGGAATAGACCACCTGAAATAGGTTCATGGTCCGCATGCCAAAGCCAATCAGCATAAAATTGATCACCGCGCCGGTGATGATCAACGCTGCCAACTCACGCGTGCGAAACGAACGCCGCCGTAGCAGCATCTTGGTGATGCGCATATCCCACCAGTAGATCAGCGCCGCACCGGTGATCCCAACCAGCAGGGCCGCGCCGACCACCAACCACCAGAAGTCCGACGCCACCGGGATCACCAACACCCCGTAGACCACGGCCAGGATGAGCAACGTCCAACCGCTAAAGATCCAGAGGTCGAATTGCCGCTGCCCGCCGGCGCGCGACTCGGGCACATAGCGAACAGCCCAACGGTAGGCGACAAACGTAAGGGCAATCGGCAGAATGAAGGCGGCGCGCCAACCCCACCACTCGATCAGAAACTGACCTTGCAGCCAGGCGACCTGGATGGCAATGGCATTGACAACCGTGAAGCTTGCAAATGCTATCGGCCGGCTACGGTCGGTAAAGGTGATGTTGAGGGTTGCCAGGATCAGCGGCGCAAAGAGCGAACCAAAGACGAGCGAACAAAAACGCAGCGTCAGGTGCCAACCCGGAGAGGGCGAGATGAGCAGTAGTAGATTCGAAGCAGCAAAACCGATCAACCCTATGAGCCAGAAACGCCGCCGGCCATAGAGATCGCCCAACACGCCACCGACGAGCAGAAAGACGATCAACAGGATGCCGCTCACACTGGAGATGAGCCGGAAATCGTTCCACGCTGCATCAAACGGCTGTACGTCCGGTGGCCGAAAGATCCACAGCGGCGGCTGAAGAAATCGGGCGCTGCTGGCAAGGCAACACGCGACCAGGATCGACCAACGCTCGGTTGGCGATCGAGGAAGGGAGACGACGGGCTGTGATTCTGTTTGCAATTCAGTCATCAGCAACCTGCGCCTCTTTGCGTGGCCTTGCCCTTACAAAAAACAATGCTCGAATCATGGTCGCTCGCTATGTCGATCTGAATGCGCTTGCCTGGCGATACGCGCGCGGTATACGACAGGCGCCATGCCCCTGAAGCGCACATCCTTTATGACTTACGCAGCGCCTGAAGTTTGCCAGGGGAATCTTCAAGCGCGATCGTCGTGCGGTCAGTCAAGGCTTGCGTAAGTCCTGTTCTTATTTGTAATACGATTCGGAAGAAGAATGTTCTTGCGGTGGGTTTGAATGAAGTGGGAAAGGGGTATTCCTAGCCCGTCGTCCAATAGGATACCGGCCTGCGTTTCGTCGCACCAGGTACAAAATGTACTAGTCTTGTACTAAACTGCGGTTGCTTTGAAAACGCGAATGACAGTTAGCTGAATGTGCAATAAATCTCGCGTTTTCAAACAGAGCAAAATATAATACGAAATCCGGTTGTTCACTTTGGGTATGTACCAGAGTGAAAAAAGGGGAATCTATGCCCAAAGTGAACAGAGGGATTCGATACAAGCACCCTGACCTGCAGTCACGGATTGGGATGAAAATGGCGGTGTACAGCAAGCGACACAGAGCACACAGAGGATTTTATTTACAAAATAAGCCAGCTTGCTCTTCTCCGTGTTCTGTGTCGCGCTGTTTTACCCCTATTTTCATATCAGTCGAAGGTAGGTGTACGGGGTCAAGAGCAGACCCTCAATGCCAATCCAACAACACGCCCGTGTATGTGTTCGGCTCGTTGAGCAGGCCATCATACGCCGCTTTGATCGCCGCCGGCGCCATGCGGTGCGAGATGAGCGGCGCCAGGTGCAACTGTCCGCGCCGCAGCCAGTCGAAGATCATCTGCTGCTTGCTATACTGCGACGGCGCCTTGCCCACATCGGGGTACATGGGCAGCCGCCACTCCAGCGCGCCCCGCACCGTGACCCAGCGTAGGTGTACGTCCGACAACAGCTCGGTGAGGTTGCCCTCGACCGCCACCCGCGGGCTGCCTAAGATCACCAATTGGCCAAAGCTGGCCGTGCTGCGCAGCGCCTGCATCACCACCCGGCTGTCGCCCACGGCGTCGATGGTGATCTCGGCCAGTTCGCCGCCGGTTAGGTCGGCAATCGCCTGCTGCACCTCCGCCGGCGCGCCACCCACCGTCCACTCGATGCCGCATCGTTGGGCCAGGGCGCGCCGTTCGGCCACTGGGTCTACCCCAATCACACGGCAGCCCTGTAGCCGCATCATCTGGGCGGCCAGGTTGCCCACCAGCCCCAACCCAAAGACGGCCACCCACGGGTTGCCGCGAAACTCGGCCACATAGACCGCCGTCGCGGCCACGCCCGCCATGCGCGAGGCCGCCACTAGATCCGGCGTAATGTCATCTGGCGCGGGGACCACCAGCCGCTCTTCGCTGTAGCGAAAGGCCGAGGCGTGTGGCCCATAGGTGAAGACTCGCTGCCCTACCCCGGCGCGCTTCACTTGCTCGCCCACGGCGCGCACAATGCCACAGTTGGCGTAGCCCGACTTCCACGGGTAGGCGCACCACGCGCCGGGCTGAAAGACCTTGGGCTCGCGGCCCGTATAGTTGGCAAGCTCGGTGCCGCTGCTGATAAAGCTCCATTCGCTCTCGATGAACAGCTCACGCGGCCCCAGCGTTGCTTCGTCCAGCGTAAGCGCCTGCAATTCCGCCTGATGTTGGCCGGTGACCACAACCTGTTTGATCTCCATGGATTCCCTCGCAGAATGTGAATATGTGATGGGTGATACGCAATAGAGTTAGCGTAGCACAAAGCCCAAACTCCCACAAACCGGCTTGCGATTTCCCTCGCACGGGCCCTTGTTTGGCTACGGCGGCGGGTACGCAGTACAATCAAGGCAACAATTTGACCATAGACCGAACTGGCTGTCCAGCTCACCACAGACGCGCGACCAGAGACCATGTCCAGATTACCCATCCATGCCCCCGCTCGCTTTCGCATCATCGCCCATCGCGGCGCATCGGCCTATGCGCCCGAAAACACGCTGGCCGCCTTTGAACTGGCCGCGCGCATGGGCGTCACCGAGTTCGAGACCGACGCCCAACTGAGCCGCGATGGCCAGGTGCTGCTCTGCCATGACGACACGCTGGAACGTTACGGCCACGGCGCACAGCAGGTCGAAGCCATGACCGCCGCCGACCTGTTGGCGCTGGACATGGGCGCCTGGTTCTCGCCCTTTCTTTACGGCGGCGCACGCATGATGACGCTCGATGCGCTCTTTCGTCACTTTGGCCCCGCGTTTGTCTATCACATCGAGATTAAGGGCAGCGCGCCGGGCCTAGAAGCAGCGGTAGCTGGCCTGGTGGCGCAATACGGCCTGGCGGCGCAGACCGTCATCACGTCGTTCCGCTTTGACGCGCTGGCGCAAATGCACGCCCACGCGCCCGACCTGCGTCTGGGTTGGCTGGTCGACCGCGGCGACGCCCCGACCCTGGCGCAAGCGCGGCAACTTCCCCTCCTCCAGCTCTGCCCGCGGGCCGAATTCGTGACGCCCGCAGCAGTGGCCGCTGCGCGCGCGATTGCCCCCGAAGTGCGCGCCTGGGGCCTCACCGGCAGCCGCGCCCAGACGCTCGAACGCATCGAGCGCGTCATCGCCGCCGGTTGCGACGGCATGACCATCGACTGGCCCGACTGGGTCGTCGCACATGCACAGCCCACTGAGCAAACCGGAGCCGCGCCTTGAACACCCTGACCCAACAGTGGCGGCCTGAGTTTCCCGGTCTTGCCGAAAGCGTCTATCTCAACACCTGTTCGCTTGGCCAGTTGAGCCGGCGCGGCGCGGCCGCGGTCAATCGTTTCCTCGATCTGTGGATGCGTCATGGGGCCAGCGCCTGGTATGAGCTATGGCTGGGCGAGCTGGCCGATACGCGCGCCCGCTTTGCCCGTCTCATCAACGCCCAGCCCCACGAGGTGGCGATCTTGCCCAGCGTAGGCGTGGCCCTCAGCGTCATCGCCAGCAGCCTCGACTACCGGCAGCGTCCCGATGTCATCGTCACCGAGATGGACTTCCCCACCATCCCCTATCAGTGGATGGCGCGCAACCGTGAGGGCGCCCAGGTGCGCTTCCTGCCCACGCCCGACCGGGTGCAGGTTCCGCTGGCGGCCTTTGCCGAGGCCATCACCGGGCGGACGGCCCTGGTCGCCACCACCCATGTCTTCTTCACCAGCGGCTGGGTGCAAGACATTGCCGCCATTAGCCGGCTGGCCCACGAACAGGGCGCGCTGGCCCTCATCGACGGCTACCAGGCCGCCGGGCAGATCCCGGTGGATGTCAAAGCCGCCGATGTGGATGTCTATATCAGCGGCGGGCTCAAGTGGCTCTTGGGTGGCCCCGGCATTGTGCTGATGTATGTCAAGGAGGCGCTCATCGAGCAGTTGCGCCCCACCACCACCGGCTGGTTTGCCGCCAAAGATATGTTCAAGTTCAACCCCGACCGCTTTGAGATGGCCGAAGACGCCCGCCGCTTTGAGCCGGGCACGCCGGCGATGGCCGCTGTCTATGCCGCCAATGCCGGCATGGGCATCATCGAAGAGATTGGCGTGGACGCCGTGCACGCGCGCACGCAGGCGCTGGCCGCCGATCTGCACGCGCGGTTGCGCCGCGCCGGCCTCGAACCACGCCTGCCCGACGACCCGGCGCGCCACGCCGGGATCACCGCGCTGCCCGTTGCAGACCCGCCCGCCGTGGTGAAGGCGCTCAAAGCACAGAAGATCATCATCGACTACCGGCCCGGTCTGCTCCGCCTCAGCCCCTATTTCTACAACACCGAGGAAGAGAACCAGATCCTCGTCGACGCCCTGCTCGCCGCGCTGGACCAATGAGCACAGCCTGCCCCATCACTCGTCACACATCATGTTCCACGCACCCCATGACCACTGCATCCGCACCCGGTAAGATCATCCTCGTCGGCGAACATGCCGTTGTCTATGGCCGGCCCGCCATCGCCGTCCCCGTCTGGCAGGTCACGGCCAGCGCGGCCATCACCGCGCGGGCGCCCGGCGCCGGCTGCCTGCTCGTGGCGCCCGATATTGGCCTGCGCCAGCCGTTGGTCGCCGCCCCCGCGGACGAGCCCCTCGCGCTCGTCACGCGGCTGGTGTTGACCGCGCTGGGCGCGCCGGCCAACCCCGACTGGCAGATCGAGCTGCGCAGCACGATCCCGATTGCTGGTGGGCTGGGCAGCGGCGCCGCGCTGAGCGCAGCCCTGGTGCGCGCGATCTTTGCCCATCTCGGCCACGCCGCCAGTCCAGAAGAGGTGAGCCAATTTGTCTATGAGAGCGAACGTCTGTATCATGGCGCGCCGAGCGGCATCGACAATACCGTGATCGCCTTTGGGCAACCCATCTGGTTTGTCAAGGGAGAGCCGCCCACGCCCTTTGTGGCCCAGCGCCCCCTTACGCTTGCGATTGCCGACAGCGGTGTCCCCGCGCCCACCAAAGAGACGGTGGGCGATGTGCGGCGCGGCTGGTTGGCCAACCCGGCCCAATACGAGGCCTGGTTCGACGCCATTGGCGCCGTTGTCCACGCCGCACGGCGAGCCATCGAAGTGGGTGATCTGCCCGCCGTTGGCCGGCTGTTCGACGACAACCAGGCGCTGCTGGCCAGGCTCGGCGTGAGCGCGCCGCAGTTGGAGCAGTTGATCACGGCGGCGCGGGCCGCCGGCGCGCTGGGCGCCAAGCTGAGCGGCGGCGGCCGCGGCGGCAACATCATCGCCCTGGTCGAGCCGCCCGCCATCGAGGCCGTGCGCGCCGCCCTGCTTGCGGCGGGCGCCCGGCGCGTGATTGTGACTACATTCTGAAAATGCGCATCCGTCCACGTCTCTTTTGGATCACGCTCGCGCTGACTGCCATGCTGGCTTTGACCACGCTTGCACTCCGGCTGGGGAACGGCGCCGCGCCCGATCCGCCCGAGGGCGACCCGCCCCCGGCCACGCCCAGCGAACCCGCCGAATCGCTGCCGGTTGCCACGCCCAGCGCGCTGCCGGCGTGGCCGGATGAGGACGGCCCGGCGGCGCCCGTCATCTTTGTCGAAGCCGTAGCGCAAGACGCCGACACCTTCAACCCCGTCCTTACCACCAATCCAACCAGCCTGGCCGTGGCGCGCAAGATCTTCCCCGCGCTGCTGGAGCTGGATGCGCAGAGCGGCCTGCCCTTCCCCACTGCGCTGGTGGAGACGTGGGCGCCGTCACCCGATGGGCGCAGCTACACCTTCACGCTGCGCGGCGACATGGCGTGGAGTGACGGCCAGCCGGTGACGGCGTGGGATGTGCAGTTCACCTTTGCGGCCCTGACATCCGAAGCGGTGCAAAGCCCCTATCGGGCCGCCCTGGCGTCGATGGAGCAAGTTGTGGTCATCAACGACCAGACGCTGATGGTGACCTTTCAGCAGACCGATTGTAGCCTGCTCCACCGCCTGCGCCATCCCCTGTTGCCCAGCCATCGCTACGCGGTCGATTTTGGCGATCTGCGCGACAACCCACTTAACCTGGCGCCCACGGTCAACGCCGGCCCCTTCCGTTTTGACGAATGGCGGCCCGGCGACGCGATCCGCCTCGTCCGCAGCCCCGACGCGCGGGACGAGGGCGCGCCCCCCGTTGACGAATGGCATTACCGCATCCAGCCCGACGCCGCCCTGCAGGTGGCCGAGCTGCTGGCCGGCCAACTCCACGCGGCATCCGTCCCCGCCGACTTGGTTGCAATGGTGACCGGCGACGAACGCGTCGTTCTCCACCAGGTTCCCGGCGACAGCTTCAGCTTTCTCGCCCTCAACCTGGCCGACCCGCAGGCGCCCCAGGCCGGGCAAGACGCCGCGGGCAGACTCGTTGCACAGACGCCGCACCCGGTCCTGGGTGATCCGTGGGTACGCCGGGCCGTGGCGCTGGCGCTCGACACGGCGCCGCTGCTCGCCATTGCCTATGGCGAGCAGAGCTACCGGCTGCCCAGCTATGTGCTCCCCACCGTCGATTGGGCCTACGACCAAAGCCTGACGCCCCTGCCCCATGCCCCCGCCGAGGCGGCCGCGCTGCTCGATGAGGCCGGCTGGGTGATGGGGGCCGACGGTATCCGCATGCGGGGTGGCGAGCCGCTGGCGCTGACGCTCATCACCAACGACGACAACGCCGCCCGCGTACAGATGGGGGTATTGGCGCAGCAGCAACTGGCGCAGGCGGGCATCGCCGTCGAGTTTTCCCCGCTGCCGTTTGAAGCAATGGCCGCATCCTTGCTGGGCCAACAGTTTGACCTGGCGCTGGCCGGGTGGGAACAGATCGGGCCGGACCCGGCGGCCAGCACCTTCTGGCACAGCCGCGACGACCGGCCCGGCGTGGGGCTGAATGTGGTCAGCTTTCAAGACGCCGAAGTAGACCGCTGGCTCGACGAAGCGGCTGCGTGGCCGGGCTGTGCGCCGGAACCGCGCGGCGAACGCTATCGGTTGGCGCAGCAACGGCTTTACACCGAAACGCCCTTCGTCGTGCTGGGCGGCCCGTTGGTCACCTGGGCCTATGACGCCCGCTGGCAACATCTGACGCCAGGGCCGTGGGGTAGGGAGTGAAGAGTCATCATCAACAATCTGCAAGAGGGGAAGGGTATGCAACGAATAACGGCGGTAGAGCCGGCGGAACTGGCCGAGTTGGAGCGCCAGTGGGGGCCGGTGGCCATGGAGCGCCACCAGTTGGCCGTGGACCATCCCTTTCTCACCGGCGAGAACCAAATGCTGGTGGGCAATGGCCGGCGGGCCGAGGTCTGTTATGTCATGCACCAGGGCAACCCGAAGGCTGGGGTGCTGCTGCACATCAAAACCTTCTATCCGCACGGGGCCTATCGCTTGCCCACTGGGGGAATTCACCAGGGCGAAGGGGTGGTGGACACGCTGGCGCGTGAAGTGGAGGAAGAGACCGGCCTCACCGTGGGCAATGGCGGCGCGCAGGTGCGGGTCGAACGCCTGTTGGGTGTGGTGGCCTGCGACTTTGTGCATGGCGCGTTGGCGCGCACGCTGCCCTTTGCCACCTACGCCTTTCTGGTGCAGATGCCGCTGGGGGCGGCGCTCACCCCGCGCGACGCCAGCGAGCAGATCGGCGGCTGGCAGTGGCGCCCGCCCGCGGCGTTGCCCCAGGTGGCCGACTATCTCGAACAGGTGAGGACCTTTTCACCCCAGTGGGGCGATTGGGGCCGTTACCGGGCGCTGATCCACCGCTTTGTCGCCCGCCGGGTGTGATCGCCACCGCGCGATACGCTGGTCTGAAAATGGGACAAAACAGCGCAACACAGAGGGCGCGGAGACTGCACAGAGCACACAGAGAAATACCTCAGTGTGCTCTGTAGTGTGCTCTGTGTCTCCTCGGTGTTCTCTGTGTTCCTGCTGTACGCTGCCCTTTTCTTCGCTTTCGGTGTCCGCAGGGCATGATGACTGCTGGCGCGCCGGTTCGATGGATGTTACTTGCCGGCGCCCAACCGTTGGGCGCGCTCATCGGTGAAGTAGAGCTCGCAGAGGCCGACAATGTCATCGGCGCGGGCAAGCCAGCGCCAGTCCATGATGATGCTCATCTCGGTATCGATGACGCCGGGTGTGGTGCGCACCCAGCTCATGAGGTAGCCAGTGAGCGCAGCGTCATTGGCGCCCAGCAGCATCAACATCAGGTCAGCGTCATTGCTGTGATAGCAGTTGAGCAGCCAGACGCGGCGCACCTCGGGGTGGGGCGGCAATGCCAGCAGCGCCTCGAAACAGGAGCGATCCGCGCCAGGCTGCACGTCGATCAGCACGTTGCCCACCACCGTCGAGCTGGCCGGGCTGACCTCCATCTCCAAGTCCAACAAGACATCGATGTCAATGTGGCCGCCAAAGCTAAGGATGGTGGTCGTCTCACGCACCCCATCGACGGCGCGGACGTTGTCGATCATAAAATCGTTGAACTCTGAAAAATCTGTCACGGTGCAGACGAAGCGCAAATCGGCGCGCTGGCGCTGCCAGTGCACCCAGAGCGGCGCAACGCCGGGGGTGTGATAGCGGCGCAGGTTACTGAGCAACTGCTCGCGCGCCAGTTCATCCTTGCCGCTCATAATATCGGCGTCGATAAAGGCCAGCATCGGCTGCGCAGCGCCCCGCTGATACCCCTCTATCGCCTCATCCGTCCGCACGGCTGCCTTACCTGCTACATCATTTTGTGTCACTGCCATGATTCCTCCTGAGCCACATATCGTACGGCTATTGTATCGGCGAACAGAAAGCGGGGCAACTTTGGGGCCACAGTGGGGCGCGGTTTGCATTGCCTCCCACACCATTGGCCTTGCAAATTGACACAACCCCATAAACTGGGGACAATAGGGTCGATTTACGGTGACCGGGTGGATGTGTACAGCCAGCCGGCACACAATCGGCCCAATCGGATGCCTTCACCGGTTGCTATGTGCGGAGCCTGTTCGTTTCGATCTTTTGCACACGCTTGAGGTGTTCTTTGTACGATTATTCCCTGCCCAATGGCCTGCCGAGCGGCAGCCGCGCCGTATGGAGTCGATTGCCCCTCTTCCCGCTGGTGGATGGGCCATTGACGCCCTTCAGTTACAGCCTACTGGCGGAAATTGCCGGGCGCGCCTGGTATCAATACTTCGACCGGCTGGGATTTGACCCCATGCCACGGGCGCGGGTGTTGCGCCTGCATAAAGGCTGGGCCTATATCAACCTGACCCTTTCGGCCCAACGTGACGTGGAGGGTGCAGCGGTAGCGCCACCGACGCTGCGGGTCGATGGGCAGCCATTTCCCATTTGCAAGTGGGAGAAGCCGGGGTTGCTGGCTGGCCTCAAATTTTCGCTGGCGCAAGGGCGCATCGACGCGCTGCTCAAATCGCTGGCCGGCGAGATCGACGAGGTCACGGCGCGGGCGCAAGCGTGGTATGCCAAGGTCGCCGAGCTACGGTGGACACAAGCTGAGGTGCTCCAGATCATGGAAGAGATCGAGCACATTGGCGTCCCCAGCTTTCTGGCCTTTTTTGCCGCCGGGCACAACCTGACATTGGCCTACAACCGGCTCATCCAACTCAGCAGCGAAAGCAGCGGCCAGCCCGCAACCGCCACGCTCATCGACGCTGCGGTAGGCGACCCTGGCAACGGGATCGAACAGACCGTACACAACGAGTTGATGCGCATCGGTCAGGCCATAGCAGACAAGGCGGCGTTGCGCGCCTGGCTCACCCAAGGTGACCTGGCCGACTGGATGCAGCGCATACCCGACCCCGCGCTGCTCGTTTCGTTGCAGACATTTCTTGCGACCCACGGCCATCGCTGTCGTGGTGAGGGTGAAACACAGCGACCGCGCTGGGTCGACGACCCGTCGCCGCTGTTTTTTGCCGTGCTGGCCGCCGCCGAGGGCCACCTACAACCCATCCGGGCGCAACCGGCCCAACCAGACCACTTGTTGGAGACAATCTCGCCCAACCGGCGCAAAGAGGCGCAACAATGGCTGCAAAAGATCGAACCGCTGCGCCGGTTGCGCAGCCAGGCCCTACACGCCTTTGCCTATGTGCTGGCCGGCGCGCGACGCTGGGCCCTGGCCGCCGCCCGCGACGCGATGGTCGATGAACGATTGTTGCAGCTTGACGACGCATTCTTCTTTGAGCTTGAACAGCTCAAAGAGATGATGACGGGCGAGTGGAACATCAGCTCTCGGCGCGAGATCCAATCAACGGCCCGCAAACGCCGCGCCGAGTATGCGCAGTGGCTCGACGCACAGCCGTCGGATCTGCTCGTTGGCGAAAGCGAGACGCTGCCAGTGCAACACGAGCCTCTTCCTTCGTTTGCAGCCGGCTTCGCAAATTTTACAACGATCGACTCGCTCGAGGCTCTGTGCGCACAGCCTATCAGCGCCCACTGAATCGCTGCGAGTGCGATCTGGAGCGAGACACACTTTGGCCTCCGTATACCCTGTGGTAGATTGAACACGAACAAGTATCTCAACATTACACGGAGGGCGGCGCTGTGTATCGATTCAACCAGATGAGCAACACTCGTTGGCGGCGTGATCGGTGTAAAGGGAGAAGGTTTTGATGCAGGCTCAACTCGTGAGACCAACCGTCGTTGCCGGCAGCCCTGGCGAAGCCGGCCAACATGCCCGTGACAATGTGCCCGATGTCATGCCGTCGCCAGCGGCATATAGCGGAGCGCCCGCCATCTCTGTGGTCGTTCCGCTCTATAACGAAGAGGAAAGCATTGCCCACTTACGCCAGCAGTTGACCGAGGCGCTGGAGCAGTCGGGCTACAGCTTTGAGATGATCATTGTCGATGACGGCTCGCGCGACCGCAGCTTCGCCATGTTGCGCGACTGGGCGCTGGTCGACCCACGTGTGACGGTGGTGCGCTTCCGGCGCAACTTTGGGCAGACCGCAGCCTTCTCCGCCGGCTTCAACCAGGCGCGCGGCGAGGTGGTGGTCACCATGGACGCCGACCTGCAAAACGACCCCCTAGACATCCCCAAGCTGATGGCCAAGATCGAGGAAGGCTATGACATTGTCAGCGGCTGGCGCAAAGACCGCCAGGACCGCTTTCTCGACCGCAAGCTGCCCTCCATGCTCGCCAACCGGCTCATCTCCAACGTGACCGATGTCAGGCTACATGACTACGGCTGCTCGCTCAAGGCCTACCGCCGCGACGTGCTGCAACATGTGCGGCTCTACGGTGAGCTGCATCGCTTTATCCCCGCGCTGGCCAGCCAGGTGGGGGGCGCGGTCACCGAGGTGCCGGTCAACCATCGCTCGCGCCAGTTTGGCCGCTCAAAGTATGGCATCAGCCGCACGATCCGCGTCATGCTCGACCTGATCACCGTCTGGTTTCTGGGCGCCTACTCGACGCGCCCAATCCATGTCTTTGGCGCGTTCGGGTTGCTCTCGGCGTTTGGCGGCGTGCTGGCCGGCCTCTACCTCACCTACCACAAGCTGATCCTCGGCGAGAGCATTGGGCAACGACCCCTGTTGCTGTTGGCTGTGCTGCTGGTGGTCATCGGCGTGCAACTGATCACCATGGGCCTGTTGGGCGAGATGGTGACGCGCACCTACCACGAGAGCCAGGACAAGCCCATCTACATCGTGCGCGAAGTGGTCTCCAGCGCCAATCGATGAGGGCCAGCCGGGCGCGCCGCCAATGACCACAGAACCCATCGCCGCCCCCCTGGGCGGGGAGCGCCCCGCGCCGGCAACCGAGGGCGTCTCCCGCACCCAGACATGGGCAGCGGTCCTGGGCCTGGGGCTGATCATGCTGGCCAATGTGGCGGGCAGCCTCTACTGGATCAGCCAGAATGTGGTGCTCATCGGCCACGACGCCAGCGAATACCTCTGGACGAGCATCGAGTATACCCGCTTTTTTACGCCGCTCTCACCCCAATCTCTCTTTCAGGGTTTCACCTTTCCCGCCTACCGGACGCCCGCCATCTACATCGCGGCCCAACCTTTCTATTGGTTCTTTGGCGTGGGAATGGACAGCGCTCAGTTGCTCAATGTGCTCTTTCTGGCGGTGGTGATCGGCCTGACCTATGCGCTGGGCCGCACCATGGCCGGGCGCGGAGTCAGCCTCTTTGCCGCGCTCTTGGTGGGCCTGCTGCCCATGACCACCGCCATGAGCCGGCTCTTTTACACCGAGATGCTGCTGACGGCTATGGTCGTCTTGAATCTGCTCGCCATGGTGAAAAGCCAGCGGTTCACACACCGAGGCTGGTCGCTGGTGTGGGGGGGCAGCCTGGGCGCGGGGCTGCTGGTCAAGTGGACAATGCCCATCTACCTTTGGCTGCCGCTGCTCTGGTGGGGCTGGCGCAGCGGCGTGCTGTGGGCGCATATGGATGCAGCGCGCCGCCCGGCCTTTCGCTGGCGGCGCGCGCTGGTCGCCATTGGCCTGGCCGCGCTGCTGAGCAGCGCCTGGTTTTGGCCCAACCGGTCTGCGGCGCAGCTCTTTCCTCTGGGCGACTGGCTCTGGCTGGGTTGGTTTGCGCTGGCGGCGCTGACGATCTACGCCCTGGCGCAGCCATCGACCCCGGTGAGCAACGGCTGGGGCGCGCTCTTGTTGGCATTGACGATGGCTAGCCTCTGGTATCTTCCTCACGCCAACATTGCGGCGCGGCTGCTCTACATCGACGAGGTGCGCGGGCAAGAAGATGTTGCGCCGCTGGCCGTGGGCAACGTCACGCGCTATTTCCGCTACTTTTACGAACATCATTTGGGGGCGCTGGCCTTTTGGGCGATCATGCCGGCGGCGTTGGCCCCATGGGCGGCTGGCTGGCTGCGTCGTCGCTGGCTACGGCCCGGGGCCGCCATCCTATGGTTGAGTACGGGGGCGGCGATCTTTGTGCTTGTGCTGCTCCAACAGCAAAACGCACGCAACCTGGCGCCGCTCTTGCCCGGGCTTGCCGTGCTGATGGCGATTGCGCTCTGGGCCTATCCTCGTCCGTTGCGGGTCAGCCTGGGCGCGGTCTGGCTGCTGGCGCTCGCCGTGCAGTGGGGCGTCTTTACCTTTGACCGTTGGTTCCCCCTCTATGAACATTACCCTGCGCTTTGGGTGCGCCCCGACTATTCGCAGCCGCCCAGCACAGGCCCCACCGACCCCGGCTATTGGGTCGGCCCGTCGCTGCTCGACGCCATCACCGCCGGGCGCGACGATCCACAGAGCCTGGGCGTGCTGGTCAACACCCACCAGGCGCATCGCGGCGTCTTCCGTTATCTGATCGCCGCTGACGGGCGCAAGGTGGGCGTGCGCGCCCTCACCACCCAGGATGGCGCGACCTGGACCAACCTGCTGGCCTCGCAGTGGGTGCTGCTCAAGGATGGCGACAATCGCAATGTGGCCGGGCCGGGGCTGGCGCTGCTCGACCGAATTCAGAACGGCGACCCGCTCTTTGCCGCCCTCTACGGGCTGGTCGAACGCTATCCGCTGCCCGATGGCGACACGCTCTTTCTCTATCACCGAGAGGCCGGCCCCGGCTGGCCCGAGGCGGACCCAGAGCAGGCTGCCCGCGCCCAGGCGATTGCCGACGCAGTACGAGCAGCGTGGAGCGACCATGCCCAACTCGTCTACGGCTCACCCGAACTGGCCGTGTGGGTGGGGATGCACGACCCGGCGGCGGAACGGGTGACGGTGCTGCGCGACGCGTCCGCCCTGCCGGCTGGCCCGGTGGAAGCGGGCGCAACGGTGCTGGCGGTGGTCGATCCCACAACCGAGGCGCTGGAGCAGTGGCTGGACGAGCACACATACCGCGCCGCCACGGTGGGGGATGACGCGGCCGCGTTGGTGGTCTACGGCGCGCCGGCGGAGCCACTGGCAGCGCAACCGGTCAACGCCGCGTGGGGGGACGTCCGGCTGGCGACGCTGCACACGCAGGCAGCCACCCAGCCTGGCCATGTGCTGCCGGTGGAGGTGGAGTTTGCCGGTGCGATTGAGCCGGGGATCGGCGTTTCGCTCCGGTTGCTGGCTTCCGACGGCGCGGTGGTTGCGAGCAGCGACTTCCTGTTGCAACAGGCAGGCCGGCTGGGCCTGTTTGCGCCCCCGCAAGCGGCGCCGGGGGCGTATACGCTTGCGATCATCCTCTATGACCGCGCCACCCTGGCCCCCATCGACGACGAACGCGGTCAAACGCCAACGCTGCTCGGAACGGTGCAGATTCTGCCATGAAGCCCGCCATGTTCATTCCAGCGATCCTGTTGGCCGCGGTGGCTGCCCACGCGCTGCTTTTCACGCCGGCGCCGCTGCTGGCGCAGAGTGTGGCTGCGCTTGTGTTGACCGGACTGTTGCCGGGCGCCCTCATTGTGGCGCTGCTGCTCAGCCGCTGCGACGCGCCACCGAGTCTGGCCGAGTTCTGGCTCTATGCGGTGGGCGTAGGCTATGCGGTGATGGTGGTGGGCGTGCTCTTGCTCAGCTATCTGCCCGGTGGGCTGGCGGGCTGGGTGGTGTTGTTCGGCTTTGACGCGCTGTTGATCGCATTGGCCGTGCTGTTTTGGTGGCGTGAACGGGGCGTCGACCGCGCCCTTACCCACGCCGGCAGCCCGCCCCGCCCGCTGGTGGTTGCAGGGCTGCTGGGTCTGCTGCTGGTCGCCGGGCTGTTGCGTTTTACCAACCTGGGCTACGCCGAGTTCCACGGCGACGAGGCGCGTGGCGTACTGCGCGCCGTTGCCGTCATCCAGGGCTACGAGGATGTGCTTCTGCTCCACAAGAAGGGCCCCACCGAGATCGTGTTGCCGGCGCTGCTGCTTGCGCTCACCGGCCACATCAACGAGACGACGGCGCGGCTGCCGTTTGCGCTGGCGAATCTGGCCGCGCTGGGTGGGGTCTGGCTGCTGGGTAGCCGGCTCTTCACCCCCCTCGCCGGCTGGATCGCAGCTTTCATTCTGGCGTTCGAGGGGCACCTGATTGCCTTTGCCCGCTTTGTGCAATATCAGAGTGTGGTGCTGCTGACTTCGGTGCTGGTCGCGCTGATCCTGGTGCGGGTCTGGCAGACGCCCAAAGCAGTGGGGCGTTACCTGACGCTGGCGGCGATCCTGTGGGCGGTGGGGCTGCTCTCGCACTATGACGCGCTGGCCACCGCCGCGCCCGTTGCGATGTTGAGCGGCGCCATCCTCTGGCAGGGGCGGATGGGGTGGCGGGCTCTGTTGCGGGCGGCGGCGCCGGCGGCGCTGGTGGGCGGCGTCATGCTCGCGGCGTTCTATATCCCCTATGTGTTGCATCCCAGCTTTGAATCGACGGCCACCTATCTGGTCGACCAACGGTTCGTGGCCGGGCAGCGCTTTCCATACAACAGCCTGCACGACATGATCCGCCGCAGCCTGGTCTATGATAGCCTCTACTATCTGCTTGCGTTGGCTGCAATGACCGCGCTGGCCCTGATTTCAGTCTACCGGCGCAACCTGGGGCGCGGATGGGGGCTGCTGGCGGGGATTGGGCTGGCGGCGCTGCTGGGGGTCACGCTCACGCAGACCACCTGGCTGCGGCTGGGTGAACGGGACTACGCCGCGCTGCCCTTTGCCGTGGCATTTGTGGGCGTCTGGCTTGCTCCCCGTCTCTCGCTGCCCGAACGGCTGCTCTGGGTATGGTTTGGCGCGCTCATGTTGGCGACTGTCTTTGGCATGGCGTTGGCGCGTACCCACATTTACGTCTTTTTTGTCCCGTGGGCGCTGTTGATCGGCGGGTTGTTGGCGCATGGGTGGGCAAGGCTGCGGGCGGAGTTGGGGCAGCGGTTCGCATTCATCGCCGGCGCCGGGGGTGTGTTGGCCGTGACGGTGGTCTTTGGCGTCTACGCACACGCCTATTTTGTGCGCGCGGATGTGGAGGTGCTCAACAGTTGGCCCGACCACGTTCCACCGGGCTACTGGACCCCCGCCTACACCAATGAAGTGGACAGCCTGTACGGCTTCCCACTCAACAATGGCTGGAAGGTGGTGGGCGCGCTCTATGGCGATGGTGTGGTGCAGGGCGCCTATGAGACGAACCAGCGCTATCTGTGGATTCCGCACTGGTATACCCAGGGCCAGCATCGCTGCGCCTCGACCGCGGCCTGGTATTTTTCCGTAGACAACCTGGAGCCGTGGTCGCTACGCAGTAGGGATGTGGCGGACCAGCTCAAGGAGCAAGGGTTTGCCCTGTGGGGGCAGGTGATGGTCAACGGCGCGGCGCGGCTGCGCATCTATCAGCAATTGCATGGCGGGCCACCCCCAGCCGTGCAGCACTTTGCGCTGGAGGAATACGAGGCGCGGTTTGACGAGGCGGCGCAGGCCCGGTTGCCGCTGATCTCGCCCATGGTCGAGGAGCCGGTGCGCAACCCGATCCAGATCAACTTTGGCAACGATGTCTGGCTCGAAGGGTACGCCATCGAGGGGAACGAAGGGTTGCGCCCGGGCGATACGTTCCGGCTCACGCTCTATTGGCGGGCGCAGCGCAACGGGCTGCCCAATTACAAAGTCTTCAACCAGGCCTTTTACGGTGACGGGGTGATGGTGGCGCAGAAAGACGCATTCCCTGTCTGTGATCGCGAACCGACCACGCTCTGGTATCCCGGTGAGCGTTTTGTGGATGTTCACGACATTGCGGTGGCTGATGATGCGCCGCCGGGCGTCTACCCGCTCTTCACCGGCCTCTATGTGGAAGAGACCCTGGCCCGCGCCCCGGTTCTCGATGAGGCGGGCAACATCGTCGCCGACCACGTTCACCTGGCCGACCTGCACATTTTCGCGCCAGAGTAAGTTAGCCATCCCCTGTGACGTCGACGGTGGTCAACAACGTCGAAAATTCATTCCGGTCATCGGGGAAGGGCGCCAGCGTCTCCGGGTCATAGACCACCACGTGGAGTTGATAGGCGCCAGGCGTCGTCTCCGCCGGCACCGGCAGCTCCAAATGGATATTGGCGGTAAGCACCTCATCCGCCTGGGCGACGACAACGCCCTCTGCATCCACCAGGCGCGACGAGATCTTGAGCGAGCCGTCGACCTGACCGGTGGCGCCCAGGTCGACCAAAAACGCGGCGCCGGCTTCCACCATCGGCTGCACTTCCACCTCGGTCAGTTGCACCAGCCCCCAGTCGAGTTCGAGCGCCACCTGCTTGGCCGATTCAATGTCGACCGATGTGAGCAGCCGTTCGCGCGGCGCGGCCACGGCCCACTCATGCACCGAGAGCATCAGGTCATACGCGCCCGACGCGAGTCCAGGAGGAATGACGATCTCGTGGTCGTATGCCACCAGCCCGTTGTCGGCCAGGCGCGGGTCGAGCACCTGGTTGCTGCGCCATAGCTCGCGCCCATCTTTGCCCACCAGCCGGACGGTGGCCACATCATCGGTGGGGTTTTCACAGCGACTGTCCAGATAAAGACGCACCAAAAACCGGTTGCCCGAAAGATACGTGCGCTCGCTTATCGCATAGCCGGCCAGCTTCATGCCGTTGCCCACCGGCCCGGCGCTATCGACCGAGAGGCCGGTGAAAGCGGGCGGCGCCATGCCGCGCAGGTCGTAGATGTGGGCCATCTCCAGCCCGCCGATGGTCACCACGTGGGCAGGGGGCAGGCCGGCAAAGAAGTCGCTGACCTCGCGGCTGGGGATCTCTCGTTGTACTTGGCTGATGTAGACAACCGCGTAATCAGCCACAAGCCAAAATTCGGGCGACCAAAACGAGTAGAGCGGCGTACGGTTCTGCAGAAAATAGGAGAGCGGGCCATCTTCATACCAGGAGACCACCCGGGCCGTCTCGGCGTCGGGCTGTTGGTTGAGCCACGCTGCGGCCTGATCCAATCCCTCGCCCCAGCCGACCATGAGCCGCTTGCTTGCGGCCGCGCCACCCCCCGCCAACGGGTTGTAATAGGTAAGATAGTAGGGGAAGTGCGTCAACCCAGGCAGGGCATGAAAGGCCACGGCGATCAACAGACAGGCTGATAGGGCGACCGCGCGATTGGATGGCTGGGTGATGGGGGAGCTGTGCGCGCCGGCCTTCCACTCACCGAGGCGCCCAATGATCCATTGCGCCAACGCCACCCAACCCAAGGCGCCGAGGATGTCGAGGGCAGGGAAAATGGGCAACAGGTAGCGGTCAAACTGTTTGGACCCAAGCGTCATGCCCACAGTAAAGACCAGCGCAAAGAGCAACAACCCGACGGCGGCGCGGCGCGCAACGGGCCGATCCAGCGGGGCGCCACGCCGCCAGGCGAAGAACCCGGCGGCGAGCAGGCCCAGCAGCGTAGCCGGTGTGGTGCGAAACCAGTAGGCCACGGGATAGAAGAGTGCGCCGGGGTCCGCCGTCACTTCGCCCCAGAAGAAGTTGGGGTTGACATGGCCTTCCACATAGGCGCTCATCTCCATGACCATGCTCTGCAATGTCGCCACCGGCTGCACCCACATGGCCGGCCAGAGCGCGACAAAGGTGACGATAGCAAGCACGCCCCAGGCAATCGCGCCAAGCAGGAGGCGCGCGCGAGGGCCGGCGTCTGCCGGATGTGGCGCCGTCTGCGGGGTTAGCGGCTGTTCCTCCGTTGCGAATGGCAAATGACGAGTGACAAGTGCAAGGTGACGGCCAGCGCCCGACGCCAGGGCGCTGCGCACCAGTTCGATGACCACCAGCAGCCCGGCCGTCGAAACCAAGAAGACAGAGGGCGTCTTGGTGAGGCAGGCCAACCCCAACACCACGCCGCCACTGATGAGATAGTGGCGCCGCTCTCCATACAGCCAGCCGAGAAAGAGCAGCAGAGCCAGCGTGATCAAGGCGGTCATCAGCCCGTCGGGGTGAAGCTGTCGCGAGAGCGCCACAAAGAACGGGTCCCACGCCACCAGGAGCGTGGCCAACACAGCCGCCGGCGCGCCCAACAATCGCCGCAACGGGAAATAGGCGGCGGCAATGAGCAGCGCGATGGCCAGCGCCACCCAACGGCGCCCGGCAGCCAGCAACGCCAGTGGCGTATGGGTGGTCTCATCCAGCAGCCAGGCTTCCAGGAATTCATCTTCCCAGCCAAACTGGCCGGGGCTTTGTTGTGGGTAGTCAGGAAATTCTTGGAGCAGGCCAAGCGTACCGGCCCACATAATGGTGACGCCCGGGTGCTCGCGCTGGAAGGTGTCGGCCAGGTTGCCGTGCGCCAGCGCGTGATAGAAGTTGGCCGAGCGCGCCAACCAGCGCCGTTCGTCCGCCGTGACAAAACGGTCCAGCGCCAGGCCCCGCGGCAGCCAGGCGGCGAGAAAGAGCAGCAGTAGCAACGATGTCGGCCAGATGCGCTTCATTGGTTTGTCAACTGGATTTGGTGCTCAAGTCCGAAACACCTTCTGCGGTGCGTGACGCCTTCCGGCGACGGTGAACATGTTGCCTTGTACGTCCGTTCGACCCTATCCTAGTGTAGATGATATGCGCGCAGTTGGCCAAACCCTGCGGCCTATGATCAAACTGACGTTCGCACAACTTTGCGCGCCTACGGCTTGGCAAGATCGGGACTTTGCAGTAGAGTGTAGCCCATGCGTCAATGGATGAATTCACGGAACCTGGTGGGTTGGAGTGTGGCGACGGCGCTGGTCGCTCACCTCCTGTTGTGGTTGGAACAGCCGCTGCTGGTCCCTGCGGTGGCAGCGCTGGTGCTCACCGGTCTGTTGCCGGGGTGGCTCTTTGTGGCCGCGCTCTATGGCCCGCGCGCCACGCTAAGCCTGGGCGAGCGCATCCTCTACGCCATCGGCAGCGGCTATGGGGTCATGGTGACAGTGATGCTGCTGGTCAGCTATCTGCCCGGCGGCGTACAGCGATGGCAGACGCTGCTCGCCTTCGACCTTACACTGGCGGTGCTGCTCTTTGTCATCTGGCGCCAGCGTCGAGGCTCGGCGCCGCCCCAGCCGCAGGCCGCAGAGCCCATCGGCGAGAATCCGCCCTATCCGCAAACCCCGCAAACGATTCTGTTGGTTGCACTTGCCGTTTTGCTGCTGTTGGGCGGCTTTTTCCGCCTGGCGAACCTGGGCTATTCGGAGTTTCAGGGGGACGAGGCGCGCGCGGCGTTGCGGGCAGCGGGGGTGATCCAGGGCTACGAAGATGTACTGTTGATCCACAAGAAGGGCCCCACCGAGATCCTGTTGCCCACGGTCATCTATTCGCTGACGGGTCACCTCAACGAGCAGACCGCGCGGCTACCCTTTGCGCTGGCGGGGTTGAGCGCGCTCTTTGCCGTCTTTCTGTTGGGATGGCGGCTGCTGGGGCCAGTGGCCGGGTGGGCGGCGGCGTTTTTGCTTGTCTTTGACGGCTATCTCATCGGCTTCTCGCATATCGTCCAATATCAGAGCGTGGTGCTGCTGCTGGCTGCGCTGGTGGTGCAGATTGCCCACCGTCTCTACAGCCGCCCCACGACACCGGCGCGCGACCTGACACTCATGGCCTTTATGCTGGCCACGGGCATCCTTTCGCACTATGAGGCAGTGGCTGCGGCGCTGCCGGCGTTCTTCTTGCTCGGCGCGGCGCGCTATCAACGCCGGATGGGCTGGCGCACACTGTCGCTCGCGGCCATCCCTGGCTTGCTCACCGGCGGCGCGCTGCTGGCTGCATTTTATGTGCCGTTTGTGTTGCACCCCAACTTTTCGGCAACCTATACCTATCTGGTCGACCGTCGTTTTGGCGGTGAAGAGCGTGCGCCCTACAACAATCTGACTGACTTCTTCATCCGCACCACCACCTACAATTCCATCTATTTTGCCGTCACCATGATCGTGCTGGTGGTGATCGCGCTGCTGTGGGCCTACCGGCGTGGGCTGGCGCAGCCGTGGGCGAACCTGGCCAGCGCGGCGGTGGTAGGCGTGCTGGCGTTCACCTTTTGGCGGCCCGAATGGCTGCGTTTTGGCGAGATCGACCTGATCATCGTTCCCTTCGCAGCGGCCTTCGTGCTGGTCTGGCTGCTGCCCCGGCTGCGCGCCGAAGAACGGGCGCTCTGGCTTTGGTTTGGCGCGCCGCTGCTGCTCGCCTTCTTCCTTACATCCAAGCCCCGGTCGCATGTCTATATCTTTTTCACGCCGTGGGCGTTGCTGACGGGAATGGTGATTGGCAAGGCATGGGATGCGTTGCGCCGGCGCGTGGGGCCAGCGCGCGCGCTGGCGGTCGGCAGCGCCGCCACGGTTGCGGCGACGGTGGTCTTTGGCTTCTATGCCTACTGGTTCTTCGTCTACAACCAGGTGGAAGTGCTGCGCACATGGCATGAAAATCGGCCCGCCGGCTACTGGGTTCCTTACAGCCAGCCCGACGACAGGGCGATCTTTGGCTTCCCGCTGGCGAACGGCTGGAAGGTGGTGGGCGCGCTCTATGACCAGGGCGTCATCCAGGGCGACTATGAGACCAACGAGAAGGAGGCGTGGGTGCCGGCCTGGTATACCCGCGGCCAGTTGCGCTGTGGCCGCACCGCCGACTGGTACTTCCAGATCGAAAACCTGGAGCCTTTCACCGATGGCGACTTTCGCCGGATGGAACACTTTCTGCGCAGCGGGTTTGAAAAGTGGGCCAGGGTCGAGATCAACGGCGCCGACCGTATGATCATCTACAAGCGGACGGGCGCTCATTCGGAATACCCAACCCAACAGCCCACCGATGGGCTACAAACCTTACCCCTCGATGAATACAAACTCTCTTTTGACCTCATGGCGCAACCAACCATGACGCTTACGTATCCGTCGGTCGCCCCGCCGATTGGCAACCCCCTGCGCGCCAATTTTAACAACCAGTTGTGGCTCGAAGGCTATGACATTCGCTATCAAGAGCCGCTGCGCGCCGGCGAAAACATCTATCTCACCCTCTATTGGCGGGCGCAGGAACCGATCCCGGCTCACTACAAGGTCTTCAACCAATCGTACTACGGCGATGGGGTCATGGTTGCCCAGCTCGACGGCTACCCTGTGTGCGAAACCCGCGAAACCTGGCGTTGGGACCCAGGCGAGCTGATCACTGACGAGTATGTGGTGCCCGTCAACCCCGAGGCCCCCGACGGACTCTACCCCCTCTATACGGGCATGTATGTGGAAGAGACCATGGAGCGCATCCCGGTGATGGACGAGTCGGGCAACCCCGTCGCCACCCAGGTGCATCTCACAGACATTCGGATCGGCGTCGAATAGGAGTGCGAGATGAGCAAACGCCTGCGCACGCCGTTGCTCCTGCTGGCGCTCTTTCTGGCGGCGTGGCTGCCGAGGGCCGTGGCGCTGGAACAGACCGTTACGACGGATGAGCGCAAATGGCTGGCCCGTTCCGCCAATTTCTTCCACGCCGTCAGCCACGGCGACTGGGCCAACACCTTTCAGCGCGAACACCCCGGCGTCACCGTCATGTGGGCGGGGACGCTAGCGCTCCTCTGGCAGTACCCCACCTACCCCGCAGAGGCGCCCGGCCAGTTTGGCTGGGATCGCGAATACATCGAGGCCTGGCTCATCGACCACACCGACCACACGCCGCTGGACCTGCTGGCCGCCGGTCGCCGTGTGGTCGCGCTGCTGATCAGCCTGGCCATCGCGCTAGGCTATCTGCCGTTGCGCCGGCTGCTGGGCGCGCCGCTGGCTGCGGCGGCCACCCTCTTTGTGGCGTGGGACCCCTTTGCCGTCGCCATGTCGCAACAGCTTCACCCCGATGGCTTTGTCGCGGCGCTCACCTTTCTGGCGCTGCTCCTCTTTCTCACCTGGCTCTATGCTGGCCAACATCGCCGCGACCTCGTCCTGGCCGGCGTCGTCATGGGGCTGGCCTGGCTCACCAAGACGCCCGCCATCTTTCTCGTCCCCACCGGCGCCGCGCTGGCGGGGATCGCGCGCTGGCGCCCATCGTCCATCGTCCATCGTCCATCGTCCACCCTCCTCGGCTTCGTTGCCTGGGGCATCATCGCCACGCTCACCTTTGTCGCACTCTGGCCCGCAATGTGGGTGGACCCGATCGGCTCGTTGCTGAAGATGCGCGCCGAGATGGGCGAATATGTGGAGCGCCATACCACGGTCAACTACTTTTGGGGCCGACCGGTGGACGACCCTGGTCCAATCTTCTACCCACTGGCCTTTTTCTTTCGCGCCACGCCCGCCGTGCTGATCGGCCTGGTTGCCGCCGCCGTGAGCGCATGGCGACGCCGTTGGCCCTTTGACGCGCCCGGCGTGCGTCAGGCGACCATGGGGCTGCTGCTCTTTGCCTTCGTGCTCGCCGCGGGCATGACGCTGGGCGCCAAGAAGTTTGATCGCTACCTGCTGCCCGCCTTCCCCGCGCTGGCCGTGATCGCGGCCGCAGGCTGGGGCGCGCTGGGCCGCTGGGTGATCGGCATCGCCGGCAAACGCCAGGCTGGTTTGCAGCGTCATTTGCTCACCCGACTGCACGGACAGCTCGTCCCCCTCTCATCCTGTCTTGTTGCCGCATTCTTTCTTCACGGTCTATTGGGCTTTCTCCATTACCCCTACTATCTCGCCTATTACAATCCATTGGCGGGGGATGGGCGCACCGCGCCGCATGTGCTCTTTGTGGGGTGGGGCGAGGGGCTGGACGAAGCGGCCCGCTGGCTCAACCTGCAGCCCGAAGCCGAGCATCTGCGGGTTGCCTCGTGGTATGCCGACGGGCCGTTCTCCTACTTTTTCCACGGCCAGCCCGTGGATGTGAGCTTCAACGCCCGCCTCTATTGGGTTGACAATGACTTCACCGTACTTTATGTCAACCAGTGGCAGCGCCAGTTGCCCTCTGCCGAGGCGATTGCCTACTTCCGCGCCCAATCCCCCGTCCACACGGTGCGCGCCGGCGGGATGGACCTGGCCTATGTCTATGACACGCGCACTATGCCGCTGCCCGACTTTGTGGACATCGGCAAGGCGGGCGCGGCCGACTTTGGCGGCCTGATCCGTCTCAGCGGCTACGATCTGCCGCCCGCTATTGCCCAGCCGGGCGACGAGTTCCTCATTACGCTCTATCTGCGCAGCCTCGCCCCGATGACGGTCAACTACAACGTGCTGCTGCGGCTCGTGGGGCAGGACGGCGCCGAGGTCTGGCGCGACGATAGTTGGCCCTGGGGCGCGCCCACCAGCGAGTGGCCCGTGCGCACGCTGCGCCCCGACGGCCACCTGGTTGTCATCCCGCCCGACGCGGCGCCGGGGCTCTATCAACTGGCCGTGAGCTTTTATGACCCGGCCACCTTTGCCGCGCTGCCGGCCACCGTGGTGCAGAGCGACACACCGCTCGAAGGCAGCGAGCGAGTGATCGCCCTGTTTGCAGTCGATGATTCCCCTGCGCCGGCGCCGGTCCACACGCCGGCATGGCGCTTTGGCGACGCGTTCGGCCTGAGCGGCGTTGAACTGCCCGCCACGGCCCATCCCGGCAGCGAGCTTCCCGTAGCCCTCACCTGGTCCGCGCTGCGCCGCCCCGCGGCGGACTACACCATCTTCGCCCATCTGGTCGATGCCGGCGGCGTCACCGTGGCCCAGCGCGACCAGCCGCCGTTGGCCGGGTTTGCGCCGACGCGGCTCTGGCCGCCCGGGCTGCCCATCCAGGATGCGCTGGCGATCCCATTGCCGGGTGACCTGCCCGCCGGCCAATACGAGGTGCGCATCGGCCTCTACACGTTGGCGGATGGACGGCTGCCCGTCTTTGCCGGTGAGACGCCCGCCGGCGACTATGCCGTGGTGGGGCAATTGACGATCCCATGAGCGATGCCCTGGCCCTGTCCCGTCGATATTGGCGCTATGTAGCCCTGGCCGCGCTGCTGGGGTTGGCGCTTTGGCTGCGCTGGCGCTATGTGCGCGAGATCAGCCTCTATGTGGACGAGTTCACCACGCTCTGGGCCGCCCGGCAGGTGCAGAACCACGGTGCGCCCATCATGCCCAGCGGCGTGCTCTATACGCGCGGGCTGTTGGCCTCGTATGTGGAGGCGCTCTTTCTCGGCCTCTTTGGGTTCAGCTACACGGTGGGGCGGCTGCCCAGCGTCCTCTTTGGGTTGGCGACCGTCGTCGCCGTGTGGCGCATCGGGCGGCGCGAGTGGCCCACGTCGCTGCTGATCGGCGTGGGAGGGCTGGCCGCGATTGGCCTCACCCTGCTGCCCGAAGCGATTGTCTGGAGCAGCCGCGCCCGCTTCTACGCCCAGCTCCAGTTCTTTGCCCTGCTCACCGTCTGGGCGGCATACCGCTTTGTGACGGGATATGGGGTACGGGATTCGGACGACGGCGATACGCGGCAATCCACAATCCCGAATCCCCAATCTAAGATCTTGACGCGCCCGTGGCTCTTTGTGGCGTGTTTCGTGCTGGCGCTCTTTTCGCAGGAGGAGACGATCCTGCTCTACCCCGCCACGCTGGCTGCAACGTGGTGGTGGCGGGGGTGGCGATTTTTGCTGCGGCGCGAGGTGTTGCTCGCCCACCTGGTCTGTGTGGCGGCCATGCTCGTCCGCCTGGCCATCGAGATCGTCGGCCAGCCCGGCTATTTTGAGACAATCCAGGCCGAGCGACCCTACGTGGGGCTTGCCTTTGACCTGGTGGGCGCGTGGCGCGTCTATGGGCCATTGCTGGCCGCCCCCGAACGCCTGCCGTGGACGCTGGCCGGGCTGGCCGCCACGCTGGCCGCGCTGGCGGCCCTCTTCCGTGCGTATGGGCGGCTGCTGGCGCTGCCTCGTTTTCACCAGGCAACGCTCTTTTTTGCGCTCCATTTCGGGTTTGTGCTGGCGGTCATCCTGGCCCTAGTCGGCGCCACCTGGCGCGAATCGCGCTATCTCTTTCTCGTGCAGCCCCTCTGGCTGCTGGTGGGCGCCGCCGGTGCGGTCTGGCTCATCGAGCGGGCCGCGGACTTGCTTGCGCCGACCCGGCGCCCGCGCGTGGCCACCAGCATTGTCGTTACGGTTGCGGCGGCTGCGCTGCTGGGCAGCTACCCGGCAGCCGCGCGACTCTTCTCGCAGCAGGTCGAGGGGTATGATCAGGCGTTGGGGCTGCTCTCTAGCGTGCGCCTGACGGGGGATGTGATCCTCTCGCCGCAGCCGCCGGCCTGTGCGCTGGTGCTCGGCGCATGTGACTACTATGCGCTCCAGCGCGGCTACGAGGAATTTGTGATCCCTCGCGGGGGCGTGCTCATCGACCGGTGGACGGGTTCGCCGCTGCTCAACCGCACCGAGCAGCTCGCCGAGCTGATCCGACAGGGGCCGCGCGTCTGGTTTGTCACCGACAGC
>JAHDWG010000003.1:33983-48750 GCA_023384495.1 Caldilineaceae bacterium
CTTCCGGCTGGCAACCCGCTATGAACCTGACTTTGTCAACACCATGATAGACCAGTTCGACCTCGAGCATCAGCGGCGGGGGGTGATGGTGTTGCGCGCCGAGGGTTGGCGTGCGCCGCCCATGCTGCCCATCAGCCGCACGCTGGCGCCGCCGGCAAGCTTTGCCCCGCTCGCGCTGACCGGCTGGGCGCGCAATGAAGCCGCACCCGGTGATGCGCTCCATGTCACGCTCTGGTGGCGGGCAGATACGCCCATCACGGCGCAATACAACACATCGCTGCGCGTGGTGGCGGCAGATGGGCAGACGGTGGCCCAGAACGATGGCCCGCCGGCGCGCGGGCTGATCCCCACCAATCTCTTTTTCGACGCACCCCGACCCGACCCCAAGCTGGTGGCGCTGCCCGATGACCTGCCGCCCGGGCGCTACCGGCTCGACGTGGCCGCCTACGATGTCGCCACGCTGGCGCCGCTGCGCGAGCCATACCCGCTGGGCTGGTTCACGGTGGGGCCGCCGCCCGCTCCGCCTGCGCGCCGATTGGATGCGCGCTGGGAAGACGGGGTTCGCCTTGTGGGCGCCGATCTGCCGCCCGCAACGGCGCATCCGGGCGACGCGCTCACCCTGCGCCTGGTCTGGAGCAGCGATGCGCCGCTGGCGGAGGATTACGTGGTCTTCGTCCATCTCGTCGGCGACGGGGGCGCGCCGCTGGCGCAGCGCGACCAGCCCCCCGAAGCCGGTTTCTATCCCACATCGGGCTGGACGGTGGGCGAGTGGGTGGCCGATGCCTATACGCTGACCATCCCCGCTGATGCGCCGACCGGGGTCTATCAACTGGTGACCGGCCTCTATCGAGCCGAGACGAACGAGCGTCTACCGCTCGCCGGTGGAGGGGACGCCTTGCCGCTCCAGGCGATCCAGATCACCGACGCCGATTGAACACAATGGTCATCATGACCTGCGGTCACCCATACCAATGAAAAGGCAGCGTACAGCACGAACACAGAGGGTTTGATCCACAGAACGAACCATCATTTCTCTCGGTGTTCTCTGTGCCCCCTCTGCGCTCTCTGTGTTGCGCTGTTCTGTACTTCCAGCGGTGCAATGCGCTATGAAAGTGCATCGTACCTCCAAAAAGCCAAGGCCGAACGACCAATGCGTGCGCCCGCCACAGAACCGCCCAGGATGGACCGAACCGCGCCAGCCGATGCCGACCGCCCCGTCCCCCGATGGGAGTGGGGGCTGGTCTTCGTAGGCTGTGCGCTGATCCTGGCCGCGCGCCAGCCCGACCGTCTGCTCGCGGTGGATTTTGTGCTGGAGGACGGGCTGATCTTTTTTGCGCAGGCATACAACGAGCCGCCGCTGACTGCGCTGCTCACCCGTTACGCTGGCTACTATCATCTGATCCCCCGGCTGGTCGCCGCCCTGGCCGCGCCGCTGCCGCTGGCGATCATCCCCGCCGTCTATGGCTACGCCGCCCTGGCTTTGGCGGCGCTGGCGACCAGTTGGTTCTATCTGCCCCATTTTCGTGGGCTGATCCGCCAAGACGGGTTGCGGTTGGCGCTGGTGCTGCTGCTGGTCTGCGCGCCCAATGTGGAAGCGCCCAACGTGATTGCCTACAGCCAGTGGTTTCTCGCCCTGTGGGGACTTGGCCTCCTGCTCATGCCGGCGCCGCGCCCCGGCTGGCTGGGCTGGCTTGTGGTAGCGGGCTATTGGCTGGCGCTGGGCAGCGCGCCTGTGCTCGTGATCCTGGGCCCGCTCTGGCTGATCCGGGCGTGGCAGGCGCGAGCCACCATCCTGCGCGCCCAGGCGCTCGCCAACGTGGCCGGAACCGCGCTGCTGCTGCTCCAACTGCTTTCGGCGCCCGATGCGCGGGCAGGCGCGCCGGCCTTGAGCACCACGCTGCTCGCCGATGTCGTCCATGCCTTTGTCTACAAGGGGGTCACGGTCAACCTGGTTGGGCATCTGGGCGCCGAGTGGCTGCTGGCCCATTGGGGGTGGCCTGCGCTCTATGCGGTCGCCCTGGCGTTTGCGCTGCTGCTCGCCGGGCTGCTCTGGTCCATGCGCCGCCACCCGCAGCGGGTCACCCTGTGGATGTTGCTCTATGTCGCGCTGGCCGCGGTTGCGCTGTACATTCCACGGGCGGCGTATTATAATTTTGCATTCGTCAATGGCGACGAAATTGACCGGACACTGGCCCGTTACTTCTTTCTCGCCGGGTGCGCGCTCTATCTGCTGCTTTTTGCGATTGCCGATCATGTCTGGCGCGGCCAACACCGTGCGCCGGCGGGCGCTGGGTTGCTCGTCGCCTATCTGGTGGTGCTGGGGCTCCAAGCCGCTACGTTCCGATTGGAGCCCTGGGGCGAGGCGGGTTGGCCGCGCTACAGCCGGCTGTTGGCGACGCTGGAACAAGAGCAACCGGCCCCCCGTGCGTCCACGGTGGCGGTTGAGGCGCCCGCCCCGGCAGCGGCAGGGCCACCCGCCGGTGGACATCGGCTCTGGCTGCCGCTAGTTCACACGCCGCCGGCCGCGCCGCCGGGGAAGTGGGCGCTGGCCGCGCCCATCACGCCGGCGGGTTGGGCGATGACGCTCTTTGTCCCGGCCCAGAGCGCGCCGATCTTCGAGTTCCCCGAAGGCTTTACGCTGGCAGGGATGCGGGTTGACCATCAAGACGATGCGGTGTTGCTCACGCTGTTCTGGCAACAGAACGAGAATCTGCCGGCTGAGACGCTCAATCTGGGCGTCACTGTGGGGCTGACGCTCGACGACGCGCTCGGTTCGCCGCCGGTCAGTGCACAGTTGGCGCCGGTAGCGCCCCTGGCGCCCAACCCGCAGGTGACCGAGCACCGGCTGCCGCCCGGCTGGGCATTGGATGAATCGCCCCTGTTCGTCACCCTGGCGCGCTGGCGGAACGGTCAGCCCGCCGGCAGTCGCACCATTCGGGTGGAATCGGCGCCGCCTTGACGATATCTATTGAATGCGCATCGAACGAGGATTTTTGCTCATCATGCCCACCACCGCCCTTGCCGTCGAAGAACTGACCTGCTGCCCCCTCTGCGGGCATGCCGCCGCCGACCCGGTGCTCGAAGAGGCCGACGGCTACCTGCCCAGCCTGCGTCTTCACCGCTGCCGCGGCTGCGCGATGGTCTATCTCAATCCGCGGCTGACGCTGGACGCGATGGTCGCCGTGGAAGACGAAAGCGAGGTCTATTCCTTTGGCCCCGATGTGGCCGAGCAGTGGATCACGGGCGGGTTGATCGGCCTCGTGGCGCAGCTGGAGGGCCATCTGCGCACGCCCGGTCGCCGCCTGCTGGACATTGGCTGCAACCGCGGGCTGCTGATGGAGGCGGCGCGGCGTCGCGGCTGGCAGGCGCGCGGGGTCGAGATTTCGCCCGAGTCGGCCAACCGCGCCCGCCGCGATTATGGCCTCACCGTCTACGCCACGCTGGATGCGCTGGCCGAGGCCGAACCCGGCGCCCGCTTCGACCTGATCACGGCGTGGCACGTGCTGGAGCACACCTTCGACCCGGTTTCGTTTTTGCGCGCCGCGGCGGCGCGGCTGACCCCGCAAGGCGTGTTGGCCCTACAAGTGCCGTCGTTTGACTTTCTCGACGAGTTTCGCCGCCGCAACGAGCCGGGCAGCCTCCTCTGCGCTGTCCACAATTTCTACTTTACCGAGGCCAATTTGCAGCCGGTGCTCGCCCGCGCCGGGCTGGCTCCACTGCAAATTGAAAGTGACCCCAATTCGCTGCTGCTGACCGCCATCTGCACCCGGCCTGCGCAACCGCGCCCGTGGTGGCGGCGCATTCAAGCCCGGTTCGCCCCCCATTCATGAGACGCGCCATGAACCACGATTCGCTTGACTATGCGTTTCTCAAATATCTGAACGTTTCCATCGAGGGCGAAGGCGCGCTGCACGGCTTCTATCTGCCCCTGTTGCGCGGCTATGATCGCGTGCTCGACCTGGGGTGTGGGCTGGGCGGTTTTGTCAAGCTGCTGGGCGACCAGGGTGTGGACGCCTATGGGGTCGATTCCGACCCACAGTGCATTGCCGAGGCGCGGCGGCGCGACTTGCCCGTGGTCGAGGCCGATGTGGTGAACCATCTGCGCGAGCTGCCCCCCGCCAGCCTGGACGCCATCTTCTCGGCGCACATGGTGGAGCACATGCCCTATGCGGTGGTGCTGGAGACGATCCAGCTGGCGCACCGGGCGCTGCGACCGGGCGGTCGCCTGCTGTTGGTGACGCCCAACCCGCGTGCGCTGGTCACCCACCTAGAACTCTACCACATGCACTTCGGCCACATTGCGCTCTATCATCCCAATCTGCTGGCTTTCTTTATGGCCCACAGCGGCTTTGTCCACACCGAGCAGGGCGAAAACCCCCACACCATGCCCGAACATGTCTCGGCGGAATCAGCGCTGCGCGATTTGACCGCGCTCGTGGGCCGGCAACAGCCCGCGATGGATTGGCCACCCGTGCTGCCCATGCCCGCCAATCCGTTGCGGCGCGGGGTGTGGCATGTGAAGATGGCGCTCGTGCGCTGGTTGGTACAGCCCTATTTCGACCGCAGCCAGAGCCAGTTGCAGCAGATGCAGGCCCGTGTGGCGCAACTGGAAGAGACGTTGCGCGCCACCGTGGCCGCGGTCAACCGGCCCTTTGAATGCTACGTCATTGGCGACAAGGCCACGCCGCATGATGGCGGCCTGTGAAAGAGGCGCAACCCATGAAGAATGTTCTCTTTGTCAGCGGCATGGAAGGCGATACGCGGCGATACCGCTGTCTGCATCATCAAGAGCAGCTTACGCTGCGCGGGGTAGCCAGCACCCTGCGCACGGCGGACGACCTCCGGCTCTACGTCGATGTGACGACGCACGATCTGCTCATCCTCCACCGCGTTGCCTATTCGCCGCTTGTCGGTGACCTGATCGAGCTGGCCCACCTGCGCGGGCTGCCGGTGGTCTTTGAGACCGACGACCTGATCTTCGAGCCATCGCTCTATGGCTCGATTGCCTATCTGGACACGCTGACACCCGAGGCGGCCCATCGCTTCCGCCAATCGTTGGAGGGACAAGCCAGGAGCTTTGCGCTGAGCGACTTTGTGTTGACCACCACCGAATACCTGGCCGAGGCGGCGCGGCGGCATGGCAAAACCGTCTATGTCCACCGCAACGCATGTAGCGCCGAGATGATCCGCACGGCGGAGGAGGCCTATGCCCTGCGCGCCGCCCATCGCGCAGCAGCCACCGAGGGGCCTCGCCCCATTCTCATCGGCTACTTCAGCGGCTCCGGCTCGCACAACCGCGACTTTGCGCTGGTCACCCCTGCGCTGCTCACGGTTATGGAGCGCTATCCGCAGGTGTGGCTGCACATTGGCGGCCAATTGGATCTCGACGCCCGCTTTGGCGCGTTTCGTAACCGCATCCGCCGCTCGCCCTATGTGGCGTGGCAAGAGTTGCCCCACCTGGCCGCCCAGATCGACATCAACCTGGCCCCGTTGGAGTTGGACAATCCATTCTGTCAGGCCAAGAGCGAGATCAAATACACCGAAGCTGCGCTGGTGGGGTCGCCCACCATTGCCAGCCCCACCGACGCCTTTGCCCACGCCATCACCCACGGCGAGAATGGGCTGCTGGCCGGCACTAGCGAAGAATGGGTGGCCGCCCTGACCCGGCTGGTGGAAGAGCCCGACGAGCGCCGGCGCCTGGGTGAGAACGCCCGCCGCCACGTCTACGCCGACTATGCGCCCGAGCCGCGCAGCCACCAACTCGTCTCCGCGCTGGAGGAGATTGTGGCGCGCTATGTCCCCACAGCCGTTGATGGCGAGCGGCTGCCCGCCGTGTTGGCGACCGCCATGCACGCCCGCATCCAGTCGTTGGAAGCGCAACTAGCCCAGCAGGAGCGCCAGCTCGGCTACCTGCGCGAGACGGTCGCCGGCTGGGAAGCCAGGCCCGATGACGATGCGCGCTCGTTTTGGCGGCTCAGCTATGAACAGGCCGAACGCGAACAGACCGACGCGCTGCGCGCCATCCTCGAACGGCTGCGTCAGCGCTGATGGTGGGGTTAGCTCAATTGACGCAAATGGGGGTCTGGGGTAGGCAGGGGCCAGTCTGCTGCGGGCGGCGACTCCGGCTCGTCGTCGGTTCCCGGCAGCGGTCTGCGCAGCGCCGTTGTAACCAGCCCTGGGATGCGGGGGTCGAGGGGTAGGGTAGCGTGAAAGGGTGAGAAGACAGCCCGGGCATTGCCCACATCGAGCACCGAACTCATGGCGGGCACAATGGTCAGGTCAAACGGCGTCCACAGCGAGGTAAACTGGAGGTGGTGGAGGGCCGACAGATCGCGATTGAGTTCGGTGAGAAACGCGCTGCCGGGGCGCATTTGCACGCAGGCCGGGCGCTCGCACACATAGGCCATGTAGGTGCCCTGGTGGGGTGTCGCCAGCGTGATGAGCCGGCGCGTGCGCGCCAGCCCCCCCAACACTTGGATATAGGCGCGACAGACAAGACCGCCCATGCTAAAGCCGACCAGGTTGAGCGGCTGTTCCGGCAGGAGCCGGTTTTCAATGGCCGCCGCCAACTGTTTTGCCAGCAGCTCAATCGGCGCATCACCGTTGCTTGGCTGCGGCGCAACGCACAGGGTTGCAAACCCGGCTCGCTCCAACGACCGCGCCAGGGGCGCGACCACCCGCTCGTCATCGTTGAAGCCCGGCACCAAAACAGTCGTCTCACTCATCCAGATCACCCTGCCCAAAGAACATGGGAAAACGGATTTGCCAGCTTGGCGCCGGCCCACCAAACGTGACGAGCTTGTCTTCGCCCGCCGACAGGGAGACCTGCTCTCCTTGGACACCGGGATCGTCCACCGTCACGGCATACTCACCGGCGTATAGCAACGCAAAGACCGCCTGCCCGTCGGCATTGGTGGGCGATTGATAGACAAAATCGGTCAGCAGGTCGCGCGCGTGCACCAACTGGCCTTCGCCAACGCCAACAAACGAGACGGTCAACTGCGCCGGCTGCTGCGCCATCTCCACGGCGGCCAACACGTTGAGAATACCATAGCCGTAGGTATTGTTGGGCGAGACCGGTGTCCCGTCCCCCTCCCCACACTGGCCATGCGGCATGGGCGTAGCCGACTTGACGAGCAGTTGTTCCGTCAAATCGATCTGCCCGGTCAGCGTTGGTACAGCCGACCAGAGCAGCGCCACCGCCCCGGCCACATGAGGCGACGCCATGCTCGTGCCACTGAGAAAACTATACCCGCTGTTGACGGTGGCGGACTGCACCCCCAACCCCGGCGCGGCCAGGTCAGGCTTGCGGCGGTTGCTGCCATCCACCTTCACCGGGCCACGGCTGCTGAAAAGGGCGATCCCCCCCGATGAGCCGTGGGCGCCGACGCTAAAAACGGCGTCGTAAATCGCGATTGGGTCTTTGACCGTGCTGCAACTGCTGCCGCTGTTTCCCGCTGACGCCACCACCATTTGGCCGGCGGCGCGCACCGTCTCCACCACCTGGCGCAGGCTGTCGGCGTCGCACCCTTCCGCCGGGGGGCAGCCCCACGAGTTATTGACAATGTGTGCGCCCAGCTCCGGCCTTCCATCGGTCATGGGGTCGCCATTTTGCGGGTAGGGGGCGAGGAAGAACTCAAAACAGGCGGTGTAGCTGGCCGGCGTGCCCACGCCGTGATCCATGTTGCGGCAGCCGATCCACAGCGCGGCGGGCGCCATCCCAATCTCGGCGCCGCCGCCATCGCCCACATTCCCCAACATGGTGCCCACCGTATGGGTGCCGTGGCCGTGGTCGTCGCATGGGGTCTGCGGGTCGCTGTCGCAGCGCTGCGGGCGGCCCGCTTGCGGAAAGGCGTCGAACCAGTTGTAGCGATGGTCGACCGTGTCGCTGATAACGCCGCGATAGTTGGCGCGCAGCGCCGGGTGGTCCCACTCGACGCCTGTGTCCTGGCTGCCAATCACAATGCCCTGCCCGCGATAGCCCAGATCCCACACGGCTGGCGCCTGCGTGAAGTCGATGCCATAGGGCCGCGCCTGGCTCTGGGCGGCGGACTCGGCGAGCCAGGGCTTGAGCCACGCGGTCTGGCCGGCATGGGCAACCAACTGTTCACCCACCGCGGGGTTGGCCACCAGCCGGTCCACGCCGGGCAGCCGGCGCAGCCCATCCACTGCGACGGCATCACCGCGCACTTCGATCATGTTGACCAGATAGAAGGCGCGATAGGGAACCTGGTTGGCGTCGAGCCAGGCGCGGATGGGCGCCTGGGTGCGGCGGGCCACGGTGGTCAGCTCATGGTAGACGAGGCGCGCCCGGCTTTCGCGTGTCGCGGCCTGCGCCGCTTGCGCCTGCACCAGTGCAGCCCCGTCCACCTGTTCGTGCATGACGACCAGGAACGAAACAGGGCCGGACGCGGCCTCAAGTTGGCGTTGAAGGTGCTCGCTGACGGTTGCCGCGGTTGCGGCGCTTGGTTCCACAGCTTGTGCATAGGCTATGGTCGTAGCGGCCAGTGACCACCCCGCGCCGATGACCAACCAGACTGCAAGCAAAATCGCCAGCCGCACCCGGCCCAAGATCAGATCCATTAAGAGGTTGCTCCTGCCCGCTGCGCCAGACGCCACTCGCGCCCCGGTATTTCTATACGAAACGTTTCCACATTTCCCCGATCCGCCACGGTGACATAGGCGGTGCAGCCGTCAGCGCCGCCAAAGGCAATGTTTGTGCATTGCTTGCCCGTCAGCGCGATCTCGGCGAGCAGGTCGCCTTCGGGCGAGAGTTTGGCGATCACCCCCTTGCCCCAGCGGGTGATATAAAGGTTGCCGGCCACGTCACAGCGCATCCCATCCAGCCAGTGGTCGGGGAACTGGTGAAAGAGCCGCTTGTTGCTGATCGAGCCGTTGGGCGCCAGGTCATAGGCCCAGACGCGCCGCTGCATGGTCTCATTGACATAGAGCGTCTGCTCGTCGGGGCTGACTTCAATGCCATTGGTGGTTCCCATGTTGGTCTCTAGCAGCGTGACTACGCCCTCCCCATCGACACGCCAGATTTGGCCCCATTTTCCCGCCCAATTGGGGTCGCTGGCAAAGAGGATATCGTTCGCCATGATCGCCAGGTCGTTGGGCTGGTTCATGGTGGACTCGTGCGCGAAGACATGAATCGCCGCGTTGCGCTCGGCAAGCGTCTGCGCCCGCGCACAGGCCCGCATGTCCACGCGCAGCACGTTGTGGTTGGTGTAGTCGGCGATGAACATATCGCCGGCGCGGTTGAAGCGGATGCCGTTGCCGACGCTGCCGTTGGGCAGTTCGAGAAAGATCGACAGCTCACCCTGAGAGGTCACCTTACCGATGGTATGCTGGCGCGCGGCGTTGACGGCGAATAGATGGCCCGCCGCATCGACGCCCGGCCCTTCTACGCCATCGGTAAAACTGTGGACGGGGGTGAAGTCTCGGCTGCGATAGGGTTCGTTGTTCATGGCGCTCCTGGGTTGGAGACAAGTACACGACGGCGTAAAGAGACCGATACTTTTTTGACGATGGACGATGGACGATGGACGATGGACGATGGACGATGGACGATGAACTATCGTCTATTGTCGCAACTGGGGGCGTACTTGCGCCGGGCTGGTGCGGCAAGAAACCGCACCTACTAGATGGGCGGGAGGTCGAGCCGGAGCAATGGGATGTTGCGCTCCATGCCTCCCTCGACCTCCCCTACCTGACGCGCGCCCATGCGCTCGTAAAAGCCCAGGGCATTGGGATCAGACTCGATTTCCAAATAGAGTGCGTCGGCTTCCTGCGCCTGGGCGACGGCATGGTTGAAGAGCAGACGACCCACGCCCGAGCCAATGCGGGGCGGGGCGACCCACAAATGGTCCAACAGGCATTTCTGAAAGCCCGGCGCCAGCGCATACCAGCCGATGGCCGCGCCGTCGTCCACCGCCATGTAGGCCCAATTGCGGGTGAGATATTCGGGCGTCACACGCACCATGGCTTCCCAGCGCGCCATCCACTCGGCCGGGTAGCCCCAATGGGCTTTCGCCGCCACGCAGATGCGCTTCAATGCTTCGCCATCATGGATGCCTGCCCGTACAATCTCCATGCCCCCACTCCCCAATGCCCCGCCCATCGGTTCGAACCACCCTGGTCCCATTGTGACCTGGGTAGCCTGATCTATTTCACCTCGAAGATCACCTCGACCTCGACGGCGTAGTCGGAGGGAATCTGCATGCCCACCGCGCTGCGCGCATGGCGGCCCGCCTCGCCGAACACCTCCAGAAATAGGTCGCTTGCGCCGTGGATCACCGCCGGCGTGTTGTTGAAACCGGGCGCCACGTTGACCATGCCCAACACCTTGACCACGCGCACCACGTTGTCCAGGCTGCCGACCAGGGTCTTCACCGCTTGCAGGCAGCAGAGCGCCGAATACTTGGCGCCTTCATAGCCCTGCTCCACGCTGACATCGGCGCCCACTTTGCCAATGATCTCTTTGCCGCCAAAGCGGGAGACCTGACCCGATGTGTAGACCAGGTTGCCCGTGCGCACTGCATGCATCAGGCGACCGGCGTTGAGATCAATGGCGGGCAATTCGTAGCCCAGTTCGCGCACCTTGGCATCGTATGACATAACAGGCATTGTCCTTTCTCAGGTGTAATTGCTGCTGAATTCTATATTTTCCACCGCTTGCCACCCTATTATAGTGATTTGCGCCGTTGCTGTCCATCCCATTACCCGTTTGCACCCCATTTGTGACGATTGTGGCGCTTGGTCGATTGACCGTCGCCCGTTATAATCAGGCCATGACCCATGCGCGATTGGTGTTTGAACCCGAAGCCCGGCAGGCGTTGCGCCGCGGCTTCAACCTGTTGGCCGATATGATGACTGTGGCGTTGGGGCCGCGCGGGCGCCGTGTGGCCATCGCCCGCGACAACCCGCGGCGCCCGCCCGAGCTGCTCGACGATGGCGCCACCATTGCCCGTCGCTTTTTGGGGCTGCCCAACCGTTGGGAGACCATGGGCGCCTTCCTGGCGCGGCACATTGCCTGGCGTATGGAAGAGGCGGTGGGCGATGGCGCCACCACCGCCGTGGTGATCGCGCGCGCCGTGCTCGATGAGGTGGATCGGTTGGTGGCCGCCGGGCACAACCCCATGCCCATCCGCCGCGGGGTGGAGCGGGGCCTGGCCGCCGTGCTGGCCGAGCTGGCCAACCTGACGCAACCGTTGGCGACGCCCGACCAGGTCCGCGCGCTCGCCACCGCCATTGTGGGGGACGAAACGCTGGGCCACTACATCGAAGAGATCTTCGACACGGTGGGGCCTAACGGCGCAGTGGACGTGCGCACCAACTATGGGCGCAACCACGACCGCCAGTACATCCACGGCGCGCTCTGGAACCAGGGCTGGGTCTCGTCGTACTTTGCCACCGACGCCGGCGCAGCGATCCTGAAGGAGCCTTATCTTCTCTTTACCAATCACCCCCTACAGCGCGCAGAGCAACTGGCGCCTATCATGGGCCGGGTACGCGAGGGGGGCCAGGGCCGCGGGCTGGTGGTGATCGCACACGGCATCGAAAAGGACGCGCTCAACATCCTCGTCACCAACAAGACACGCGGCGCGCTGCCCACATTGGCGATCAAAACGCCGGGGCTGGGCCACGAGAAAGACGAGATCCTTCAAGACCTGGCGACCCTCTGCGGGGGCGGGCTGTTTCTGGCCGAGGAGAACCGCCCGCTGGAGGAGGCCACGCTGGCCGGCCTCGGGCAGGCCGACGAGGTGCAGGCGATCCGCTCTGGCTTTACGCTGATTGGGGGCAAGGGCCGGCCCGCCGCGATCCGCCAGCGCTATCAAGAACTGAGCGGCCAAATCCCCGACGCCACGGGACGTGAACGCGACCGGCTGGTCGAACGGGCGGGCAAGCTACTGGGCGGGGTGGCGCTGCTCATGGTGGGCGCCGCCACCGAAACCGAGCAGGAATTTCTCAAGGCGCGCGCCAAGGAAGCGGTGCAGGTGGTGCGGCTTGGTCTGCAGGAGGGCATCGCGCCCGGTGGCGGCGTGGCCTATGTCAAGTGCCTCGCCGCGCTGGACCGGCTGAACCTGCCCGACGACGAAGCGCCGGCCTGTGCGGTTTTGCGCAGCGCGTTGACCGCGCCCATGCGCGCCATTCTGCACAACTCGGGGTACGAGCCTGCGCCCGTCATGGCGCAGGTGCTGCAACGGGGGGATGGCGCCGGCTTTGATGTGATGCGCGGCTGCATGGTGAACGTGACGCAAGCGCAGATTGTCGACCCGGTCAAGGTGTTGCAGACCGCGCTCCAGATCGGCATCAGCGGCGCGCTCATGGCCATCACCACCCAGGTGCTCGTCCATAAGCCGCGCCACAATCGCGACGAAGCGGTCGATTTCCGGCCCTAATCAACGACATCTCACTGTACTCAATCTCTCGCGTGCAAGACGACATGACCCAATCTCAACTCGACAACACGTGGCGCCGCGTCGGCGCGTGGAGCGGCGGCCTGGTGAGCGCCGTGGCAATGTCCCCCACCTTTGCCCATGATGGCCTGGCGCTGGCCGCCACCGCCGCCGGCATGTTCCGATCCACCGACGGCGGCCTGAGCTGGCAACCAGCCAATATCGGCCTCACCGACCGCAGCGTGCTGGCGGTGGCCTTTGCGCCGGCCAACCGGGGCGCAGAGCAACGCGCCTTTGCAACCACCGAGGGAAGCCGCCTCTTCACCACGGCGGATGGCGGCGCGCAGTGGGAAGAGCTATCCGCCTGGACGGGGTTTGGTCAAGCCACCCAGTTCGTCGTGTCGCCCAACTTCGCCGCCGACCAGACGCTCTTTGTCGCAACGTATGAAGGGGTCTTCCGCTCGCAAGATGGCGGCGCAAGCTGGGAAAGCTCCATCTTTGGGCTGCATGATGTGGAGGTGGCGGCGCTGGCCTGCGCACCGGACTATGCGGCCAGCGAAGTGCTCTGGGTGGGCACGATCAACGGTGGCCTCTATCGTTCGCGCAATGGGGCGCGCTCGTGGCGCGACAGCGGCCACGGCCTGCCCGATGACGCATTCACGGCGCTGCTCGCGTCGCCGGCCGAGGCCGACGATCAGAGGCTCTATGTGGGAACCGAAACGCACGGCCTCTATCGCTCCGGCAATGGCGGCGCCAACTGGGCGCCGGTTGCCCGTTCGGCGGAGATGGGGAGCATCCTCAGCCTGGGCGCAGCCGGGCAACGGCTGTTGGCGGGGAGCAGCGAGGGGCTGCACGTGTCAGATGACGGCGGCCAGTCGTGGATGCGCGTTGCGGCGTGTCGAGCGCTGGAGCTGGCGACGGCGCCCAACGGCGTCGTGCTGGCCGCCGCCGAGGATGGGCTCTATCGCTCGCCCGATGGCGGCGCGACATGGGTGCGGGCCACCACCGGCATCGTGGCCCATGCGCCACCGGTGGCGCAGCGTAGCGGGCGCGGCGAACTCTGCGCCCTGGACCGCGCGGGCCTGCTGGCGCACGCTGCCAACGATGGCGAAGATTGGACGGAACTCGCCCTCGGTGACGGGCAGGCGTCTGTCACTGCCTTCGCCATCGGGGATGGCCGCGATGCCGCCCGGCTCCTTGTCGCCACCGCGGATGGCGCGCTTTTTGCGGGGCCGCTCGATGGGGCAGCGCCGTCGTGGGGGCAACCGCTAGCCCACGCGCCGGGGGATCGTTTCTTTCTACACCTGCTGGCGCTGCCCGGCCTGGCGGGGGAAGTCCTGCTGGCTGACGACCACGGGCAACTTTACCGCTGGGCTGGCGGGAAGGAAGCGGTTGTCCTGGCCGGCCCCCCGCCCTGGGCCGGTGAGGCGCTGCTGAATCTAGCCTGTGCGCCCAGCGGGCAGCGTTTGCTGGCCGCAAGCGGGTATGTCAACACCAGTGGGCACTATACCTTCCACCTGTGGGAGACGGATGGGGGCGGCGATGGCTGGTCGCAACTGGCCGAGCTAGAGAGCGAACTGCCCTCCATTGCGCTGGCCTGGCCCGATGATCCGCACGAACGGTCGCTCGTTGTCGCCACCCGCAACCGCGTCATCCGCATTTTCCAGCCCAGGGGAGAGGGCGAACTCGTCTCTGCCCAGCACTTTCTGCCTGCGGAAGCGAATGTCACCGCGCTGGCCGCGTCGCCGGCCTTTGCCACCGACCGCCAGCTCTGGGCGGCCACCAATCGCGGCGTCTACCACTCTGCCGATGTCGGTGTCACCTGGGCGGCCTGGGGCGCGGCGCTGGCGGGGCAACCGGTGGTGGCGATCTTTGTCACCGAGGCCGAGGTCATCGCCATCGAGTTGGGGGGGACCGTGTGGAAGGCGAGCCGGGCGGCGTGACAGCCTGCGGCGCCGGGTTGGCGCCCAGCGTTCCTTTTGTCGATCATCAATTGCAATTTCAAGGAGAAGACCATGCCATTTTACGACCCTGCCGAACGACTGCCCAAGGAACTCTTCCCCGGCGCCATCTCGCGCACCTTTTGGGGCGAGCGGACATTGATGTCGCTGCTGGAGCTGGCCCCCGGCTGTGTGGTGCCCCGCCACAGCCATCCCCACGAACAGGTGGGCATCATGCTGGAAGGTGAGATGGAATTCACCATCGGTGACGAAACGCGCATCGTCAAGGCGGGCGACCTTTTTGTCATCCCCGGTGGCGTGGAACACAGCGTCAAGGTGGGTGACAAACCGGCCCGCGCGCTCGATGTCTTTAGCCCCGTGCGCGATGAGTATAAGTGGTGAGTCCCTAGAACCCGCATCTCCCCA
>JAHDWG010000490.1 GCA_023384495.1 Caldilineaceae bacterium
TGCTGCCACTGTTCGCGCTCTTGCAAGAGCCAACGTTCCAGTTCGGGCGCATCGTCCACATAGACGCCATGCAGAAAGGGTGCGCGGTAGAGGGCAACGGCCTCCTCCCAGGCCTCTATCCCATCTTGGGCGAGCAGGCCGGCAAAGTGGCGCAGATCGACATCCACCGGCGCATCCACCCGAAAGCGGACCGTGCGGCGGTCCATTGCCAGGCAGCCCGGCAGCCGCCCATTCAGATCATGGAGGGAACGGCGCAGCAGACCCAGCGCCTGACTATGCCCCACATCGGGCCAACCCAGCCCGGCCAGAAAATCGCGCGTCACCGGTTGATCTTCGCTGATCAGATAAGCCAGCAGCACCAGCGCTTTTTCCGAGCGAAAATCGGTGAGTGGTTCGCCGTCGCGCCGAATCTCGATCGCGCCAAAGAGCCGGATATGGAATGGGGTCATGGGCTGGGCTTTCCGTATGCGGATACAGACAGAGGACGTTTCCAGGACGTTTGCAGTATAGCATGGGCGGCGCCTGTGAACAACTCTTGACAATAATACTTGCCCGGCTATCCAGAGAGGAGGAATCCAATGACAAGCACACAGAGCAGCAGTCCGGTTCAGCTCGCTGAGACGTTGATCGCAGCCTTCAGTGCGGGCGATTGGGCGAAATGGCGGGCGATAGTGACAGACGGTGTGGTCTATCAAGAGATGGGGACCCAGCGGCGAGCTGAGGGTGTGGACGCCTATCTCCAGCTACTGCAAGGCTGGAAGGATGCCTTCCCCGACAGCAAGGGGACGATCCGCAACGTGGTGAATGAGGGCGAGTTTGCCGGCATCCCCGCCACTGGCAAATCTGTGACAATTACGGGGATCAACATCCATCGGGTCGCCGACGGCCAGATTCAGGAAGGCTGGCTCAACTGGGATGCGTTGGGCTTTTTGCAACAGGTGGGCGCTGTGCCGACGCCGGGGGCGAGCTAGCCACAGTCACCGGCGAATGCCCCGGCAACGGCCGCGCAAATGGCGATTCTGAGCTTAGGCCAGCAGGTTCCAACACGCCAGCCACCGGACCACTGTGAAGGCCATAATCATGGCTCACCTGGTTGGCGGCGGCGTTGGCCCTATGATGCACGGCTATTCGGGCCGATAGGGCGCTTCATCGTCGATGTTGCCCACAAAGTCGGGCAGGTCGCGATGACCCAACATCTGGCGGATGGCCATGTTTTCGCCAGTATGGTACCAGTAGTGATAGATGGTGCGCAGCATCAATGTCCCAAAAGTCAGGATGATGCGCTCGCCATCAATCACAATCTCACGCCCTGCGCTGAGGCGTTCGGTGGTGAGCGTGTCGAGCCAGGGGTCGGCAGCTGCCGTAATGGTTTGCCAGGCAGCCCACATCTCGTCGAGCTGCGGTGTGCTGGCCGGGGCGCCATAGGCAAATGACTCGTTAAGCTGGGGCATCAGCACCTGATCCTGCCCGCGCCAGAGCCAGTAGCGCTGCTCTTGCCACGCCAGATGGCCCACATTCCAACTGATGCAATTCATGGGGAGAAACCGCCGGCGCGCCTCGGCGTCGGTCACGCCGTCGAGCGCCCGTAAGAATTCGCTACGCGCAAAGCGCAACTGCAACACAAGTGGATGTGGCATGGGATCATGCTCCCTGTCTAATTTTTGCTCGATTTATCACGGAATGAAAAAAGCGCTTTCGGCGCTCTAGAATCAGTTGGGAGCCAGGCAGTCCCGATCTGGTTCCGATTTTCTGTCGGAGACGGCAATCTCAGAATAGCACAAATGTACCAGGCAGTCAAGCGTTGGGCGCGCCTTAGCAGGGCTTCTCAAAAGTCATCCTTAGTCGAGAGGTGAGACGCGCCTGAGAGGCATCGCGACGTTCGAGAATTCCTGAGCGGGTAGATACCTTGGTTGACGCGTCGCATTCCCCGTGCTATAGTCTTTGCAAGACGGTGCACCGCTCGTTACCCTCCAAGCCTGGGGCGCCCTGCCTCTTTGTTCCTGATCCGCATTGCCTATCACTTATTTCGACCTTGACGTCAATAGGAGAGCCGTATGGAACGACGCATCACCAACCCGTGGAGTTGGCAAGAGCCTTTTGCCTTTGTCCACGCCCACGAAACAACCGGGGCACAAAAAGTGCTCTATTGCGCCGGCCAGCTCGCCACCGACGACGCGGGCCGTCCCCTTCACGCCGGCGATATCCGCGCCCAGACAAATCTTGCCTTCGACAATCTGGAGAGACTTTTGCAGGCAGCGGGCTACAGCCTGGCTGACGTGGTCCGCCTCAATTACTACACCACCGATGTCGAAGCATTGATCGCCAACTGGGACGTCATCAGCGGGCGGCTTGCAGCAACGGGGACCCAATGCGCCAGCACGCTGCTGGGCGTCACCCGGCTTGCTTTCCCCGATTCCATGATCGAGATCGATGCCACAGCGTCCAAATAGGAACAGGGTTCTGCGATGCCTGAAGCTCATATGCGATTGGTCGTGGGGTTGTCGCCGCAAATGCGGGGAATTCTGGGCGAGGGGGTCTTGCGCCAGTTGGCTGAGGCACATCCTGATGTGATGGTTTTCTTTGCTGAAGATAAGGTGGACTTTACAACGCTCGCTGCGGAAGCCGATGCGGCGCTCGTTTCGCCGCCATTCACGATTCCATCGGAGTGGTTGGCGACTGGCGCTCGCCTGCGTTGGGTGCAGGCTGCCACCGCCGGGGTCGATTTTCTGCTGACACCTGCACTGCGCACCGCCCCCCATGTGGCCATCACCTCGACCAAAGGACCCATGGGGCCGCTCATGGCCGAGCATGTGGTGATGCTCATGCTGGCGCTCGCCCGCGACCTGCCCGGTTTTCTCCAAGACCAGGCCGAACGACGCTGGCGTCACATGATGGACGAACGCCCCATGGCGCAACTTTTTGAGAAGACGATTGCCATCTTAGGTGTAGGGGCGGTTGGCGGCAACCTGGCTCGCATGTGCAAAGCCGGCTTTGGCATGACCGTGTTGGGGTTGGCGCGCAGACGGCGCAACGACCCGCATGTGGATCGTTACTTTGACAGAGAGGGACTACACGCTGCGCTGGCTCAAGCTGATTTTGTGGCGCTCACCCTGCCGCTCACTCCCGCCACCGAACGGATCATCGACGAGGCCGCGCTCGCGGCCATGAAGCCCGCTGCCTACCTGGTCAACGTGTCGCGCGGCGGGTTGGTGGACGAGGAGGCGCTGGCAGCGGCGCTGCGATCGGGCCGGCTGGCCGGCGCCGGGCTGGACGCCACTGCCGTCGAGCCGTTGCCTGCCGGCAGCCCGCTCTGGGAAATACCCAACGTGATCATCACGCCCCACGTAGCGCCGGCGCGTGACCGGCTGGGGGAGCACATGGTTGACTTTTGGTGTGAGAATATCCGTCGTTTCGCTGAGGGGCGAGAGTTGCTGGGGTTGGTTGATCGCCTAGCAGGTTACTGATACGTTATCAATCTGTACATTCAAAGGAGAACTCACATGTCCGCTTCAATCAGCACCGGCCCGGTACATCACCTGGCCCTCACCGTCAGCGATGTCGCTCGTTCCCAGCAGTTCTACACTGAATTCCTGGGCTTCCAACCGGTCATGGACTTTGGGCCGCGGGCGCTGCTCAGCAACGGCAGCGTGGTCGTGGCGCTGACGCCCGCTTCGGACCCGGCGCAGGCCATCCCCAACGACCGCTTCAACGAGAACCGCATTGGGCTCGACCACCTCAGCTTTAGCGTCAATAGCCACGCCGACCTGGAGAATGCCGTGCGCCTGCTGGATGAAAAGGGCGTCTCCCACGGCGAGATCAAGGACCTGGGGCCGCATCTGCCTCTGTACGTGCTGGCCCTGCGCGACCCAGACAACATCCAGATCGAGCTGACCGCGCCCCATAGTTGAGACGATGGACGATGGACGATAAACGAGGGGTCACCGTCCATCGTCTATCGTCCCTCGCCAAACCAGGCAGTCAGTTCGCCAAAATCGACGCGCGCGGTCATGTCGAGGTCAACCGGCGTCACCGAGACGACCTGGTCGACCGCCAGCGCCTGGATGTCGCTGTCCGGCTCCAACTGGTCGGCGTCAAAGCCAGTGCGGAAACCCATGGGCACAGGGTCGCTGAGATGCACACGCCGGGGCGCAATGGCATGAAAATAGCGTTGGCGGCTCGAACGAGTCCAGCGCCAGGGGGTGTGGATCGTGGCGTTTTTCGGGATGTCGATCTTGAGCACATCGACGCCCGGCGGCAGGGCCTGCCGCAGCACAACGCTGGCAAAGTGGCGAGCAAAGTGCGCGGCCACGGCAAATTCAACTTCCAGGCTGTGGCTGAAGTAGTGTTCCGGCGCCGTTTCCAGCGAGACGGCCAGCGCCGGCGCCCCCACCGACGCCGCCTCCATGGCTGCGCCCACCGTGCCAGAAACGCTAATCCCCTCGCCGATGTTCTCGCCATAATTGATGCCGGAAATGCAGAGCGCCACCGGTCGTGAGGCTAATTCCACCAGCGCGTGTTCCACCACCTGAGCGGGCGAGCCTTCAATGGCATAGCCGGTAAATGAGTGGCCGGCAACCTCAATCGTCTCCGCCAATATCCGCCCGCCACTGGTGGAGGGCTTGGCCCGGCCCACGCCCGATTGTTGCACCACCGGCGCCGCGATCAGCAACTCGCCGAGCGGCAGACACGCCTGCACTGCCGCCAAAAGTCCCGGCGAGTGGATGCCATCATCGTTGGTAATGAGAATGAGAGGTTTGGTTGGCATGTTGGCTAGATCGCCCGCTGGCGCAACGCCGAACTCAGATAATCCATCAGCGAGACAACAATCGCAATGGCGAGGATCTGGGCGCTGGCGGCGCGGTAGTTGAGCAAGTTGATATTCTGTTGCAACAGAAAGCCGATCCCGCCGCCGCCGGCAAAACCGATGATGGTGGACATACGCACGTTGATGTCCCAGCGGTACATGGTGAACGAGATATAGGGCGGGATGATCTGCGGGATCACGGCATAGACGATCATCTGTAAGCG
>JAHDWG010000491.1:0-1233 GCA_023384495.1 Caldilineaceae bacterium
ATAATTTTTTTTGTGTGGCCCCCCCCCCCCGCCGGTGGTGGGGGGGGGGGGGGGGGCGGCCCCCCCCCCCCCCCGCGTCCCTACTGATAGTCAAGCTGACTCGTCAGTTTTCCCAATGAAGGTGGTGTCCAATGGATGAAGCACTCGCCAACCTCTTGCCCGTGATGATCGCCACGGCGACAGTGCCCTTCGCGCCGATTATTGTGTTGCTCTTGCTGCTCGGCGAGGGCGGCCTGGGCAAGGCCACAGCCTTTGCAGCGGGCAACATCGCTGTCCGCCTGGTGCAAGGCATCGTTTTTGCTTACACCTTTGGCTCAGCCACTGAAGCTGAGGCCGAGGCCGGGGTAGCCTATATCGCATCCACGCTCCTGGTGGTGATTGGCATCCTGCTGCTAATTTCGGCCTACAAAAAGTGGCGCAAAGAAGTGGACCCCGACGACCCGCCACCCGAATGGATGACCAAGATCAGCGGGCTTTCGGCGCTCAAGGCCGCCGGCGCGGGTGCGCTCTATGTCACCATCTCACCCAAGCAGTGGATTCTGACCCTGGCCGCGATTACCACCATTGGCGAAGCGGGCTTGAGTCTCGCCTCGAACGCTGGGCTCTATCTGCTCTTTATCTTGGCGTCGCAAATCTTTATGCTGGCGCCGATCGTGTTTTATGCCGTGGCCCCACAACAGGCCACCAAACCGCTCGAGGCCATGCAGGGGTGGCTGGAGCGCAACAGCCGGACGATCCTGATTCTCGTCTCGCTCGTTTTTGGCGTGTGGCTGCTGGTCAAGGGCATCAACGGCTTGATCAGCTAATAGCGCTAAATCAAATAATAGCCGTAACTTCGTCCAGACAGCACGCCACCATGCTGCCCCTGTTACAGATAGGTCTGCCGACCGGAGTTCGTACGTTTTTTCATTGTTTCCTTGCTCAGGGTCCGTCCAGACATGCCTACCCGCTGTGAGTTCCCTTCGTTCCCTCAGTTCCCAGGGAACTAAAGGAACGAAGGGAACTTGTTCTTGGACAGACCTTAAGCACCAGCATCTGTCAGTTCGTTCGCGGGTATAGATACCCAAAGGAGAATCATCATGACTTACGGACCGATCCAATTTCTCGTGGTTGGTTTTGCCGGCAATCAGTTCCGCGGTGAGATCCTGCCCGAACTGGAAACGTTGGTGCGGAGTGGGCTGATCCGGGTGATCGACTTGCTTGCAGTCAAAAAGGATGAGGAGGGCAATGTCG
>JAHDWG010000491.1:1243-5009 GCA_023384495.1 Caldilineaceae bacterium
AGATTCTACAAGTCAGCACCCTGAGTGAAGCCGAACGGAGCGATCTGGCCGCATTTGCCGGCGCAATGGTCGGGCTCGGCGCGGCTGGGGTGGAGGGTGCGCTCGTTGGGGCCGAACTGGCCGTCGAGTCACTCGCCGAACGTGACTACTTTGGCTTTGATGATGAGGACATTGATGAGATTCTCGACGAGCTGCCTGACAACAGTACGGCGGCGGTGCTGCTCTTTGAGCACGCCTGGGCGCTCCCCTTCAAACAGGCGATTCAGCGCGCAGGTGGCGAGTTGATTGCGCAAGGGTTTATCTCGCCAGGTGCATTGGTGGCGCTTGGTGAAATGCTCGCCGACGAGGAGTAAGGCTATTCCCAATGTCATTAAGTTAACCCGGAGAGATTGAGAGATTAAGGAGATATTGTTGACCAAATCTCCTCAAATCCCTCACGATGACTCATCGGATTTTGCGCTTAACTTAGTGACATTGAGGCTATACCAACCGGCGCGGTTCTCTACCACAAAGGAGGCAACCATGTGTACACGCGCACTGTGGAACCACAACAAGCTGGGCGTCTTTGTCAGCCGGACGATGGACTGGCCGGAATCTACCGAGCCAAAGCTCACCGTCCTACCGCGCGGCATGGCACGTGACGGCGGACGCATGGGCCCCGCTGTGATTGTCCAGGAGAATCCGGCCGGTTGGACGTCGCAATACGGCAGCATCGTCACCACGATCTATGGGGTCGGTGCGGTTGACGGGGTCAATGAACAGGGTCTGGCCGCCCACTTGCTCTATCTCAATGCGGCCGATTACGGTGCGCGCGACCCGAGCAAGCCAGGTCTCCATGCCGGGTTATGGGCGCAGTTCTTGTTCGACAATGCGGCCAACGTCAAAGAAGCATTGGCCCTGCTCGACACCGTGCAGGTGCGGTTGACCGAGGCCCGCGGCCGCCAGGCAAATCTCCACCTGGCCCTGGAGGATGCCGGCGGTGACTCGGCGATTGTCGAATATATCGGCGGCAAGCGGGTGATTCATCATGGGCGCGAGTATCGGCTCATGACCAATGACCCAACCTATGATGAACAGCTGGCCCTTTTGGAGCAGCAGGATTTTTCCCAACCCAGAAGTGACATGCCCCTGCCCGGCAACGTCAACCCCACCGACCGCTTTCAGCGCGCGGCCTATTACCTTGCCTTGCTCCCCCAACCCAAGAACGAACGGGAAGCAGTGGCAGGCGTGCTTGCAATCGCCCGCAACGTCTCGGTGCCCTTTGGCGCACCGTATCAAGGTTTCGGCATTTACAACACTGAGTACCGCACGGCGATCAATGTCAGTGACCTGCGCTACTTCTTCGAGCTGACCACCAGCCCCAGTGTCATTTGGGCGCAACTAGACAAATTCGACCTAAACCCAGGCGCGCCGGTGATGGTGCTCGACCCTGATAACATCCACCTGTCGGGCGATGTCTCTGCGCAGTTTGCGCAACTGGCCCAGCCGCCTTTCTAAGGCCCGACCAGTGCGGATATACTTGCTTTGCCTGGCAAGGGTCGTCGGTGACGGCGAGGTCAACAAAGGTTGTCATGGATACTCCGTGACCGATAACTGCTATGAGAAAGGATGCCAATCATGTGTTGCCTGTGGACAGCACTCATCTTTCTAGGCCCGCGTGCTGCCATCTTGGTCTGGTGGCTCATAGACTCAGCGCGGGTTACGATGGCGGTCGGCAACAACTTTCTGTGGGCGATCCTGGGCTGGGTTTTTCCGCTCTGGACCACACTCATCTACATTTTCTTGATGCCGGTCAACGGGCTGGTTGGCTTTGATTGGGTCTGGATCGGGCTTGGGCTGCTTGCCGATCTGGCGACGTATGGCGGTGGCGCGTACGGCAATCGGGAGCGGCTACAGGGTGCTTATTGAACCGAAGGCGACATGACTGACCGGGGCGGCCTCCAACAGCTGAATCTGTGCGTTATCCAGTAACAAGGAAGCGAGGAGAAAACGATGAATGTCCTCTGGGGTCTGCTCAACATTAGCCGGTAAAAGGAGCTGGACGTGTCACCTGATCTATTCTCTGGACTGCCGGGTACGCATCCCCTCGATTCGCTGCCAATGGGGGTTATCTATGTGGTTGCCGTGAGCCTCTTGCTGCTGGCCGCTGAAGGAGGGTACCGGCTGAGCAAAATCATGCAGCGCCGCGCGCCCGACAAAGCTGAGTCAGTGGTAGGTGCGTTAAATGGCGCCACGCTGGCGCTGCTGGCCTTTCTGTTGGCTTTTGTCACCGGCATTGCTGTCAATTCCTTCTCGGCAAGACGCCTTGCCACCGTGGCGGAAGCCAATGCCATCGGCACCACCTATCTGCGCGCCGGTTATCTGCCTGACCCTTATGGGGTGGAGTCACGCGAGTTGCTGCGCGAGTATGTCGATAAGCGGTTGGAGGCGCTGAAGCTGACACAGATTAGGCAGGCTGTCGTCCGCTCAGAAGCGATCCACCAGGAGCTGTGGACACGCGCCGAAACGCTGGCCAAAGAGATTCCTTCGCCCACGTTGGCGCTATATATCTCATCACTGAACCAGGTCATTGATCTCCATACCGAACGGATCAATGTAGAATTGGTGGCGCGCGTGCCGTGGGTCATCGTGTTGGGGCTGTTTCTGATCGCCATGGTCGCTCTGTGCATTGTCGGCTTACATGCCGGTTATGCGGCTGGGTTGAACCGGGTTGCGCTGGGCGCCCTGGTGATGGTTCTCTCTGTTGTATTTCTCCTAATTGTTGACCTGGGGCGCGGCCAACAGGGCCTGCTGACGGTCTCCCAACAAGCCTTGATCGACCTACAGCGCCAGTTTAACGCGGCGCCGTAATGGGGCAGCCATGACTGCCACGGTTTGTTGCGCGCCGACCTTATAGACAAACCAAATGAAATTTGCACATTTAACTGGTTTGTCTATTAGGTTGGTCGTCACTTGCTCAGCGTGTTGGACATGTGGTGAGACCATATCCATCTTCTCCGCACCTTGCGATTGCGCGCTCCGCTGTCGGCAACTGTGCGCGATAGTACATGGCTAGTACACCTTGTCTCTAGCGTAACGCAACGTACGGTGATACGCTGTTGGACAACTGGTCAGGAAGAACCTGTGATTACTGGCGCGAAACTTACTGCAGTGTAAACCGAATTTTTCGGCGTGAAGTAGGTCATCGCCTCCGGCGTGAATCGTTGGGCCTGAGGCCGAACCTACCTGTTGGAGCACCAAAAAAACTTCGTTTACCGTGTATTTACGCTGTCGATCAACGAGCCAAGTGGTCGAAATCTCCAGTGAAAGTTGTGACCTATGGATGAAGCACTCGTCAACCTCTTGCCAGTGATGATCGCCACGGCGACAGTGCCCTTCGCTCCGATCATTGTGTTACTCTTGCTGCTCGGCGAGGGCGGCCTGGGCAAGGCCACAGCCTTTGCCGCAGGCAACATCGCCGTCCGCTTGGTGCAAGGCATCGTTTTTGCTTACACCTTTGGTTCAGCCACTGAAGCAGAGGCCGAAGCCGGGGTAGCCTATATCGCATCTACGCTTCTGGTGGTGATCGGCATCCTGTTGCTGATTTCGGCCTACAAAAAATGGCGCAAAGAAGTAGACCCCGACGACCCGCCACCCCAATGGATGACCACGATCAGTGGGTTCCCGACCGTCAAGGCCGCAGGGGCCGGTGCGCTCTATATCACCCTCGCCCCCAAGCAGTGGATTCTGACCCTGGCCGCGATTACCACCATTGGCGAAGCGGGCT
>JAHDWG010000492.1 GCA_023384495.1 Caldilineaceae bacterium
ACGCTGTACAGCCACGCCGGCACCCACGCCGATGCGCCTCGCCACTTTCTCGACGGTGGCATGACGTTGGAGTCGGTCGACCCACATAAGTGTGTTGGCCCCGCGCTGGTCATCGATGTATCGCACAAGCAGCCGGACAGCCTCATCACGGTGGCCGACCTTGGCGCGCGCGCCGCCGAGATCGGTCCCGGCGCGCGCGTGCTGCTCTACACCGGTTGGGATGCGCACGCCGAGTTGCCCGACTACCGGACGAGTTTTCCGCGTATCTCGCGTGAACTGGCCGGCTGGCTCGCGGCGCGCGGTGTCTGGCTGGTGGGGGTCGAGACGCCCTCGGTGGCGGCGTTGCACGATCGCGCCGAACTGACCGAGGTGCATCAGACTCTGTTGCGCAGTGAGGTTGTGATCGTTGAATGCCTGACCAACCTGCGGCTGTTGCCGTCGCAGGTCTTTTTTATCGCGCTGCCACTCAAGATTCAAGGTGGGGATGGCTCGCCGGTGCGCGCCGTCGCCCTGATCCACGGGCCTGTGGCCGAGCGCGGGTGAGCGAACATGTGGCTCAACAAAGAGCAGCAAGAAAGCAAGGGGCGCCGTGTTGTGAGAAACGCGACGCCCTTGCAATGAGCGCTGTTCCGAATCATGTGGCGGCGGGCGGTATTGGCTTGGGGAGTGGTTCAGCCAGCAATCATGACCCGGATGCGACCTCTATGGCTGCCGGTTGCCCAAGAATGGCGAGTTGGGTTTCGCCTGGGGGAAGCCTATCTATCACGATTACGATTGCTCCTTCATCGGCGGTTCTCCTTCGATCCTATCTGAGAGTGGTCCGACCCACAGTGATGCGACGATCATAGTTGGTGAGGTATGCCATTCCAACTCGCAATCATTTGTGAACCGGTTCTTCCATAGCATAGGTGGCCAGCATCCGCAGCCTATCGCAAAACCGTCCGATCTGCGTCCGAAGCGCGTCCGAAGCGAAGAGTAGATACTAGACCACAACGACACAATTCTCGGCGCCGTGGTCACCAACCGCATAGGCGTCGGCGGCTTCGTCATTGAACCATTCGCCGTCGGGGGTGCAGTAGCGAAATTGGAGACTTTGCCCTGGCTCAACAGTGACGAGGGCCGTCATGGTGCCATTGTTGCGCTTGCGCAATGGGTTGGCATTGGGATCCCAACCGTTGAAATCGCCGACCACTGCTACCTGGGGCCGCGCGCTGTCGGCAGGCAACACAAAGGTCAGCTTAACCTTGCCTGATGACTTCACTAACTCTTTCTTGATCATGGATGACTTCCTTTCTTTTGGCTCATGTGATGCGCCTGTACTGCCCTTGCCGTGAAAACCAGAGTTGGCGAAGATGCTTCCTCCTTCGAATCATGCCGATTTTCAGACAGAGCACTGCATTATGAGAATTCACATCGATGCAGAACAAAAAATTATGCAACCGATTGCATCAGTAAAATTTCGCTGCCATCATAACAAAGCCTCAGGAAAACGCCAACTATATGTCACTCTGTTTGAACACGCGAGATGTTTTGCTTATTCAGCCAACTGTCATCCGCATTTTCAAAGCGACGGCAACGTAGCACTTACTGGCGCTTACCAGGTGAACATCAGGCTTGCCGGTTCAACAAACTCTCGGCCAGCGCCAACAGGGCAGAGCCGCCCGCCCGCTCACCCAGGGCGGCTTTCAACGCCGTGATCGCGTTCTCGTGTTGTCGCTGCGCTTCTCGCTCGGCAAAGGTCCGCGCGCCGGACTGTTCAATGAGCTCCAAAGCCGCTCGCAGTTGACTACGTTCTGCCTTGCCGGCCAACACCGCAGCAAAATCGGCGCCCGTCTGGGCATGGCGCAGGGCATAGAGGATCGGCAGGCTTTTCTTACGGCGCAGGATGTCGTTGCCGGCCGGCTTCCCCGTCACTTCCGGGTCGCCCCAGATGCCCAAAATATCATCCTGGATCTGAAAGGCCAACCCCACGGCATGACCAAAGCGCTGCAAGCCGGCAGCTTGCTCACGCGGCGCCCCCCCAATCAGCGCGCCAATCGCGATGCTGCCACCCACCAGGGCAGCCGTCTTGCCCTGGATCATGCGCAGATATTCATCGACGGTTACATCCGTCCGCTGCTCAAAGCCAATGTCGAGGTGCTGCCCTTCGGTGAGCGCCAGACAGGTCTGCGTAAAGATGTCAAGCGCGGCCAGCGTCTGCTCAGCCGCAACGCCGCGCCGCGATGAGCGCTGCAATGCGGCAAAGGCGAGCGCAAACATGCCGTCGCCCACATTGATCGCCTGGGGCATGCCCCACAGCGCCCATAGTGTGGGGCGGCCGCGGCGCGTGTCGTCACCATCCTCGATGTCGTCGTGAATCAATGAAAAGTTGTGTAGGATCTCGATTCCCGCCGCGGCCGGCAGCGCCTGCACCGGGTCGCCACCGACTTCGGCGCACCCCAACAAGCAGAGGATGGGGCGCAGGCGCTTGCCGGCCATCGCCTGATGGGGGCGAAAGTGTTCGTCCAGCCACCCCATGTGGTATTGCATCATCGCATAGTGGGCGGCGACGGCCGGCTCGTGGCTGGCCAACAGTTCGCGCATCTCCCCCTCAAGCCGGGGGAGCCAGTGGCCGAGAAAGCTGCTCAATTCGGTATTGGTCACGGCGATCTTCCTATTTCGTATGCGTTATTTGTCAGCGCGGTTGTGACCTGGTCGCTTTTACAAGAAGGCCTGGCCGGCGCAACTGCGTAAGCGTGGCGGAACCGGTGCAGAACATGGCGATGCGCAGTTCGGCGCTCAGGAGATCCATCTCCTCCGCCACTGCCTCGCTCGAATCGACGGCCCGTTTGAGAAAGGGCGACGCCAGCCCGACCAGGTCGGCGCCCAGCGCCACACACTTGGCAACGTCTTGCCCGCTGCGGATGCCCCCACTGGCAAAGATGGGGAGACCTGGCCTGTCCATCTCGGTGCAGAGTTGGCGCACGGCGAGCAGACTCTCGGCGGTGGGGATGCCCCAATCGGCAAAGGCGGCGGCCAGCCGGCGCAACCGCTCTGTAGGCGCACGATGCATCTCGACCTGGCTCCACGATGTGCCGCCGGCGCCCGCCACGTCGATGGCCGAAATGCCCGCCTCGATGAGCCGCCGCGCGGTGTTGGCGCTGATCCCCCAACCCACCTCTTTGGCGATCACCGGCGCCGGCAACATGCGGCAAACTTGCTCGATCTTCGCCAGCAGCCCGCGCCAATTGACATCCCCCTCGGGCTGGACGGCCTCCTGCAGCGGATTGAGGTGGAGGATCAGCGCATCGGCCTCGATCATCTCCACCGCGCGGCGGCAGTGGTCCACCCCGTAGCCATAATTTAACTGTACCGCCCCCAAATTGGCAAAGAGCAGCGCATCGGGCGCAACATCGCGCACGCGAAAGGTGGCTGCGCTCTCGTCCTGCTCCAGCCCGGCGCGCTGGCTGCCCAACCCCATGGCCAGGCGCTGGGCCTGCACCGCTTCGGCCAGGTTGCGATTGATGCGTTGCGCTTCGACGGTTCCGCCCGTCATGGAGCTGACCAAGATCGGCGCGGCCAGCCGCTTGCCAAAGAGGGCGACGCTGGTGTCGATCTCGCGCAAGTCAAGTTCGGGCAATGCCTCGTGGACAAACCGATAGCGCTCCAGCCCTGTGGTCAGGCTGGGAAAGCGCACGTCTTCTTCCAGATTGATGCGGATGTGATCCGCCTTACGTTGATCGATGCTCAAACAGATCCCTCGCCGGTTTTAGCTGGATTCGATAACGCCATTATGGCACAGCAGCATACAATTTCAGTAGCGCGCCTCCCGACTTTACACGCAGTTGGCGCCAGTGCTAGAATCAGCCATCATGCACATCGGCGTACTCACCCACAACTACCCTCGCTTCCCCGGCGACTTTAGCGGCACGTTCATCGAGGCCCTTTGCCAAGAGCTTGCGCACCAACATCAGCGGGTCACCATCTGGGCGCCCTACGACCCCGCCTATCGACGATGGACGATGGACGATGGACGATGGACGATAGACCGGTGTCCATCGTCCATCGTCCCACCCTACCCCGTCGACCTGCGCCTCTACCGCTATATCTGGCCCGACCGGTTGCACCAACTGGGCTACATGCGCTCCATGCAGGCCGATCTGGCGCTACGGCTCAACGCCTATCTGCTCAGCCCCGGCATGTTTGCGGCGGGGATCGCCACCGTGCTGCGCGACGCAAAGCGGCTGCGCCCCGCTGTGTTACACGCCCACTGGCTGCTGCCCAACGGATTCATCGCCGCCGTGGCTGCGCGGCGGTTGGGCATCCCGCTGGTCATCTCCGTGCCCGGGTCGGATGCGCAGGTGGCGGCGGCCAATCCGCTCTTTCGGGCCATGGCGCGCTTCGCCCTGCGCCAGGCTGACCTGCTGACCGCCAATAGCGCCGAATTGCGTGAGGCGGTGATAGCGATTGGTTCCCAGCGTGCACAGGACAACAGCGAGGACGAACTGCGGCGCAAATTCGACCTGATCATTTACGGGACAGACCCAAACGCCCTCAGGCCCGACTCCACCGGCGTCGCCCAGCTTCGCCAACAGTTGCAACTTCCGCCTTCTTCGACTCAGGATACGCCACATGACCCCGACGGCTCCGTCATCCCCACCGCGCCGATCATCCTCCTCTGCGTCGGGCGCATGGTGCCCAAAAAGGGCTTTGACGTGTTGATCCGAGCGCTGGCCGAGCCTCCGCTGCGCAAACGGCAGGTGGTGGCGGTGATGGTGGGCGAGGGCGACGAAAAGGCCGTATGGCAGCGGCTGGCCGAGACGCTCGGCGTTGCGCCGCGCTTGCGCTGGGTGGGCAACGCGCCCAAGGACCAGATCGGCGTCTACTATAACCTGGCCGACCTGTTGATCAACCCCTCGGTGAGCAACCCGGCCGACGGGCTCAACGTCTGTGTGCTCGACGCCATGAGCTGCGCCAAACCGGTGATTGGCTCAAACGTGGCCGGCAACCCGCTGGCGATTGTGGATGG
>JAHDWG010000493.1 GCA_023384495.1 Caldilineaceae bacterium
GGCCACAGTGATGGGGCGATCCTGCGTCAGCGGCGTCACATCCACCTCAATGCGGGCGGGGATGTCGCTGGGCAGCGCCTCAATGGTAATGTGATCCATCATCTGGAGCATGATAAACCCGGTGACCAGCCCGCTAGCCTTGCCGTGCGCCTCTAGCGGCACGCTGACATGTTGTTTCTCGCGCATGTTGACGGCATAAAGGTCGACATGCTCCAGGCGGTGCGTCACGGGGTGGCGCTGCACACTGCGGATCAGGGCGTTGATGTGCTGAGCGCCATTGACGGAGACTTCCACCAACTGCGACATGCCCCCATGATGCAACACGCGCTCCAGGCTGCGCTCGTCGACTTGCAACGGCTGCGCGTCAACACTTTTCCCATAGACAACAACGGGAATCACCCCTTCACGACGCAACTGCCTGACCTTGCGCCCTGTCATTGAGCGCGGCTGCGCAGTCAATTGTAAATCGGCCATACCCTCATACTCCTATCGTTTTGACTCCAAACTGCGATTGATTCTATTTTTTCGAATACGGCCCATGAGGCGATTCAGCCCCCATAAGGTCAGGGCAAAACCGCTCCCGGCCATCAGCGCGGCCAATGGCGTCAACACGGCTCGAACGTTCCCGTCGATCTGCCCGCCAAAGACGGCGAAAGCGCGCAATTGCTCTACTTCCGCATGGCCAACCACCAATACCGAGGCGTTTACCCCATCCAACGAGGCTTTGCGGGCGGCCACAACACCCAAGACACTGTCTTGGGCATCCAACGAGCCGGTTTGCACCACGCCGGCCACCGAATCCTGCATGTGCATGGCGCTGGCCCGAACACGCCGCGCCATCGAACTGGCCATGGAGACCTGGCCACCCGATACCTGTTCCGCGCTCTGTTCGATCAACTCAACGGGTTTCCCACCAAGGGCGGCAGTCGCCTCGTCTGCAAAATGCTCAAGCGGATTCTTATCGTCTTGGTGCGGCTGCTCGTTCATGGCATCCTCTAGGTTCTATCCAATCCCGGTGGCCCCACAATATAGTCGGTCACACCCACTCTATGAATTGAATATTAATACGCACGGCATAGCGCCGGTTGAAAGCATAACTTTTATTATACCCCACCCTTTCAAATGCGGTCAATTTATCGGGCAATCAAGCAGCACTTCAACATCCGACAAGACAAAATCTGACAAGACCACGCGGCGCGATCACTGTTGCCGCCGAGGCAGCCAGCAAGGATGCCGGCTTCTTGCGCAACTCTGTCATGCCATAACCGGCTGTGCCTCGACCAGCGCCAGCGCTTGCTCAATCGAGAGCGTCTGCCCCTCAACCCATGAAGCGGCAAACGCGTGCTCGCCCAGCGCCTGGCGGGTCTTGTCCAGCAGGAGGGTGTACTCTTCTTGTTCAACTGGCGGCAGCGGCGCCCCGATGGTGTGGCGCAGCGTCTCGGCAGCCGCAAGCAGCCGCACGCTGACCGCGGCGGGCAGATCGCACCCGGCGTGGCGCTCCAACGATTCCGCGATCCCATGTTTGTCGGCCATGAGACGACGCAGGTGCAGGCTGGCGCCAAAGCGACGCCGGGCGCCGGCGCAATCACCCTGCGCCAAAGCCAGCCGGCCCTGCGCATCGAGCACATCAGCGATGTAACGTTGGTCTCCCCATGCCTGGTAGCGAGCCAGGCTCTGTTCGAGGCGAGCCGCCGCCTGTGCGTAGTCGCCGGTGCGCAAGGCGATCAGCGCCAATCCGTGGTGGGCAAAGGCAACCCCTTCGCGATCCTGGTCGCGCTCAAAGAGCGCCAGGCCGGCCTGAAAGAGCTGTTCTGCGCGCGCCAGGTCGGCTCGTAGATAGTGGGTAAGGGCCAGGTAGCTCATGCCCATTGCAACTTCAAAATCGACATTGCGCTCCTGGGCATAGTCAATACTCTCTTGGAGCAGCGCTTGAGCCTGTTCGTAGCTCCCTTGATAGGCGGCCACCACCCCCTGCACCTGACGGGTGGCAATGATGCTCTGCATGTCGTGACGGGTTTGCAACACATTCATGCTCTCGCTGAGCAACGCGGAGGCCTCACGGTAGTCGCTGCGGCGAAAGGCCAGGTTGCCCAGGCGGGTCAGCGAGAGGGCCACACCGGCCTTATCGCCCAGTTCGCGGAATTGTTGCAGCCCCTCGTGCATATAAGCCGAGGCGCGCGTGTAGTCGCCGCGCAGGCGGGCCACATAGCCCAATGCCCCCACGGTGACGGCAATGCCCCAGCGGTCGCCACAACGGCGAAATTGCTCAAGCCCAGCCTGCCAAACGGCTTCGGCCTGCGCGGTGTCATCTCGTTCGAGCGCCAACCAACCCAGATTGAAACGCACCAACGCCATGCCCCACGGGTCGGCCAGCTCGGTAAAGATAGCCAAACTTGCATCGAGTTGAGGGCCGGCCTGCGCCAGGTTGGCCCAATCGGTGGTGACGGCTGCCAGCCCGCGCAACGAAAAGGCTTCGTGCCAACGGTCGCCGATCTGGCGCGCCAACGCAAGGGCCTGGCTGTAAAAGGGAATGTCACTCCCGTCTTCGTCGGCCAACCAGCCGGCCCCGGCCAGCGCTTTGATGCGGGCGCGAGTCACGGGGATGCTATTGTGGCCTTCGCCTCGGTTCAACACCGTTCGAAGCCAGTGGCGACCCTCATTCCAATAGCCGCGCAGATACCAAAAACGGGCCAGCGCGCCAGCCAACCGCAGCGCTTGCTCAGGCGTCGGCTGGTCGATGGCCCACTCAAGCGCCGTGCGTAGATTATCGTGCTCCACCTCCAAGCGCGCCAGCCAAACCAGTTGCTTGCCCATGCGCAGTTGCGGCTCAGCTTCTTCGGCCAATTGCAGATAAAACGCCAGATGATTAGCGCGCATGATGGCTGATTCATTGGCGTTGATCAGGCTTTCGAGCGCATATTGGCGGATGCTCTCAAGCAGATCATAGCGAACTTCGGCGCTGTATTCATGCACCACCACCAGCGACTTGTCGACGAGATGGGTGAGCAAATCGAGCAACCCGGCCTGGTCGAGAATCTCGGCCTGGTCTGGGCGGGCGCCTCCCACCGCCGCTTCCTCACCCGGCGCCAACATCAACGGATCCGCGCAGATGGCTTCGGCGGCCTCCAGCGTCCACCCCCCGCGGAAAATGGCCAGCCGCCGCAGCAGGGTTCGCTCGGCGGGCGACAGCAGATGCCAACTCCAGTCGATGAGCGCACGCAGCGTCTGTTGGCGCGGCAAGGCGGTGCGGCTTCCCCCTGTCAGCAGGCGGAAGCGATCATCGAGCCGGGTGCGGATCTGGTCTGGCGTCATCGAGCGCACCCGCGCCGCGGCCAATTCTATCGCCAGCGGCACCCCATCCAGTTGACGGCAGATCTGGACAATGGTGGTTGCGTTATGCTCGCCAAACTGAAAGTCGGGGCGCACGGCCACCGCGCGCTCGACAAAGAGTCGGATAGCCTCGAACTCCATCAGCGTGAGCGCGGGTAGTTGCGCATCCGGGTCGGGCACAGACAGCGAAGGCGCGCGCATGACCATCTCACCGAGCACCCCTAGCATTTCTCGGCTGGTGGTGAGCACCTTGAGGTGTGGGCATGCGCGCAACAACGTGTGCACCAACTGGGCGACGGCCTCGATGAGATGTTCGCAGTTGTCGAGGATCAGCAACGCCCGCTTGTCGCGCAGATATTCGACAATCGATTGGGCCAATGGGCAACAAAGCTCTTCGCGCACGCCCAGCACCGACCCCACTGTCTGTGAGACCGCGGCCGCGTCGGTCACGGCGCCCAACTCCACCAGCCAGACGCCATCGCGGAAGAGGTCATTCTCCTCGATTGGCGGGGTAGCCTCCAGCAGCGTGCGCACCGTTTCCAGCGCCAGGCGCGTCTTCCCCACACCGCCCGACCCAGTGAGCGTCACCAGCCGGTGCTCACGCAACAGGGTGCGGATCGTCTCGATCTCCCGTGTGCGCCCGATAAAGCTGGTGAGGTGAACGGGTAGGTTGTTGTGGCGGACAGGGCCGCGCTCGTTGGCGATAGGCTGTTCGAGGATGGGGGGATGGATGGGCCGCCGCGCCAGGGTGGCCGCGGCCACTGGGGGGCCAGCAGGCGTCTCTCCTCGGCGTAACTGGGCAAAGAGCGCCTGTGTTTGCGGCGAGGGCTCCACATCGAGATCGCGCGCCAGGGCGTCGACACAGCGGCGATAGACTTCGGCGACGGCGGCCATGTCCCCCTGCGCCGCGTGGGCCAGCATCAACGCTCGATAGGCCGGCTCGGGTGTGTAGCCCTGGGCGATCCACTGTTCGGCCCAGTGCAACAGCTCTGCCCACCGCGTCTGCTCGACCAGCAGATCGAGTAGACGGTGCATCGTTTGCTCCACGAGGGCGTGCAATCGTTCACGTTCGAGCACGGCCCAGTCGTCGTAAAAACCGGGCAACAATTCACCGAGATAGGCCGTCACCCGGTCGATCAACGCATCGGCGCCGACCGTCTCATCTACCGGTTGTTGCACCTGGGCCACATCCAACCAGTCGCCAGGCTGTAGTTGCGCCTGGATGGTAAGGTCGTCGGCGTGGATGCGCGTGTCGGCAGCTGGCCCCAGGGCGCGCCGGATCTGCCAGAGCGCCTGGCGCAGGTTGCGGCGGGCGTTGGCCTCGTTGGAGTCAGGCCAGAGAAGGCCGGCCAGCCGCTCGCGGCGCTGGGCGGCGCCCTGGTTGAGCAGCAGATAGGCCAGCAACGATTGCGCCGGTCGGGATGACAATTCAACCGGCCTCCCCTGCAACCGTAGCGAAAATTGGCCGAGCAGACGGACTTCAAACATGGTTGGTAAACGATAAAACCCCACAAGTGGAGCGCGATTGGCTATCCATTATAAAACAGATGTTCGATAGACGCCACAATAGACACCGCCATCGACGCTCAAAGACGCCAGCCTTGCTATCATGTGCATAGATGAACACAGCATGACTTACGCAGCGCCTCATGGT
>JAHDWG010000494.1 GCA_023384495.1 Caldilineaceae bacterium
GAACATGCGGCTGTCGTGATCGTCGGTCATGATGCGGACCAGCCGTCCGCGCACATCGTACTCGTACTGCGTGCTCTGGCCGCGGGGATTGGTAAAGCGGGTCAACAGGCCTCGTTCACTGGTGACCAGTTGCACCGTCTCACCGGCCGGGTTGGTGACGCTGGCGAGAAAGCCGTTGCCATCCACCGTCAGGGCGGTGCGCTGGCCAAAGGGGACGACGATGGCTGTAGGCACGCCGCTGGCGGTGCGCTCGATGAGGGTGGTGTTGCCGTCGCTGTCCTTGATCTGGGCCAGCCGGCCGGCATCGTCATAGGAAAATTCGTAGATCGTCGCGCCGGTGAGCCCATGGCGCGTGCGCAGATGGCGGCCCTGGGCGTCGAAGATGTAGAGTTCACTGCCGTCGGGCGCAGGGATAGGCGTCTCCTCGCCCGAAAAGCCGGGCAGGATCTCCGCCACGCGGCGGATGCGATGGTTCAACTGGTCGAGGATGTAGATCGTGCCATCGGGTCCGATGGCGATATCTTCTGTGTTGCGAAAACGGGCCTGGGCAGCCGGGCCACCATCGCCGCTGTAACCCGAAGCGCCTGCACCGGCAACGACAGTAAGGCTGCCGTCCTCCTGGACACGGAAAACGTAACCGCCTAGCCCGTGATACCAGCTAATGTGGAGGCTGCCATCGGGGCCAAAGGCGATCCCCTGCCCCTGCCAGGCCAACGAGACGCGCGCAACCGTGGAGATGATGCCGTCGGGGCTGATGCGGCGCAGGCGCCCCCAGCCGCTGCTGCTCACATAGAGGGAGCCATCGGGGCCAATGGCAAGCCGGCCCGGCGCGGTGAACTGAGCCTCACTGGCCCGGCCGCCATCCCCACAGCCCGCCGCGTGGCTGCCGCAGCCCTGGCCAGTCCCCGCAATGGTTGTGATGATGCCGTTGGGACCAACCCGCCGGATGTGGTTGCCTGATCGTTCCGAAATATAGATGCTGCCATCCGGGCCGACAGCCAGCCCAGCGGGGTTGAAGAGTTGCGCTTCGGTGGCGGGGCCGCCGTCGCCGCTGTAACCGCGCTCGCCGGCGCCCGCCACCGTGGTGATCACGCCATCGGGCGCCACACGGCGGATGCGGTAACTCAGCCCTTCAAGGATGTAGAGACTGCCGTCCGGCCCAATTGCCACATCTTGGGCGCCAAAGAGCCGCGCCTCAGTTGCAGGCAGTCCGTCTCCTACGCCATCAGCGGGATTGCCACCGCCGGCAACTGTCGAAATGATCCCCAGCGGATTGACCTTGCGCACCCGGGTGTTATTGGCCAGGTAGAGACTTCCGTCGGGGCCCGTGGCGATCCCGCCCGGGCTGCCCAGTTGGGCCTCCTCCGCCGGGCCGCCATCCCCTGTGCAGAGGTTGGGCAGGCAGCTCTCACCGTTGCCGGCGTAGGTGTTGATGCCCTGGGTGACAATGCCATTGGCGCTGCGCCGCGTCCCGTCGCCGTAATAGAGCACCTTGCCTACCGGGTCGTAGAGATGGTGGACGCCCAAATTCCAGCCAGCCAGGGCGGCGTTTGCGCGCTGAAAATCCACCCCGCCGATGACGCCGCGCCATTCCTGGTAGAGGGTGATCTCCTGGCGTGTGCGGTTGTTGCTCATTGGGACGCCGGAGAAGTTGGCGAAGGCCTGCTCGAATTGACCCGGCTCCTGATAGACGCCCTCATAGACGTAGCCGAGCCGCACGGTGACAGGCTGCGCTCCTTGCAGCGTGCGGCCATAGACATCAGTTCCGTCCCACTCGAAGGTGTGAATCTGGTTCGGCTGCGGCGGAAATTCCTGCGTAAAACGGTGACCGGCCATGGCGACCTGCAGGTCGATGCGTTTGAGGCTGGCGGGCGCGGTCGGATTGCTCAAGGGAATATCGATCTGGTTGGCTACCCGGCGACCAGGAAAGCGATCACTGGCGTAGTAGAGGTTGCAAGGTGCGCCGACCAGCGGGATGGACTTGCGCAGGATCTGGTTTTCGACTTCGATGACCGAACCGCAGCGCGGGGTGGCGTCGTCGCTGTCTGGACCCTTTGCTTGAGGACTGAGCGAATCGAGCACTTCAGGCGCTGCGGCGTCGGTTGGCGGGCCGTAGGGCCAGTTGTGGTCCCACGGCGTAAAGTGGCGGATGGGCACGCGCCACAGGCTCTGGCCCGCCGTGTAGAGCGCGGCGAGTCGGCTGCGCTCGTCGGTTGTCATGCCCAGGGCTGCGCCGTTGTCGGCCGCGCCGTCGCCGGTTGTGTCTACGGCGGCCAGACCGCGTTGGACGGCGACGATCTGGATCACACGGCCATTGTCCGCGGGGACCCAGCGTTTTTCCTGGCGGTCATAGTAGCCCGTAGGCACGGCGCTCCCAGCGGGAAAATTCAGAAAGTTCTCGACATAGTTGATGACCGGCTCGCCAAACTCCACGGATACGGCGCCGGCCAGCTCGGCTTCGTCGACGGTGAAGTCAACAGCATAGGTGTAGCCGCTGTTGGGCGGCAAGGGGGCGGGCATGGCGTTTGGCCCGCGCTCGCCCACACTATATTCGGTGGCGCGGACATGCAAGGTCGCCGAGGCGGCGCGGACGCTGCCATCGGCCATCACAAACTGGGGTGCGGCATTCTGTGGGAAGAGCAGGGTGGCCTGACGGCTGCCGCTGCTATCATTGACCTGGCTGCCACGCGCTATCTGCATCGGCTCTGAAAAGTCGATAGCTGTGACCTGGCTGTCATAGGGCAGCAGCACCACATCATCGAGCGTGAGATAGTCACGCGCCAGAGGCGTCACCGGCCGGTCAGCCACAAGATGGTTAGCCAACCGGAAGCGGAGCGTAAGCGTGTCGCCGGCGTTGACCACGAGATCATAGGCGCCGTCTGTGCTACTAAAGGTGCAACCATACTCAGGCCGCCCGGCTATCGCCACCTCGACGCCTGGCAACGGGTCGCCCGCCTGGTTCAACACCTGGCCGTGCAGCACAGCCACGCGCAGCGGCGTGATTAGGTCGGGCGCAACCTCGATTTGAAGCGGTGTAGAGCCAGTGTACAGAAACCGAGTTGCCGCGAAGATATCGGTGGGGGCGGAGAGATCCACCGGCGGCGCCACGCTGGCGGCGGAAGGCGGAAGCAGCGGGTCGAGAAGCTGCGCATCAGCCTGGCTTGTGCTGCCAGCCCCTACACCTGAAACCAGAGGCAGGAAGATATTCTGCTGGATGGTCGGTTCAGTGGATGCAGCGCAGGCGACGCTGCCCGCCGCCACTGCCTCTTGCCAGCGGAGGAGCAAGCCGTCCGGAACATCCATACGGCCGGTTGCTTGAAGGGTAGCGGGGTCACCATGGGCAAGGAGAGAGGTGGGCTGACCGAGCTGTGGCGGCAGAATCTGAACCAGCAGTGAAACGATGACAAGCCAGCCAATTGCCCTGTAGATGCCGTGCTTTTTCATGAAATAGCTCATTTGAGCGTATCCTTTACTCGCGAGAGGTGACCGTCATTGTCGAATCTATCTAACAAAACCCGAAACTGTCAACGGATTTTGGGAGCAGATTGAGCGGATCGTTTTCTGAGCGTCCGTTCCATTTTCTGTCCCTAAGGGCAGGTGCGCCGAGAAGAATCCGTGAAATACGTTCCTGATATCAACAGCAACGAAGAACAGGCGAGGTGCGCCTTTGCCTTTGAGCGCCGCCTACCGCATCGCAATCTGCGCCAGCGTCGCCTGGATCTGGTAAGCCGTGGTGTTCCCACCGGAGAAGTGGATGTCATTCACCACAGCTGCCGAACCGGAGCTACTGATCCAGCTCATGGTGACCACCGGGACACTCTGGCTGAAATCGATGACGCCGTCGATCATGGCCATGGCCATGCCGGTGTAGCCGATCTGCGAGGAGCTTTGGGCGCTGAAGACAACCTGGTTGCCCTGTACTTGATAGCGCCCCATCATGGGATAGAGATCGCTGCGCACGTCGTGGGTAGGCGCAAAATAGAAGGCGCCGTCGGCGTTGAACTGCCAGATGGCGCTCATAAAGCGGCGGGCGCTGTTCTGCGTCCACTGCGGGTTGTTGCCGCGTACCTGCTCGTAGCTGAGAATCCGCTCGGCTACAAAGAAGACGGGAGCGCCATTCTGCGCCGCCACCGGTTGCGGCAGGCCGAACACAGCGAGTAGCAGGGCGGCGAGCAGGGCCAGGCTTATGCGGGTGTGGATCATCTTGCGGGTCATTGTTTGTGTTCCTTTCATGGGTTCTTCTGCCCGTGGGCAGTCATTTCTGTCATTGCATGCCGGTATGTCGTTCACTCCAGTAAGGACAGCAGCGTGGGCGAATCTTGCACTTATACTCAAATCAGAATGAAAACCGGAGTCTGAAATGCTCACGCCGAGTCCGTGACTCGGCGGTTCACGGAACCGCCTGGAACACAAGAGTCTGGTTTTCATTCTGAACTCAGTATAGAACCTGTTGAAAAGGCTCGGTGCGTTGCACTCGAAGAGTGCGATGTACCCGGATCACCGGGTCCTTCAAAGGTGCAACGCACCTTGTAGGTGCATCCAAAGGTGCAACGCACCTTGTAGGTGCATCGCATCGGTTAACGCCTATCTTTTCAAATAGCCTCTTAGTGATTGGGGCTGGCTGTACGGCCTGTGCGGGCGCCCGCAACTCGGGGTGATTTTGTCGCCGGTCACCCAGGTGCTATAATGACACGCCTGATCGGATCAACCTTCTTCGTTTCACCGGGGTTCTCTGTGTCTGACTTGGAGAGAGACCGCCGCGCTGAATGCGCAGCCGTTGTCCGCAACCTGTTGCGCGGCTACGACTGGCGCCTGTGCACCGAGGCGCAACTGGTCGAAGATCTGCTGAACCAGCCGGGCGTCCATCAAGCGTCCACCGAACTCCTTCGCCACCTCGCCGTCAAACGCTACAGCGCCCTTGCCCTCCACCCTGCCTGCCTCGGTTCAATGGGGCCGGCAGCCCGCCAGCGCGGCTTCGAAGA
>JAHDWG010000495.1 GCA_023384495.1 Caldilineaceae bacterium
TTCCGCAGCCGATCCGCTGGGCCAATTTTGTCGAGGCGATGATCATGCCCTACGAGGCATCGCCGCCGGTCTATGTCTATGCCATCAACACGACGATTATCACGGTCAACGGTGTGATTGCCACCCTGATCTCCAGTACGATGGTGGCCTACGCCTTTGCCCGGTTGGACTGCCCCGGCAAGAACACTCTTTTTCTGGGCATCCTCAGCACGTTGATGATCCCCTTTGCCGTGGTGATGGCGCCGCAATTTATCATCTGGAAGAACCTCAACTGGCTTGACACGCTCTGGCCGCTGATGATCCCGCACTGGCTTGCCTCGGCGTGGAATGTTTTTTTGCTGCGCCAGTTCTTTATGACCATCCCCAAAGAGTACGATGAATCGGCGCTCATGGATGGCGCTTCGCGCTGGGCCATCTTCTGGCGGATCATCCTGCCGCTCTCCAAGCCGGCGCTGGCCGCGGTGGGCGTCTTTGCGTTTGTCTTTTTCTGGAACGACTTTCTCGGCCCGCTCATTATCCTCTAGACCCCCAAGAGCTTCACCCTCACCATCTACCTGGCCAATTTCCAGGTTGCCTATGCCCGCACAACCCAGTGGAACCTCTATATGGTGGCGGCGCTGATCATCATCTTCCCCTGTCTGGCGCTTTTCTTCTTTTCGCAGAATGCGTTTCTGAAGGGCATCACGATCAGCGATTTCAAACGGTAGTTCTGGCAAGGCTGGCCCAACCTTTGACATGGCCGGTGTGGTGGGCTGCCCCCACCGCGTCGCTGGCCGCGTGTTCAGCGTTCCGGGAAAGGGCTATGCATATCTGGTTTATCAGAGCATCTCTCGCCCTTTCCCGGAATGCTGGGGGCCGTAAAAGCTTGAACCACATCTGTTTCCAACTGCACAACTTCCTACCAATTCCTTGACAACATCTTAAGATTCAACCGGATAATGGCTTTATAGGAGCATACGCGCGCCGTTGCGCGAAGTTGCACTTATCTTCTTGCGGATTCTGCCGAACCGAAAGCACAATCACAGTTCGGCGCCGCGGGTGTCGGCTACAGTGAAGACGGCATCCGCGCTGCGGAAAACAGCCAGGGGGAAATCGCGGATGAGGCGAACTCTCGGAGATAAAAATCTGTGAAATCTGCGTAATCTGCGGATAAAAGGCTGTTGGTAGTCTGTTTGGCGGTGCAATGCACTTTGCAAGTGCGCGGCACCTGGATAGCTGAGGAGTAGGGCATGTTTGAAACTGCATCACGAAGATTCATGTTCCTCGCCCTGGGGCTGATCTTAGCCCTGGCGACAGGTCTTTCCTATTTAACGCAAACCAACGTTGTGAATGCGGCTATCAATATACCAGCGCAACAACCAAGCGTTGAACGCCCGGATGGTTGGAGTGGCGAAACCCACGGCAACGAGGTCGAGCCCAACTACGAGATCGTCTTTCCACAGGATAAAGTCAACCAACTGACAATCATGATCGACCCCGTAACGTGGGGGGGCATGCAGGCCAATATGACCGAACTCTATGGCGAACCCGGTCAGGGTCGATCCGGCCCAGGGGGGGGCAGGGGATTCGGCTGGCCGGGTGGCCAACCACCGTCACCGCTGGCGGCGCCAGACGGGTCTGCCCCATCCACAGAGGGCCAACCAGAATCACCCCTGGCCGCACCGGCAGGCGACCAACCTGAATCGCCATTAGCCGGGCCGGGCGGCGCATTCCCCCTCTGGGGTGGCCCCTTTGGTGGTGGGGGGGGACCTGGTTTCCTGAAAGGGTACACTCGGGAAAAGCCCAGATGGGTGACCACCACCATCGAGTTCGAGGGCAACACGTGGACCAACGTCGGTGTGCGCTACAAGGGCAACTCCTCGCTGCGCGGCGGCTGGAGCAGCGGCTCGCTCAAGTTGCCCTTCAAGCTGGACTTTGACGAATTCGAGGACGAGTATCCAGAAATTCACAACCAGCGCTTCTACGGCTTCAAGCAACTGTCGCTGGCCAACAACTTTAGCGAAAATGCCTTTATGCGCGATACTATCAGCTATGAACTGCTGGCCGAGGCCGGTCTGGTTGCGGCGGCGACGGCGCCATACGAGATTATCCTCGACTACGGCGAGGGGCCGGTGAGCCTGGGTCTTTATACGATGATCGAGGTGATCGACGATACGGTCATCGAGCGCCATTTTGGCCACGACAGCGGCAATATCTACGAAGGCGATGGCCCCGCCGCCAGCCTGGCCGCCGGCGCGTTCGACCAGATCGAAACGAGCTTCCAGAAGGAGAACAACAAACAAACAGCCGACTGGGGTGACATTGAGGCGCTGTATGAAGTGCTGCATTCGGAGGCGCGCACCGCCGACCCTGAAGCCTGGCGCGCCGAACTCGAATCGATCTTCGACGTGGATACCTTTCTCAAGTGGCTGGCGCTCAGCGCGGTGATCCAACACTGGGACACCTACGGCGCCATGCCGCACAACTACCTCTACAACGACCCCCACACCGGTCGTCTGACCTGGATCTCGTGGGACCACAACATGGTGCTCGGTGGGATGGGCGGCCTAATGGGTGGCCCGCCGGCTGGTGCAGGTGGAGGAGCTGCCGCAGGGATGGGCCGGCCTGGTGGCGGCATGGGCGGGCGGATGAATGTCTCACTCGACCGGGCGGAAGTGGGCGACAACTGGCCGCTGATCCGCTTTCTGCTCGATGAGCCAGCTTATTATGACCGCTATGTCGGCTATCTGAAGGAGATCAGCACGGAGGTCTTTGACCCTGACCGGCTGGCCGGGCGAATCCAGGCCCAGGCTGAGTTGCTGGCGCCCTATGCCGGCGCCGAGATCGGCGAAACAGCCTATGAGAACGCTGTGCAGCAGCTGATCGACCGGGTCTATGAACGGGCCGCAGCGGTGGAGGCATTCTTGAGTGAGCGGTGAACTGACCCGGCGTTCGGGGTGAGCGTTACCCCTGTAAGCCGGCGGTGGAGGCATTCTTGAGTGAGCGGTGAACTGACTGTGTTTGATGTTGGGCTCAATATGGAGTAAACAAGACCGGTCCTGCTATCTGCCGCATTCTGAGCGCGCTCAGGGTGCGGCCCAACCTGTTGTTCGCCACCTAATATCGTGCAAGGATGCCCGTATCAGGTTCATCATTTAACCTTTCAATCGCTTCAAAAAGGTCTCGCAACAAGGCTTCAATATCCTGTGTCGAACAATTACTTCGCCGTATCCAAATTACTTTCGGCGGAAATCCATGCAGCAAGAGCAAGTCTCCAAAATCAGCATCCTTGCTGACAATCATATAGTCATGCCGGCGCGCATACGTCCATGCCGAACGCTCTTCCCAGCCCCAGCAACTCGACATGGCTCGAATCCGGATAGAGGTCGGCTAAGCGGTTGAGCAGGCGCGATGGCAAATTCCGGTCGAAGAGCAATGGTCTCATGCCGAAACCGCCACCATCATTCGTTCCCGGTCAGCGGCGAAACGAAGGCAAGCCAGGATGTCCTCGGCGGTCAGATAGGGGAAATCTTCGAGAATTTCAAGTTGTGTCATCCCTGACGCAAGATATTCAAGAACATCGTAAACAGTAATCCGCATCCCACGAATGCAGGGTCTGCCTCCGCGCTTACCCGGTTCGATTGTAATGGTATCTTGATACGACATAATTGCCACTCCTGACAAGCCCACTCGTTTCTCATTCATCTATAACAGTCATTATAACCCAGTCCGTAGTTCCGAAAGTAAATGTATATTCCCTGTCCGATTCAGTTTGCCTTTGTCTTGAGAAACTGCTACTCAACAACCCCATGATCCGGTGGTACTCCCCGCTTGCCCATCGCTCCAACCTCACACTATAATGCCTCCAACCCATCTCCCCACGCCATGCCGACACGGAGGCAACCCGATGAACCAAAGCGAACCCCACGTCCAGCCGATCACCGTCACCGTCAACGGCGCCACCCACCAGTTGACGGTCGATCCAGAGACGCCCCTGCTCTACATCCTGCGCAATGACCTGGGTCTCAAAGGCCCCAAATATGGGTGCAGCCTGGAGCAGTGCGGCGCCTGCAAAGTGCTGATCGACGGGACCGATGTTCCCTGCTGCCAGTTGCCGGTCAAGGCCGTGCAGGGCATGACGGTGACGACGGTCGAAGGGTTGGGCAGCGCCAGCGCCCTCCATCCGCTGCAAGAGGCCTTTATCGAAGCGCAGGCCATCCAGTGTGGCTATTGCGTCTCCGGCATGATCATCGCAGCGCAAGGGCTGCTCAACCGCACTCGCTATCCCAGCGACGATGAGATCCGGGCGGCGCTGGACGGCAACCTCTGCCGTTGTGGCGTCTACGAGCGGGTGCGGCAGGCGATCAAGTTGCGCATCGGGCGGCTGGCCGAGGCCGCGCTCTATGAAGTGATCACACCGCCACCGCTGCCACTGGGGCCCGGCGCATCCCCTGCGCTGCCGCCCCCACTGCAAGAGACGCCCGACCTCGACGCCTGGCTGCGCATCGAAACCGATGGCGCGATCATCGTCTTTACCGGCAAAGTCGAGATCGGGCAGGGAATCAAGACGGCGGTGGCGCAACTGGCCGCCGAAGAACTCGATGTCGACCTGGCGCGCATCCGCGTGGTCGATGCCGACACCGGCCAAACCCCAGATGAGGGCGTCACCTCCGGCAGCATGTCGCTTCAGACCAGCGGCGCCGCCATCCGCCAGGCCGCCGCTGAAGCGCGCCACCATCTACTGGCGCTGGCCTTCGAGGCGCTGGAATCCACCACCCCCGCAACCGAACTCGTGGTCGAAGATGGCGTCGTCACCGACCCGGCCACCGGCCGCCAGACCACCTATTGGGCACTCTTTGGCGGCCAGCGCTTTGGGCAGCCCGTCACCGGCGTCGCCCAGCCCAAAGCGGCCGGCGCTCACCGGCTGGTGGGTCAGGCCGCCACCCGGCTGGACCTGCCCG
>JAHDWG010000496.1 GCA_023384495.1 Caldilineaceae bacterium
GCGCTGGCGCATCATCGTGGACCCCATCGACGGCACCCGTGGCATCATGTACCAAAAACGCAGCGCATGGATTCTCACCGGTGTGGCGCCGAATCGTGGGTCAGACACAACGCTCCGCGATATCGAACTGGCGATCCAGACTGAAATTCCGCTGGTCAAACAACACCTGTCCGACACACTCTGGGCGCTGGTCGGCCAGGGAGTGGTGGCCGAACGCCACAACCGGCTCACCGGTGAAAACCAGCGCATCAACTTGCATCCCACGAGCGCCACCACCATCGCCCACGGCTTTGCCATGCTGGCGCGCTTCTTCCCCGGTGCGCGCGAGGAGCTGGCCGCCATCGACGAGGAGATCGTCCAGGGTGCGCTCGGTCCGGTGCAACGCGGCAAGACTCACTGTTTTGAGGATCAATACATCTGTAGCGGCGGCCAGTTGTACGAACTGATGGCCGGCCACGACCGCTTTGTCGCCGACCTGCGCCCGCTGATGGAACAAGTGTTGGCCCAACGGGGGCTGGCGCTGGGTATCTGCTGCCACCCATATGACCTCTGCACCGAGCTGATCGCCCGTGAACTGGGCGTGGTCATCACCGACGAGCGCGGCGAGCAATTGTCAGCCCCCCTCAACGTTGAGGCTGATGTCAGTTGGGTGGGCTATGGCAATGCCGCTATCCAGGCGGAGATCGAGCCGTTGCTACAAGCGGCGCTGCACCGGCGGGGCCTCCTTTGAAAGAGGACGACGTGAACAGGGACACGCAATGTTTATCCGGATGATTTGAACACAAATATACACAGATGCACACGGATCCCAGCCTTAATGCACCAAGCAAAGTTTTCTGGTGTATTGTATGCTGTAGGTCATCGTCTCCGGCGTGACATGGTTGGTTGGCTATACTTGTCACACCGGAGGCGATGACCTACGAATGATCGGAGAATTCCAGTAGATTACGAATTTGTAGCGGCGGTTTCCGGGGGCTATGGGCGCCCGCCCCTTCTGGGCGAACCGGCGTATGGAAACCGCTGCTACGAGCCCAATCTGTGATCCACTAAATTTGGTTTACGGCGCATCTAATCTGTGTACATCTGTGCAAATCTGTATTCTACACTACAGGAAGATGACACCATGCAGGATGTCGATCACTTCATCGACCAACTCAAGCGCCGGCATGAGCACCCCGAACCAGCCGTACGCAACCTGTTCGAGCCGGAGCACCCCCTGACCGTTGCCCGTGCGCCGGGCCGGCTCGACCTCATGGGCGGAATCGCCGACTATTCCGGCTCGCTCGTGCTGCAGATGCCGATCCAGGAAGCGACGCTGGTGGCGTTGCAGCGGGTCTCCGCACCGGTGCTGCACATCGTCAGCCTCAGCGCAGACCGCCCCATCGAGGAGTCGATCTTTACCATGCCCCTGGCAGATTTTCAGGCGGGTGACCAGCTGCTGAACTACGCAACCGCCCAGGCCTATTTCAAACGGACGCCGCAGACTGCCTGGGCGGCCTACGCAGCCGGCGCTTTTCTCGTCCTCATGCGTGAAAAACAGGTATACTTTGGCGAAGGGGCAAACATCCTCATCCAATCTTCCGTGCCCGAAGGCAAAGGGGTGAGTTCATCGGCGGCCATCGAGGTGGCCGTCATGTCGGCGATGGCGGCGGCATATCAGATTGCGCTCGCCCCGCGCGAGATGGCGCTGCTCTGCCAGATGGTGGAGAATCTGGTGGTGGGCGCCCCCTGTGGCGTCATGGACCAGATGACCGCTGTCTATGGCGAGCCGCATAAACTGCTCGCCCTGCTTTGCCAGCCGGCGGAGGTGCAGGGCATGGTGACGATCCCTGAGGAACTGGCGGTGTGGGGTGTTGATTCGGGCATCCGCCACGCGGTCTCCGGCGCCGATTATGGGTCGGTGCGGGTGGGCGCTTTTATGGGCTACCGCATCTTGCAGACACTGGCCGGTACAGATTGGAACGGCTATCTGGCCAATCTGACACCCTCAGAATTCGAGCAACTCTACGCCCGCCAACTGCCGGAAGCGATGAGCGGCGCCGACTTCCTGGACCGCTATGGCAACACCACCGACACAGTAACCACGGTCGATCCGGCGCGCGCGTACGCCATTCGCCAGCCCACCGCCCACCCGATCTACGAACACTTTCGCGTCCGCACCTTTGCCAATTTGTTGCAGGGGGACATTGCCGCCAACGCCCCGCAACTGGGCGAGTTGATGTACCAATCGCACGCCAGCTACTCGGCCTGTGGTCTCGGTTCGGCGGGGACGGACGAACTGGTGAGCCTGGCGCGCCAGGCCGGCCCGGCGCAAGGGATTTACGGCGCCAAGATCACCGGCGGCGGCAGCGGCGGCACAGTGGCGATCCTGGGCCACCGGGATGCCGAACCGGCGGTGCGCACCATTGTCGAGCAGTATGCCCAATCAACGCACTATCAACCCGTTTTCTTCCGCGGCTCATCACCCGGGGCCGCCGCCTTTGGGACGATGCAGATCCCGGCGGGTTGAGGAAAAAAAGCAGGTACACAGAGAACACCGAGTTTGCACAGAGTGCACAGAGAGTTCAAGAGAGACTTCTCTGTATTCTCTGTGTTCTCTGTGACTCCTCTGTGTGCTCTGTGTACCTGCTTTTCTATCCCCGCTTGAAGATTTGCACCTCCGGCGTAAAGGTCACCCCTTCATCCAGTGGGAAGATGGGGCGGCGGCACCGGGTGTGGCCCAGGTAGGGCAGATTGGCGCTGGTCGAGCCGGGCGCATCGACGTTGAGCATCTGCGTAGCCCAGGCCGCAAACATGTGATGCTGGCAGTGAGGCGACTTGACCACCACGGCGTCAAAGCGCTTGGGGTCCTGGCCGTGGGCGTAGAAGAGCGAGCGGTCGTAGAGGCTGACCGGTCGGCTGGTGGCGACGATGGTCAGATTGCCCACTTCGAGCACGGCTGTCGGCCCCCCGTCCCAGGTCGAGCCGTGCGACTCGTTGACAAAGCGGCCATCGGAGAGCAGGCGCACCTGCGCCTCCACCGGGAAGGGCGTAAAGCGCTGCGGGTCTAGTTGCCCGCCGATGGTTGTGCGCACGCGGTTGCCGATCCCTGCCTCCATCGCTTGCTTAACAGCCGGCGCATCGACAACCGGCGCCAAAACCCGGCCGCGATAGCCGCTCTCGACCAGCCCGCGCAGGATCGCATTGCTGTCACCGGAGGCGCCTGAACTGGTGGCGTCAGCGGCATCGACGAAGATGACGGCGCCCTTGCCGAAGTTTGCTTTGGCGATGGCGATAGCCTCTTCCAGGCTGCTCAACGGCTGGTAGAGCTGTTCACGCACCTGCCAGAAGTCGTTGGCCAGCGCCAGCGCCTGGCTTGCCGCCCAGTCGGCATCACCATTGGCCACAACAAAGCTGTTCGAAGCCAGGTCACGCACGTCGGTGAAAGGGTTGCCGATAAACATCCCGGCTGAAAGTCCCCGCTCGCTTGTTTCCAATCGCTGTGCCTGGCGGATCATCTCGCCAAACAATCCGGTCTCGGTGATCAACTCCGGCCCGCGCACCAGCGCGGGGATGCGCACGCGCGCGGTCACCGGCTTCGCCTCACCCCTCAAGATGCGCAAGAGCAGCCGGCCAGCGCGCTCACCAGTCTGGTAGAAATCCACATGCGGGTAGGTATGGTAGGCCACAATGGCGTCGCTGTGTTCCAACATGCGGTCGGTTAGTACGCCGTGCAGGTCGAGCGAGACGACGATGGGGATCTGCTCGCCCACGATCTTGCGTGTTTCGGCTAGCAGCCACCCTTCGGGGTCGTCCTCGCCTTCGGCTGACATTGCTCCGTGCAGCGAGAAATAGATCCCATCCACCGGTGGCGCGGCGCGCACGGCGGCGAGGAATTCCTGCCCGATGCGCTGAAAGCTCTCTGCAGTGAGCGTGCCACCAGAGGTGATGGCGCGGGCGCTGTAGGTGGGGAACAGTTCGATGGCGCCGGCATCGGCAAAAACGTGCAGCGCCCCGCCGATTTCCGATTTGATACCGCGGTGATAGTCGAGCAGTTCTTCGCCCGACGAAATGTCAAAATCGGCGTAGGTGCTCGCCACCGGGTTGAACGTTGAGACTTCCTGCTTACATTCGCCAATGAGGATGCGGGTCAAGGGTCGGGTTCCTTTGTTTGGGTGATTTGGTTGGCAAAGTCACAGCAAGGCTGTCAACGGATTCGAAGAGCGGATTAAGTGGATTATGCGATTTGTACTCATGCACCGATATAGCAAGGAACGGATTTTTGGCCCGAATCCGTTCCTTGCCACAGCAATGGACAACGAGTTCATCCATACTCATCCGTTCAATCCGTTCCCAAAATCCGTTGACAGAGGTCTTTGGCAATGGAATAGCAGAATCTCATCAAATCCCTGCAAATCACTCTGTTGTTCATCCAATGATAACCAGAGACTTGAGGGGACTGAAGGGATTTTGTGAGGTCACCAGCGCTCCAATCCAATCAACTTTTTGCCCAGGTCGGTCAGTTCGGGGGTTTGGCCGGCGCTCTCTTCGAGCTTGCGCGGGTCGCCGGGGAAGCGACCAGGGGTGCTGCACCGCCGCCACGAATCGATGCGGTGTTGGCGGAGCTCTTCGTCATCTTCTTTGGCCGGAAACATGGTGATGTACTGGGCCAGACGGGGGCGGTCGGTCTTGTTGCGCCCGTTGCCGTGGAGCAGACCCGTGTGCCAGATGATCAGATCGCCCGCCTTGCCAGCGATTGGCTTGACGGTCAGGCCCGTAATATCTGGTCGGCGCAATTCCGCTCCGGCTGGCTGCCGGGCGAGGATCTCGGGCACCTGGCGGTGCGAGCCGGGCACGCACTGAAAACCGCCCTGCGCTTCGTCGGTGTCGGTGAGGCAGAGCACGCCCTGCACCCGCAGCCCGATGGGCCAGGTAGTGGGGTCAAAATCCCAGTGGATAA
>JAHDWG010000497.1 GCA_023384495.1 Caldilineaceae bacterium
GGCGGGCCGAGAGGAACTTGGCGGCGGCGGTGTGGTGCGAACCGCCATCGTTCATGAGCCAGAGGCGCCCATCCCACAGGTAGCGGGCGAAGTGGTCGCTGGTTCCAGGGGAATGGATGATGCGGATTTCGCTGTGCGCAAGACTCTTGGCCAGCCGCTCCGGCGTGATCTCGGAAATCAGCCACTGACACCGGGCCTCGGCCATGGCGTCAGTGCTGGAGAAGGCCCATAGGTCTGCTTTCGAGGCCGAAAACCCGTCAATGTCAGTCACGTCGCAGCACCACCCCTGCTCGATCTCGCAGTGGGCGATCTGCGCGTACTCGGGGCGGGTAATCTGGAAGCTCTGCCACCTTCCGCCAGAGGTGTGCCACCCCAGCAGCGTGCCGCGCTGGCGGTGTGGCCCGCCCAGCAGTGGGGAGTACGTCCCCAGCTCGTGCCAGCGCGGCACGCTGCTGGCGTGAATGCAGGGCTCGGGGTCATGCAGCGCGATCCGCATCTGCGGATGCTCGGCCAGCACCCGGCACAGGCTGACCGGGTGGCCGAAGTCCTCGCGGACACCTTCAATGGCGCGTTTGAGCAGGGTTTTCATCTGCATGCTGACGCTGACGCGCCATGGCCTTGAACTTGGCAATGTCGATTTCATCGACGTTGGGAACGCCCCCAAGGGCGGCTTCATGGCAAACGGACTTGGCAATCAGGTGCGCGAGATACATCCCCTCGCGCTCGTTCTTTTCGGCCACATCGACACAGAAATCAGCTTGTCGCCCGGACATGAACTGCAAGGCATGCGTGAATGTCCAATTGACGCCTATGGTCGCCTTGAGCTGCGCGAGCGCGACTTGTAGCTCGTGCTCGTTGTGGGCTATCGCGGAGAGCACGACAGCCGCGCAGATGCGCGCCTTGGGTAGCTCCAGCGGCGCTGCCAAGCGCATCTTGGCGATCTTGTGACGCATTGCAGGGCTGGTCATTGTTCACTCGTTCAATAAAGATAGCGGTTTCTTTTTATCGTGAAGCTCCAATTTCAACTCCTGCCCCTGCTCCAACCTTCTGAGAGCAGTGGCCCTCGCGGGCTCAGGCCCTATTTTCAGCCGCAACGTGTTTCCTTGAACCTCCACCTCCAACAAAGGGAGTCCAGCGGGCGTGTATAGGCCCACTACCCTTGACTGGGCTTCTGTCTCAATCTGTTTTGCGATCCGCATGGCCGTCAGCGCGCCAGGATCATTCTGGTGAGCTTCGATTTTGTTGATGAGTTCCTGCGTCATCGGAACGCGCGGGAGTCTGCTCAAATAATCCGATACCTCTACAAGCAGCTCCAGCGTGTCACCAAGCACGGCGGCGAGATGATCCATGGTCTGGATCGGGTTCGGTTGAGTAAATGGCTTGATGCCATCCCAGGTGTCTTCCATGTCCTATATAAGGCAATCGCCAAGCGAGGGCGAAAAAAAACCAGCGGACGGGCCGCTGGTTAATACGATGGAGAAGGGGATTTTTCAGGCTGCGTGTTCCGCCTTGGACTCTGCCTCTTGCTGCTTGATCTGCTTGTCGGTCTGGTTGAAGACCTGATTGGCGATGGGCAGGTGCTTGAAGATCAATGGTTGGTTGTCAGGAAACCGATTGGCAAGCACATATTCTCGCGTCAGCAAATCGACTGCTTGATTACCGTACTCATAGTAAATGTTCTTCCGTTCCTCGAAGGGCAGACGCGCAACCGCCTTCATTGCAGGGCGCGCGATGGCGACCACGCCCAGGAACGACTTGAACATCGCCTCGTACTCGGCTCGTAGTGATTGCGCCTGCTCTTGCTGCAACTGGAGTTGCTGCTTCAACTGTGCGTTCTCCGCGCCAAGGCGTTCGTTCGCACCGTAAATCCTGTCAATGAGTTCGTTGCGTTCTGCGATCACGCCGTTGGCGTGGATAGTGGCCTCATTCCAGCCCTGGGTGTAGCCGTGCTCCCGCCCAACGGCTACACCATCAGCCATGCCGTTGGCATGGCCGTTGTTGTAGCCAACGGATTCTGCAAGGTAGCTATTCTCGTATCGGGACATGGCGTACTCCTTTTCACATGCTTATTAGTATGCACTAATTGATGCGTTTGTCTATAGAGTGGTTAGGCCGCAACAGCGTTATCCCCCCTGTCCGTCTCTGACGGATTCACCCTATCAGCGCTGAGAATCGCACCGATGCCCGCTGTCCTGGCCGCTTCCTCAGAAAGCAGCTCGCCATCTTTCCCGACGTAGGGCGAGTGATCCGGCGACTGGACGTGTGCCTCATTGTGCATCGGGCGGTTGTCGGTATTCTGAGGCACATACCCAGTGTCTTCGTCGCCGTTTTTCTTGGCAAGGGTGCTGGATGGCGTTGCTACCGCATCGTCGGGAGTCTGCCCTGCGACGGCACCGCTCGCCATGAGCGCGGCTCCAGCACCAACTGCCGCGCCTGCTGCGGCTGCGCCAAAGCGTCGAGAACCCGTCTGCGATGTGCCCCCCGAGTTTGCCGAATCTCTAGTAGGCCCCGGCACATGATCCGGGCGTTGGCCGACGCCAGCTTGGCCGGTATCAGACAGCAGCCTGTTGTCTGCTGCCGAGCCGTAACCGGGGGCAGAACCTCCGGCCCGCCCACCGCCACTACCGCCGTTGGCGGCTGGCAACCGACCAGCCACCGCGCCAGCGGCACCACCCAGGGCAGCGCTGCGCCGTGAATCGGCGCCATGCCGCTCCATGCCAGCACGCATTTCCGACATGGCCTGGGTTTCACCAAGCGGCTTGATGCCAGCACCAATCCACGTCAGGATCGCGTCGGGCAGGGTATTCGTTAACCCATAAATCATATAAACCACGGGCAGCAAAATCATGCCGTACATGATGAGCCAGTTCTTCCACGTCAGGAATTGGACGTAAAACCCTATGGATTCTGCGCTCGACACGTTTGCGGTGCGCATGGCCCAAAATGCCTTGGAGACGTAAAGAATAATCGGATTAGCCAGAAGCGTCGCCGCGAACAGAGCCGCAATAATGAGCACTGGCCGCATAAAAAGAGAGAGAAACATCAGATAACCCTGCGTCTGGCTACCTATAAACGTGCGATCCGGTGTCATGTGCATGACAGCCCAGAGCGGAGCCGCAAAGACAGTCTGCAAGACAGCCAGGAACCAGCCAACCACAGCGATTATAAAAATCATGTAAGGAAGACTCGGCAGGAATACGCCAAAGTAGAAAGCAAGCGTATCAAGCCATGGGATCATGCTTGTCAATGGGTCAATGAATAAAGCCTTCAGCGCACCATATATAACATCTGCTACAGCAGAAGCAGCGCTTAATATGGGCACACCGGAAACCAAGGCAGTAGCGCCTTTTGCCAATGCGCCGCCGCGCTCGAAAGCGTTAATAACGGTGTGTACGGTACTATTGGCAACCGCCAGAATATCTCCCGTAGTCTTGATGCGCGCCATGGCATCCACGTCTCCATCCGCCCCTATAGCTGTATTGGTGACACTCTCCATCAAGTTGCCGACGAACGAATTCAGCGCCTTGTTTCCGCGCGATCCCATCTGGTCAATGTCAACATCATCGAAATCAGTAGGAATGATGCTGGCCACATTCGATGTGTCTGTGATCGCGGATGGTGATTGGCTGGATGTATCCATAGCCTTGCGCGCAATGAGTGAAGGCATCGTCATGCTTTGCCTCACAAGATTCCCCTTCGCATCGTTTGGCAACCAGCCAAGCGCAGGCTGCGTCACATCGCCAGGGGATTCCGCATAGATTTTGCGAAGCTCCTCCCGAATTCCACCCAAACGCTGATAGTAGCCACCAGCCATCACCCACCCATCGCCTGTAATGTCGTCATTGAACCGCTGCATCAGGTTTTTCAGCGTGTTGTCGCTATTCAGGCGTGCGTGAAGATCAACAAGCAAGAGTTGTTGAGCGTCCTCTACTCTTTGATTGAATTCACTTACCTGGATGCCACTCCAGTCTTTATTAACATCTGTAGGCCACGTACTCACCCAGTCATCAATGGATAACATCAGTGCTTTTGTTGCGTTCAATTTCGACGCCAGAATTGCATCACGCAGAATGCTGATTGCCTCATTATTGTCATTTCTTGCGTCGGCGCTGTAAACGCTTGATGGCAGCATGTCGAATGACACCGCTGGCTTCGGCGTAATGTGGTCATATTTATAGAAGCTCACGGTGCCACAAATGGCCCCTCCACCGGCAAGTGGAGAAATTGGATTGCGGTCTTTGAATTCATGCGTAAGAACCGACTTCCCTCCCGCCTCCTTCGTTGTGCGGTCGGCACTCCCGTTTATAAACACAGCCACGGCGGGTGGATTCAGACCCGTAACAACGCCTTCACCATAAACGCCATTGATGGTTTTCGAGCAATATGAGGAATTCATATATTTCAAGGCCATCTCCCGCATGTTGTAAAGCGGGAATGATTTGTTCATCGTGGCCCCAGAACCAATCCCGACTTTCTGACTTACGTCTTGTAATGGCCCCGAGATCAGTTGGTTTTTCACACCTATCTCGAACGTGCCGTTCGCAAAACCCACGGCCCACAGCGAGAACATCATCACGACGAGCTGAATAAAGGAGTAGCCCGTGCCAGTCGGCAGCAGCACCGCAGCTCCCGAGACGATCCGCACCGGAGTCCAGAGGCTCGACCAGTTCCGTCCGAAGGCTTCCCCGTCGTTTGCGGTGTTGATGACGCCCACCACCGTCACGAAGCTGACGATCAGCGTGGCCACCGTCAACACGCCGCTGTTGAAGTAGCCCATCATGGTGGCGATGACATTCACGACTGGATCGACCCCGGAAGGGTCTGAGCCTTGTGTGAGGTTCTGAATCACCGGCCCAAAGACTGTCTGCAAGATGCTGACCGCCACATCTGTGCATGGTGT
>JAHDWG010000498.1 GCA_023384495.1 Caldilineaceae bacterium
GTCCATCCCCCCGGCGCTGCGCCCAAATCCAGCACGACCCCCCGGGGAGGCATGACAATGGCAAACACTTCCAACGCCTCAAGCAATTTGAACTCCGACCGGCTGATCTGGCCCTCTTCACGGGCGAACCGGCGCATCCCCCCCACCCAGTTGGAGAGGTTGTGCGCCACGGCCGAGAGGCCGATCCACGCTGCGCTGTCGGGCGCTGGCGTGCAGAAAATGGAGACTCCCTGGGCAGGTGCGCGCACATCGACTGCAACGCCGGTCTGTTCGACCAGGGCGTTGGCCACAGCGCGATTGAGGTCGAAGGGCCGATAAGGCAGCGACGCCAAGATGCGCGTCTGCACCGACAACGGCCAGCCGGCGGCCAGGTGGGGCGTAATCTCCGCCACAGCCAGGCTCGCCACCATCTCCACATCGGCCGACACACCGGCCAAAGGCAACTCCCACTGCACGGGCTGAATATGGCGGACGAAGATCGGGGGCGCGATGCGCCAGCGTTCGGCCAGCTCGGCAAACGGCTCAGCCAGCTCGAAGCGTTGCACACCGGGCGCAAGGGGGCGAATCGGCCGTGCGCCCGGCGATGCCTGCAACAGTTCCGGCCACGCCAGGTCAACAAAATCGGCGTCGGCAGTGGCCACGAGGGCCTGGGTGGGGTAGAAGCCGGCTATGGCCTGTGCAGATGGCTCCACGGTCAACCGGCCCCAATTGTGGTGCGAATCTGGGCGGCCAACGAGCGGGCGCGAGCGGGCGCATCCCCCACATGGCCCGATGCCTCCAACAGGGCGGGCAACCCGGCCGCGCCCACCCACTGCGTGATGCGTTCATCCGCGGCCAGCAGCCCAGCCAGCGGATTGGGTTGCCCGGCCTGGAGCGCCTGCCAGGCAACCAGACTGTGTTCTCGGATCACCTCGTGCAGCGCCTGGCGGTCGGCCCCGGCCTTGACCGCGTGCATCAACACCCGTTCGGTCGCCGCAAAGACGCCGTAGTCGCGCAGGTTGCGCGCGATGGGGCCAGGCCACACTTGCAAGCCATCGAACAAGCGGGCTGTGCGCCGCAACACCTCGTCGGTGATCAGGAACGCCTCGGCAAGCGCAAGACGGCGGTTGGCTGAATCGTCCAACGTGCGTTCCAGCAGCGAGAGGGCGGCATTGTCCCACGCCACGCGCGGCAAATTGGCGACATACCGGGTGAGGCTATCGATGTTCTCAGCAGCCACCGGGTTGCGCTTGAAGGGCATTGCGCTGGAGCCCACCTGGCGAGCGCCAAACGGTTCACTCCATTCGCCAAAGAGCGGGCTTTGCAAGATGCGGAGGTCAAAGGCAAACTTGTGCAACGACGCGCAGAGCCCAGCCAGGGCGTTGAGCACGAGCCAATCCTGCTTGCGTGGATAAGTTTGAGTGGCAACAGGGAAAGGCGCCAGTTCGAGCTGCTCCATCACCCGCGCCTCAAGCTGGTGGGGCGTCCAGCCAGTATCCGCCAGCAGTTCGGCATAGCTGGCCGAAGCACCCACGGCGCCCTTGAGCCCCTTGCCGCGAATGCCCACCAGCACCCGACGCAGCTCCAGCCAGTCAACGAGCAGATCCTGCCCATACTGCGCCAATCGATAGCCCACGGTTGTGGGCTCGGCGGGTTGGATGTGGGTAAAAGCGATGGACGGGTGGTCGGCCTCGGCGTCAATGCGGCTGGCAAAGCTGGTCAGCAGGCCTTGCAATCTGGCGACGATCAGGTGGAGGCCATCGCGCAGACGCAACGCATCCACATTGTCTTCGATGTCCATTGAGGTGGCGCCCAGGTGGATAATCGCCCCACCAACCGGGCACTGCTCGGCAAAAGTCTTGATCTCGGCCATTAGATCGTGGCCAATCTCTTGTTCGATGGCGTGGGCGCGCTCGATGTCGATGGCGTCGGCGTGAGCGCGCAAGTCGGCCACCTGCGCTGCGGTCACCAGCCCGGCCTCATGTTGGGCAACGGCCAATGCCACCCAAACACGGCGCCAAAGCTGTCGCTTGTGCGTTTCACTCCACAGGCGACGCATCTCTTCGCTGCCATATCGCCAGGTCAGGGGTGAGAGGAAGGTATCATGGTTGTATTGGGTCACACAATTCACTCCAACAATGGGCGTCACCCGATGTGGCGCCGGGACGGCAATGAAAATGGTGCGGGAGCCAGCATCTCACTCCTCTGGCGTGGGGGGCGCGGGTTGCTCCGCCGGTGGCGGTTCATCAGGCGGGGGCGGATCGCTGGGCGATGGCTCGGGTGGTTCTGCCGGTGGCGCGGCCGGAGCCGGCGGGGCGGCCTCGGTTGGAATCACCGCTGGTGTCGGCGTGGACGTGGGCGCTGCCGCGGGCTCCATCTCCTCCACGGGCGGCTGTGCGGGCGATTCGCCATCCACAGCGGGTGGGGCTGTCTCTGCTTCGGCGGTTGTAGGCGCAAGGTCGGGTGTGGACGGAGCTGCGTCGGGCGTAGCCCCCTCATCGGGTGGGTCGTCACCGGACGCAGCGGTGGCGGTAGGCGCAGGCTCCTCGTCCACTGGCGGCAACGTCGGTTCGGGTGTGGCCAGGGCGGTTGGCGCCGGCGTTTCATCGGCGTCCAACGTAGCATCCGTCGTTGGTGTTGCCTCTGGCGCCAGCGTTCCCTCTACCTCTGGTGTGGAACCCGGCGTTTCATCCGGCGTCGTTGTCTCCGGTTGGAGGGTCGGCGACAGAGCCTGCGTCACCGACGGCGCCGGGGTCGAAATCGTAGGCTCGGGGACGGTCAACGTGACCGTTGCAGTGACCTCCGGTGTCACATCAGGGGTCAGATCAGGGGTCACTTCCACAGTTGCCGTCAGCGGCGCGCCCACTGTAGGCTCGCCCGGGGCTTCTGTGGTGGCTGTGAGCGAAGGGGTTGCGCCGATCTCCGGCGTTGCCGTCTCCGTAACCTCCGCGGGCAAGGTGGGGGTCGACAGCGCGGGCGACGTTTCGGTAGGGAGTGGCGTAGGCTCAGCGGGTGGCTGCCCCCCGGCTGGGGCCACCAGGAAGCCATTAGCCAGGATCAAGTCGGTCGAGAGACAATTGACCGCGCGCAGGTCAGCCACGCTGGCGCCGGTGCGCGCCGCAAACCCGGTCAACGTGTCACCTGGATTGATTTTTTGAGGGAACCAGCCGGCGGGAATCGTCGGCGTACACGCCACCACACCGGGGAGCGGCTCCGGCAGCAGCGGCTCGCGAGGAATCGGCGTCGGCTCCCGCGGCTGGCGCGGCAACACCTCCAGGCGCACCCCCTGCACGACGCGCTCACCCAGCGTGGCTTGTTGGCCAGGCAGGATCTGATATTCGAGTTGAACCATCGAGCCGGGGGTTAAGTCCCCGACCATGACCATTCCTACATAGGTCTCCTGGTTCGGATCAGGCTGGTAGGTGCGCAGTACACGCAGGTTGCCAATCATGAGATAGCCTGCGCCATAGCCGTGAAACAGGAACTTCCCCTTTGTTTTGACCACGGCCCTTGTCAGGTCGACCCTGGCTTGCGCCTTCTGCACATCACCCACCAGTTCCGCTTCATGGCGTGCGCGTATATCGGAACGGGCATCATCTGGCGTCAATTGAAGCTGTTGTTCTCGGATCCACTGCTTGACAGGGTAGACCAAATCCCCAGGGATGGACGCTTGAGCGAGCGTGACAAACGAGCCGAGCAGCACTATGACGCAGACAACGGTGAGGGCCGCGCTGAGCGGGCGCAGCAGACGGGGCGTCAGGAGCAGGGCCAACCCACGCGGGCCGATTCGGGCCGGGGGCGCGCTCTCGGTCGGCGCGGCTCGACCAGGCTGAAGGCGCGTGAGGGCGGCTTGTTGGGCGCGTAGGGCTGCCGCGGCGTTAAGAAACGCCGCCTTGCGCGCGCTCTGATTGGCGCTTGATGGCGCGGGCGTCGGCGCCTGATGCAGCGCAGTCGCGGTGGCAACGATAGAAAGCAAATCGCGCAGCGCGCGCTGATAGGTCGGCGGGTAGCTGGCCACTACCTCATCAAGTGGTTCACCGGCTTGTATGCGGGCTGCGGCCTCTGCGAAGAGCTCCTCGGGGCCGCGCTCGTTTGCTCCGTTGTGCTGATTCATACCAGGTAATTTCACGACAACTCAGACTGCAATAAGAGACGCAAATTCGCCACCGCCCGATATTGAAGCGCCTTGATCGCCCCTTCAGTTTTGTTCATCATTTCGGCCACTTCGTTGATGCTGTAGCCTTCCAGAAAGCGCAAACTGACCACCTCAGCCTGCTCTTCGGTGAGGCGGGCAATGGCCAGACGCAGCCGTTCCACGTCAAGTTTCAGTTCAATAGTCTGGTCGGGGGTCTCATCGAGGGCCGGCAAGGTCGGTTCGTCATCCAGCGATACATGCTGCTGATTGGTGCGCTGGCGATAGTAGTCGATCACGGTGTTATGGGCAATGCGATAGAGCCAACCGGAAAACGAGCTATGCCATGCCTTCCGATTGCGGATTGCTTCCAACATTTTGAGAAACACCTGCCCTGTCAGATCTTCAGCCACCGCCTGATCACCGATCCGGCGATAGATGTAGGTGTAGATTCTGATTTCATAGCGGTCATAGATCACGCTGAGCGCGTGCGCGTCATATTCAAAGGCGTCTGACAGCAATTGGACTTCGTCAGACTCCACTGTTGACGACGATGCGTGAATCACCGCAAGCAGTAACACCCAACTATTCATCATGACGGGCAGACATCAAAAAAATTACGGCCAATTCTGGGCGCCCACAGAGGTCGCGCAGATTGGCCGCCGTCAGGCAAACGGAATACACCAGGACGCACCGACCATTAGCCCTGGACTGCTGAATTGTCTTTCGGTTTTACAAATTGCTTACCAGGAATGGCATTGGTGCGCCAGTAGACCTCGTAAATCCGCT
>JAHDWG010000499.1 GCA_023384495.1 Caldilineaceae bacterium
TGCGCTCGACGCCCTGGCTGCCGGCGACTTGACCGGCGGGCGCATGCACAGTGAGCACGTCTGGAACATCTGGCATGGCGAGGGGTCGGTCTATTTTGGCGATGTCAACGAAGATGGGCGGACACAGAACCCCGGCGATGGCTACGGCGTCAAGCCCTATGCGTTGGCGGTGGCTGAAGTGGCCGACCGCATCGCCGAGACGCGCAACCTGGCCGAGCCGTGGCGCGCGCAGGCGTTGGCGGTGGCGGTCTGTGCGCGCAACATCTCCGGCCCGTGGGCCGTGGAGGCCGAGGCCGGCGTCTTGGCCGTGCTCGATGCGCGCGACGCCGCAATCGCGCAGCCCGGGGCCGAGCAAGTTGTCGCCGCCTTTGCCGCCATGGTGGAGGGCCTGGACGCTGACGGCGATGGCGAGATCGCGCTGGTCCGCGGTGAATGTGGCGCCGCACAGATCGACACGGTCAGCCAGACGTTCGCCGGTCAGTAGCATCCTATCATTCTGGGTGAAACGCTGCAGAAACGGCTTACAAACGGCAGCACGGTTATGGTGAGATCGCACCGGTGCGCCCGTTCTCTTCTGGCATGTGCGCATGGCTCCTTCGCAGGCGCGCATGCCAGTAACACAAAGGAGGATGCTCATGCAAGCGATTCACCCGTTTCGTCAAACCGCACGGCGTCGATGGCGCCATACTATCGCTCTTGTACCGGCCTCCGTCTTGCTGCTTGTGCTCCTGTATGCCGTGTCCCCACAAGCGGCGCAGGCCCAGGCAAACCCGCACGCACCGGAGGCGCCGCAGGCCGAAAAGGTAGTTGACAATGTCAAGATCATCGCCGATCTGTTCGAGGAGATCGGCGGCCCCAACAGTGGCTTTTTCATCGCCCGCGGCAACGTCCGCATCGCCCTGAAAAACGGTGATCCGCTCATCAAAGTGGAGAACACCGGCCCCATCGATGACCCCTTCCCCGACGAAGACCCAGACCACGCGATTGTGGCCTGCACCCCCGACCAATGTATCGTGGCCGGTAAGATCAGCTGGATCACCGACCCGGATGGCGCACTCATCGAGACTGGCTTCAACGACAACGGCATCCGCGAGGGGGTGGAGTTGCTCACCAAGGATGGCAAGCTGGTGCGCCCCACCAAACCGGTCGAAGGCGTGGAGATCCGCAACAGCTCGCAAAATTTGCGCTTCCTCGACCGTTTGCAGATGCGTGATTTCTTCAAAAGCGACGACCCTAACGAGTTCAAGGATATCAACTTCACCTTTGACCTCAACACCAAGAAGTTCACCGGCGAAGTGCCGCTCACTCTGCGCCTGCTCGACGATGGTGAGAACCCTGACCTCAAACTCACCTCGGTGGTCATCGTCGATGACAAAGGCAAGGTCACCGGCAGCATCAACGGCTTCAAAGCCCGCTTTGCCGGCTTGCTTGTCAGCATCAGCTCGATCACGGTCAAAGTGGGCGAGTTCGAGGCCGCCAAGGCCGAGATTCTCAAGGCCGACAACCCCGACCTGCCCAATCTCGACCCCACCAATCCGCAGGTGGTCTTCTCGTTTGAGAAGCTGCGCTACAAGGATGGGCGCTTTAGCATCGGCGGCGGCACTACACCCATCAATAACTGGACCTTTGGCGACGCCTTCCGCATGACCAGTCAGTCGATTGGCCTGACCAACGATGTACAGACCCAGACCGCCTTCTTTACCATCCACTCGACGCTAGAGTTTGGCGCCGTGGCCGAAGACCCATCCAAACTGCCCATCACCATCCGCATCAGCTTCAAAGAGGTGGATGGCGTCGGCAGGCCGATCCTCGAAGCCGGGTTGCAAAACATGTCGCCCAAGCTGGGGATCTTCAAGGTCAACCTGCAAGGGGTGCGCCTGGTCGGCGACCCGGTGGACAACTTCTTTGGCGTCAAGGCCGACACCGCTGCGCTCCAGTGGCCCCAACATCTGGGCGGCAAGACAGCCGCCGGCGTGGGCAATTTTCGCCTGGGCATCAACAGGGACAAGCAGCTCCAGTTCAACCTGGCCAACGGCGCGGTAACCTCGCCCGAATTGGAGAGCGCCGTCTTCCGCGGCACGCTGGGCGGCGCGGTCAGCGTGGTGGAAGAGACGGTGACCTTTGTGCTCAGCGGCAATCTCAGCGTGAGGCTGGCCGGCAACGCCAACGTGGGCGCCGGGGCCAACCTCACCATGCGCGCCGGCAAGAACGTCTGCGCCGACACCTCTTCTTCCGGGCTGACGCTTTCGCCGTTGATCAGCAAACCCAATGCGCCTCCGCCCAGTTGTCTCAAACGCTACGAAAAGAGCCTGTCAGCCTTCAACCTCAAGGTCGCCGGCTTTGGCCTGGGCATCCAGAACCCGCGCGGGCTGGCGGATGGCGGTTTCGCCGCCGACGTTGTGAGCCTGACCCTGCCCCAAGGTGTGAATGGCCTTAACGGGACGATCAACGGCTTTGTCATGCACGGCGATGGGCGTGTGCAGATCGCCGGCGGCGGCTTTGAACTGTCGCCGATTGCGATTGGCGGCGTACAATTTGTGGGCCTCAAGGGCTCCTTCGTGCGCAAGGATGATGGCGGCTACGAGTTTGTGGCCGGCGGCAAGATGCCGTTGCCCGGCGTCGAACCAGGCGCCAATGGGCCGGGCATCTCCGCCACGGTGATCGTGCGCGCCAATGCGTTTGGCAGCTTTGGCGGCATGGGGGTGGAGGTGGTATTCACCGCCGCGCCCGGCACGGGCTTGCCGATTGGCTCAACCGGCATGGAACTGACGCGCATCGGCGGTAGCTTCAACCTGAACGAGGGCACCGTCACCATTGGCGTCTCCATGCGCGCCTCGACGCTGGCGCGCATCCCGGCGCCGCTCAACCTCCCCCTGGCCTCCATCGACGGCAGCGCTTCGTTGCAGATCAACCCTTTCCTCTTCACCAGCAACGCCCGGCTCTCGGTCTTGATCTTCGAGGTGGCTTCGGCCAGCGTCAAGGTCGGCCACCAACAGGGCTTTAGTGGCGGCAACGGCATGCACGTCCAGTTTCAGGTGCAAGGGGTGATCGTGCATGGCAACGCTCAGCTACGTGTGGGCCGGGTGACAGTCAACGGCGAACCGAAGAACCGCTTTGCCGCCTCAGCCTCCTTCTTTGTGGGGCTGGAAAAGGGCCAATTTGGCGCGATGCTGCCCCCCGTCAAGATCAACGTGGCCGGCGTCGCCTTCTCCGGGGGCCGGTTCATCGACAAACGCAATAGCCCCGAACGGGAGACCGCCGGTCTCTTGGGCACCGTCTGTGTCACCATCTTCTGTGGCTCGCTCTTTGCCGACCTGGGCGCCTCCGGCCCCAGGGTGGATCTGGTCAACCAGAACAAATTCGAGCTGATCGACTCCGCCGCGGTGCGTGTGGCGGCGGCGCAGGGCCGGGCTGGGTTCGCCAGCCGCGCCATGAGCGTGGAAGAGGCCCACGCTGCCGGGTTGGTACTTGCAGCCAACCAGATCAGCGGCGTCGAAAAGATCATGCAGGAGACGATCCCCGTGGTCATCACCCAGACCACGACGCTGGTGGTGGGCATCGAGTATGCCAGCGGTGACCCGCTGCTGCGGCTGCAACTGCCCGACAACAGCGAACTGACCGAGCAGAATGTCAACAACACGACCCAAGTTTTCCTGCGCGACAACGAACCCAACAGCAGTGCGTCGCAGGTCTTTATCCTGGGCCACGCGGCGCCGGGCGTCTACACCCTCTTCATCGACAACGCCCCCGCCGATTACCAGAAGGTTTCGTACACGCTCAACAACCCGCCCGTGGTGACGATTACCGGGGCCACGTGTGGCAGCGCGCCGGTGGCCGGTATAACGGTCTCCTGTGACGGCGCGCCAGCCGGCAGCCAGGTAACGCTCAACTGGGAAGCAAGTGACATCGACAACGAGGACACACAGATCAGCATCGGCTATGCCCCGGTCCCAACCGACACTTCGCCCATCGACTTTACGGCCGTCGATCTGCTCGTTGAGGGTCAGCCGTTGGGGGCCGGCCAGCTCACCTGGGATCTGAGCGAGACGCCCACCGGCCGCTACAAGCTGGCGGTCATCGCCGAGGATGGCTCGAATGCGCCGGTGGTTGTCTACAGCGAGTTGACGGTGGACGTGCTCGACCAGCGGCCGCCCGCTGTGCCCGCCGGCTTGCAGGGCATCCCCCAGGCCGGGGAGTTGAGCGTCCGCTGGGAGCAAAATGGCGAGCGCGACCTGGCCGGCTACGAGATCGGCTTTGGCGTAGTGGACGACGGCAACCCCGACACCCCCGACCACTTTGTCTACACGCGCAACATGGGGCCCAAAGATGTCATCACCGGCACGAGCAATATCGTGGACGGCAAGCTTTGGGGGCTGGACGACGACACCGAGATCTACTACAGCCTCCGCGCCTACGACCTGAGCGGCAACTTCAGCGACTGGGCGCCCATGCAGACCGCCAGACCGTGGCCCCTCTCACCTCAGGGGTGGACGCCCACGCCCGCCAGCGAAGAGGTCGAGGCCGCGACGGTCATCGATGTCTCGTTCGCTACGCCGCTCGACCCGGCGAGTTTGGATGGGGCGTTGACCGTCACCGCCAGCGATGGCGCGGTGATCACCGGCGAGATCGAACACATCGTCAACCTGGACGGCGCGGCCGTCTTGGGCATGCGTCTGACGCCAGCCCAGCGGCTCCAGGGTGAGACGACCTACACCGTCACAGTCAAGGGGGGCGCAACGGGCGTCACCGCCGCCGATGGCCGCCAGATGCCAGCCGACTATCGCTGGAGCTTTACCGTCGGTGTGTCCGAAGCGACGCCGGACGACTTCCC
>JAHDWG010000500.1 GCA_023384495.1 Caldilineaceae bacterium
AGCAATACAGGTATGGCGCAGAGATTTTGAGAGATTTTCTTATTGACGCTCACTTGCCCCGTCAGTTATACTCTGCAAGAGAGAAAAGCTGCCAAATTTTGCACGGGACACACCATGTCCACCCTAGAAATGTACCTCTTCGGCCCGCCCCGCCTTGTGCGCGACGGGCAGACCATCGAACTGGGCCTACGCAAAGCGCTGGCTCTATTCGTCTACCTGTCGGTGACGCGCGAGCCCCATAGCAGGGACAAATTGGCAACGCTCTTTTGGGGCGAAGAGGGGCAACGCGAAGCGCGCGCCAACTTGCGTCGCGCGCTCTACCGCATCCACGAAACGTTGGGCAAAGCGATGCTCGCCACCACCGATGAGACGATCATCCTCCATCCCCAAGCCGCACACTGGCTCGATGTGGAGGCGTTCCAACAGTTGCTCAGCCACACCGGCGCAGTCGATGGGCCGACCCATGTCGCCAGCAGCGAGGTGTTGGCCCAACTTGGTAAGGCTGTTGCGCTCTATACGGATGATTTTTTGGCTGGCTTTGTCCTGCCCGATTGCCCGGAGTTTGACGACTGGCAGTTTTTCCAGCGTGAGGGATTGCGCCTCACCCTGGCAAAAACATTGGATCGGCTTACCACAGGCCATGAGGCGCGCCAGGAACTGGAGCAGGCCATCTTCTTCGCCCGCCGCCGTCTCACGCTCGACCCTATTCATGAACCGGCCCATCGCCAACTCATGCACTTGTATGCACGCGCCGGTCAGCAGGCCGCCGCCTTACGCCAATATGATGAGTGTGTACGGGTGTTGGCTGCCGAATTGGGCGCCCCGCCCGAAGAAGCAACTACTGCGCTCCATGAAGCCATTCGCAGCCGGCGGATTGGGCCCGCAGCCGAGGCCAGCGTCACAGCGCCGCCGCCCACAATCGCGCAGGACCTACGCCCCACGCCGGCCTTTCGCCATAACTTGCCTACCCCCTCCACCCCATTTGTTGGGCGCCAAACCGAGGTGGCTGCAATCTTGCAAACACTAGGCGACCCTGCTTGCCGCCTGCTGACCCTTGTAGGCCCAGGCGGGATCGGCAAGAGTCGACTGGCGATCGAGGCAGCCCATCGTTTGGCTCAACAGCCGGATCACAACATCCCATTTGCTGATGGGGTGTTCTGGGTGGCGCTCAATGGCGTAGATGACCTGGGGGGCATCGCACCCGCCATTGCCGGCGCAATCGGTCTGACGTTTGAAGGCAGCGCGCCCGCACGCGAACAACTCTTTCGCCACCTGCGCCGCCGCCGCCTCTTGCTGGTGTTGGACAATTTCGAACATCTGGTGGATGAAGCGTCGCTGGTTGCAGAGTTGCTTGCCGCGGCGCCCGACACCAAGCTTCTCATCACATCGCGCGAGGCGCTCAACATTCAAGAGGAGTGGTTTCATACCGTCAGTGGGATGGCCTTTCCCGAAAGCGTCGCGGGCGACATGCCCCATGATGATATCCTCAACGATCATACATTGCTCAACTACGATGCCGTTCAGTTCTTCACCCAGTGTGCGCTACGCGCCCAGCCGGGATTTTCGCCCCTTACTGAGGCGCCCCATGTGATGCGCATTTGCCGCATAGCCGAAGGCATGCCTCTGGCGCTGGAACTGGCAGCCTCGTGGCTCAAGGCGCTCACCGTCGAGCATGTGGCCGACGAGCTTGCCCGTGGGCTAGACATCCTCAGCGCACGCCATCGCAATTTACCCGAACGCCATCGTAGCATGGTCGCCGCCTTTGAAACATCGTGGCAACAGCTATCGGCGCCGGAGCAACGCGCCTTCGCCGCGCTCTCGGTCTTTCAGGGCGGATTCACCCTCACCGCGGCGCAACGCGTGACCAACATCAGCCTGTCACTCCTGTCGAACCTGGTCAACAAGTCGTTAATGCGCCGTGAGCGGGATGGCCGCTACACGATTCACGAATTGCTGCGCCAGTATGGAGGTCAGAAGCTGGCTGACTCCCCCGACGAGGAACAGCAGGTACGCGACCGCCACTGCCAGTTTTATGGCGCATTCTTACAGGCGCGGCAGGTGGAACTCAAAGGTGAACAACAGGTAGAGGCGCTCAACGCTATCGGTATGGAGATCGAAAATATCCGCCTGGGCTGGCATCGAGCGCTGGCCCCACGCGGTGAGTATGGCGAACGGTCGCACCTGGTGGAGCGCTATCTGGATGCGCTGTTCCACTTCTATGATATGCGCAGCCAGTTTCGCCTGGGCGAAGAGACCTTTCGCAACGCGGTGAGGCAGATGGCCGATGACGGCGAACGGCATGGGCAGATTGTGCACGCCAAGCTGCTGGGTCGGCAAGGATGGTTTACCTTTCACCGGGGCGAATCGGCGCGGGGGCGTACGCTGCTGCAGCAGAGCGCCGAACGGCTGTTGGCGTTGGGAGCGCAGGCCGACGCCGTCTTCTCGCTCAACTATCTGGGCGCAGTCTGTCGCCACATGGGTGACTATGCCGCGGCCAGGCCCTCCCTGCGCCAAAGTCTTACCCTTGCCGAAACTCACGGCGACCGCTTTGGCATGAGCGTGTCGCTCAACATCTTGGGTCAGGTCGCGCTGCTCGAAGAAGATTTGACCGAAGCGCGCCGCGCCTGCCAGGAGAGCCTCGCCATCAAACGCGCGATTGGCGACCGCTGGGGCGCGCTCTTTTCGCTCCTCTATCTGGGTGATATGGCGCGCATGCAGGGTGATCTGTGGGAAGCTCGCCGGCTATACGAAGAAAGCCTCGCCATCAGCCGCAACATCGGCGACCGGCGGGGGGAGGCCATCTGCTTGGGCAATCTGGGGGAGCTGACCGAAAGCCAGGGGGACTTTGCCACGGCTGCCGATCTCTATCGCCAGAGCCTGACACTCTTTGACGGAATTCACAATGCGCCAGGCGTACTGAGCGCCCACGCTCGCCTGGGAAACCTGGCGCGCAAACAGGGCGACGACTCGGCGGCGGCCCAGCACGACCTCGCCGTCCGCGAACTTACCTACGGTCGGCAGGCGGTGTTGCTGGCGCCTGACCCCTTTGTGGTCAAGGCGTGAATATGATGCATTCGCAAAGTCCAGTTTTCAAAGCAACCATAGCATAACAAAAGGACGCAAGAACTATGGGCTATGTGGATCTTGGTCGTGTACAGTTGGCTTTGGCCCAGCATAACCTGGATGGGTTGCTCGTCCTCTCTCCTGAAAATTTCGAGTATTTCTCCGGCGTCTCCGGCTTTCCCGTGACCATGTGGCGGCGGGCCGGGCCGGCCTCGGCGCTCTTTGCGGCGACGGGCGAGGTCGCCTTTGTCGTGCCCGAAACGATTGAGGAGTCTGTGCGAAACGCCAATCCCGGTGCGCCGGTCTTCAGCCACCCGCTCTGGATCGAAACCATCGACATCCGCCAGACCGGGGCGGGCGCCATCGAGGAGCGGGTGGCGCAGGCCACGACCGGACGCACACACGAACGGCCAGAGACATATGACCCCACGCTGGTTGGCAGGGCGCTGCAAGCTGCCGTCGGCGCGCTCGTTCTGGCCGGCAAACGCATTGGCCTTGACCTGGAGTTTGCGCCTGCCGCCGATGTAGAGCAGCTTCGGGCGTTGTTGCCCGGCGCCGAGTTTGTCAACAGTTCCCCGCTCATTCGCGAGCTGCGGTTGATCAAGACACCAGTCGAGATCGACCTGTTGCGCCGCGGCGTGCGCCTGACCGAGCACGGCATCACCGCCGCGGTGGCGGGGATCGACGAGAGGACGCTGGCGCACGAGCTGCGCAGCCGTTTTAGCGAAGCCTGTTTCGCCCAGGCCCGCAAGGAGCGCGAACCGGGCCTGCGCCAGGCGCGCACCGGCATCCATCTAGGGCCGGCGCTGTGGGCCGCCACCGACCCGGCGCGACCGGCACAGCAAGGCGACCTGGTGCAGTTTGACAGCTTTGTCGAGATCAACGGCTACAAGACCGACATGGGGCGCACCTTCACCTTTGGCCCCGCCACTGATGCGCAACGGCGCATCCAGGATGCGCTGCTGGCCGGCTTCCGGGCCGGTCTTGCCACCTTGCAGCCGGGCCGGCGCTTTTGCGATGTCTTCTTCGCCGTCCACGAGGCGGTGCGGGCGGCGGGCTTCCCTTCCTACGCCCGCGGCCATGTGGGGCACAGCATCGGCAGCGATGTGGATGGCGAGGAGTGGCCCTGGATCTCGGCCACCGAAACTCGGGTGCTAGAGCCCGGCATGGTGCTCGCCTTTGAGGCGCCATATTACATCAACGGAATTGGTGGATTCCAAAACGAAGATGATATTCTTATCACCGAGAGTGGGCATGAATCATTCAACACCCTGCCGCTGGAGTTGGTTGAGGTTGGGGGGTGACGGCTGTCAACGGATTCTGGGAACGGATTGAACGGATAGTGTAGACCAAATCCGTTCCTACGTGGATGAGGAAAGAACGGATTTCCTCTATGCGAAATCCGTTCAATTCGCTCCCAAAATCCGCTGACAGTGAACACACATACGCAAAGGAGACGAGCAAATGGCATCACAAACCAGCAATCACTCGCAAACGCACCAACTATCACGCCGCACCTTTCTCAAATGGGGTGGGACGGCTGCCGGGGCGCTGACGCTGGCTCCGCTGATTGCCGCCTGCGCGCCGGCGCCGGTGGCTGCGCCCGGTGCGCCGGACGAGAGCGCACCGGGCGCGGAGACGACCGGCCCCCGCACCGGCGGCGAACTGGTCATCGGCTCGATCCAGGAGCCGGACAGCCTCAACCCGTGGCTGACCGGTCTGACCGTGGGGTTGGAGGTCGAGGCGCTGATCTACGAGTCGCTCAC
>JAHDWG010000501.1 GCA_023384495.1 Caldilineaceae bacterium
AATCGGCCACGTTACGCGCGGTGCTCTACGCCGACCGGGGCCAGTTTCGTGTCTTTGAACCGGGGGTCGACCCGCCGCTTGCGCGTACGGCCGGGTTTGCGCCGCTGGTCGAGACGGAATTTTCGCTTACCCAGCCCTCGCTAACACCGACATCCGCGGCCACAACGGCGTCTCCTCCTCGGGCAACCGCGACACCGACCCCCATCCCCCCGATGCCGGTTTCGTTTGTCACACGAGAGAATCAGCGCGGGTGTGGCGCAAAAAATGAGATCGGCCAGCCCGAGGTGGTGTGGGGTTCCGAAGTGATTCACATTGCGTTTGCGGCGGATGCCAACCTGGATCAGCAACTTGCGCTCTATCGGTTCGAACTGGTGGCGATCCCCGATGGGGTCAATGTGCAGGTCGGCGCCGCCCGGCCCGACGCCGCGATTGGGTTGCTCGAAGCGGGCCAGAATGAACGCCTGATGCGCGAGCAGCGTTTCCCGATCACGCTTCCGCAAATCTATACGGCCAAGTTGGCGCGCGAATCGATCTACCAGCTCGGCATTGTCGCCATCGACCGGCAGACCGGCGCCGCGCAGATGGTGACGGGCGGTGGTTGTTTCTTCAAACTCAACCCGGACCTCTATTGAATCACGCATCAAACCGCCACGCCCGACGTCCCTGGGCTGGCGGCGAGGCAGCCCGGAAGAGCACGCGCGTCAAGCCGTCGTCCCATGTACCGCCCAGCCGCTCGTCGCTGATGGGGATCCACTCGGTTGTGACGGAAAACAGGCCCGCGTCAAAGCTCGGTTGCCTGGCGTCTGCGCCCTCCTGAAGCAGGCTGATGGCGGCGAGATTAGATGCGTCGTCCACCGGGTTGGTGGGCGGCGCATCGAGCCGCAGGTTGCTGACGGTGGCGGCAAAGCCTGGCGCCGGTGGGGTCTAACCCACCTGACCCATTGAAGACCTGGACAGAAAATTGCCCACTGCCCGGTAGATGAATCAGCGGTGGAGTGCTCTCTTTCACCCCCAGCATGTGGGGCGTCTGCTCGGCGCCACTGATCTCGTTGACCGTTGCCCCCGTCGCAAGATCGTAGCCCACGCGCTGGCCCTGGCTATTGAGCCGACCAGCGTGACTGTGCCGCTTTCGACATTGGAGATTGGGTATTCGAGATTTGGGATGCCGTCACGCCTCTGGCGCCCTCAATACCCAATCTCCAATACCCAATCTTCCATCGTCGTCCTCGCCCCCAAGTGATTCCTTGACGCTCACTTAGCGGCTAATGGCTGGCGCGTAGATCTAGTTCTGATCCATGGGTCCCTCACCTGGGCCACCCGCACTCCTGATCGTGGGCAGGTGCAGGATGAAGATCTGCCGCCCCACGGCCCAGTCAGAGAAGCTGTTGATACCTGTGCGGGTGACAGTCCCCGCCTCGGCGTCGAAGCCGGCGCTGGCGCAGTCCCATACCTCGCCGGTGTAGCGGCAGAGCAGCCGGTTGGCGTCGGGCGTCGTCTCCGCGGGCAGGGTCAGGTTGACGAGGAACTTGCTGGTGGCCGAGCAGCCGGTCTGGCTGATGCTCCAGTAGCCATCCTCCACGATCTGATCTGTTGCGTTGGGATGGCGACCCGCGGTCCGCTGCACGGAGATGCTCTGCAAGCAGCCGCCCGTGTTGATCACCTCGACCATCGCGCCGGTGGCGCCGAACTCATAGACGCCAGCCTGGGCAATCTGGCGGGTGGCCGCCGTCGTGTTGGCCGGCAGCACCTCCACCTGTATCTGGACGATGGTGGTCTGGTTGTCGCTGTCCGTCACACTCAATGTGATGGTATGCACGCCAACAGAGAGGTTGTCCACAGCCAGGAGGCTGCCGCTGCCCAGGGCGCCATCCCGATCCGAAGCCCAGGCGAAGCGAGCCGCAGCCAGGACGCCATCTTCAAAGTCATAGCCGCTGGCAATGAAGGTGATCGTCTCGCCCAGGCCGAAGATCTGCCCGCTGCTCTGGGGCGCTTCGATGCTGGCGACAGGCGCCTTTGTGTCCAGGCTGAAGGGGCCGATCTGGTCCACCGCCGTTTGCAGATTGGCGCTGGCGCGCACCTCGAAGAGGCCCTGGGTGGCGCCGGCCAGATAGTTGACGCCCACGCGCACGCTGGTCGCCTCTGTCTCCGCCGTGATGGTTTGCCAGGAAACGCCGTTGTTCGGCGAGAAGCGCACCATGTAGGTGGCGCCGGGCGTACCGGTCCACGTCAGCGTGTAGGCTGTGGATGCGGACGCCGGCGGCGCAGAGGTGATGTCCACGGTTGGCGCGTCTCCCACGCTCTTTTCATCGAGCAAGATGTTGTTGCGGAAGAGACGCACTGCCTTGAGGTTGGCCTGTGTGGGCAGCACGAAGGTGAATTTGGTCGGGCCGCCGGAGAGTTCACGCCCGGTCTGTTCCAGCGCAAAGGGAAAGGTAAAGCTCTCCTCCCCAGAATTCAGCACATAGCTGATCCGGTAGTCGCTCCCGTTGGCGGTGTCCAGTTGAATATTGGGCAGGGCCGTCATGGCGTTGATGCTGCCGCTCAGCCCATCCCCGCCGATCTGCCCGGCAACCAGCAGGCCGTCCTGGGTGGTTGCCGCCCGCGCCATGGGAGCAGGATACTTCACCAGCCACTTGTGCAAGGCCAGGTAGGTATAGTCCGAAAGCCATGTTGGGTTACAGTAGGACATGAAATCCTTATACGTAGCGGGCAACAACTGGTTGGCGACGTAGTTCCAGCCGGTGTTGCCGATGACGCCATTGGCATACGGGTAGTTGGGATCAGGACCAGAAGAAGCGCGTTCGCAGGCCACATGCGCCTGCCCCATGTTGTGTCCGATCTCCTGCCAGGTGGCTTGATCGTAGAGAGAAAGCCCAATTGCGGTTGTCCCCGGCATAAAGGCCAGGCCGCCATAGGCGCTGCGCAGTCCACGCGGGACGATCCCGTAGTAAAGCACATTTCTGGCGGGGGCCTCTGCTCTGCGCAGGGATCGCAGCGCGTAGATCAGCGGTATCCAATCCTGGTCGCCGGTGATCTCGTTCGTGCTCAGTTGATGTTCATAGGGCGCGTGCAGTTGGATCTCCAGCCCGGCGATTGGATAAGTCTGGCGGACGACTTCCATGGTCCTGAAGATCTCAGCCGTGGTCGGTTCATAGATCTTGCCGTCTGGCGCGATGAGGCGGATGGGGATGGCGACGATCTGCATCCGATCCGCTGGCTGGAAGCTGATGGTCTGGAAGCCGTTGGCCGGGAAGCGATTGTTGGTCTCGTCCTCCTCGGCCACCCGGTTCTGGGGATCGATCTGGGCGTAGACCTGCAACTCGCCGTTGAGCCATTCCGCCGGGAAGCGGAAATGGAGCAGATCGGCGGCTGAGTCGCGGTTGGGTTTCGCCCGCGCCGTGATCGGCCCATTTTGTGCAATCAGGGGCGAGCCTGGTAGCTCCTGGTTGTTGCGGAAGACATGCAGCACGGCGTTGGTGTTGGCGATGGTGGTGGAGCCGGCGCCGATCCCCACGGTCAGCCGCGCCAGCAGCGGGCGATCCGTGATCAGCGGCATACTGTTGGTGGGATTTTGGATAGACTGGGTGAATTCCAGGTGGACGCCCAAGAGATCCACGATGGGGGCTGGTTCCTTCACCGCCACACAGGTATCCGCACTGGCCGGGTAACTCTCCGCGTTGCCGGCGTTGTCCGTTGCCCTGGCGCGGAAGCAGTACGTGCTGCCGAACTGGGCGTTGGTCAGGATGGCGCTGCTGCTGGCGGTATGGGTCTGGAAGTCCTCCCAGTTGCCGCCGTTGACCTGGCGTTGCACATCATAGTGATGGACGCCGCTCACCGCATCCACGCCAGCCCAGGTGACGGTCAACGTCTGGGAGGTTGCCACGCCACTGGGCGCGATCACGTGGCTGTCTGGGGGCAGCAAGTCCAACGTCACGGCATCGCCAAAGAGTTCGCTGGCAGTGTCGTCTGCGTCGCGCAATTGGGCAAAGACGCTCAGCTTGTCGCCATCATTGCCCGCCACTGTCAGGCTTTTGTGGGCTGCAAAGGGTTCCCACGCTGTGTATTGGCCATCGGCGAAGAAGCGCATCTGCGTAGGCTGTGTGCGACAGGCGCCGCCGTTCTGCGTCGTCAACGCCAGCGTCAGCGTATTGGTGATGACGTAACGGGTATAGCTTTCGCCGCCGTCTTGCCCGTGTCGATGTCCGCCTGCGCCCTCGGTGGCCTGAATGGTGAGCGTACCGTGCGGCCCAGGCGTTCCATTGACAGAGAGCAGCGCCTGCGCCCGGTTGTTGGTCTCATTCGCCTCCACCACCTGGTTCTGTAGATCCGCCACAACCTTCAGGTAGCGAGTGCCTGTGATGGCCGCGCTGTAGGTCAGGATGGCCGTCTGGCTGGCGTTGGCGGCCAGGCCGCTGATCTGGCTGCTCTGCACCAGGTTGGTGTTGCCCGCCATGCTGTTGTCTTCGTAGAGGTGGACGGTGAAGGGGCCTACGGCAACCCCGGTCGGGTTGCTCAGGAAGACATTCACCGCGATCGTTTCATCGAGACAGACTTGCTCGGCTGCCAGCGCCATGCCCGTGACCGCAATGTCGCCAAAGGTGGCTTCATAGGCGCCCCCATCACAGCGCGCGTCGCGATTCTCGCCGCGCTGATCAGTGGCGGCGCAGAATTGCGCCAACCCGGCGTTGATGGCCTGGCTGCCGCTGAGTAGCGCCTGAGTCCAGGTGGGACCGCCATTATCTTGCAACGGCCCCAGCAGCGGATCGCCAGTCAGGTCGCCCGTCGCCGGGAAGCCCGTATCGCTGATACAGGAGCCGTCC
>JAHDWG010000502.1 GCA_023384495.1 Caldilineaceae bacterium
AAAGGCGATATTTTCGGCAATGGTGCGGCTAAAGAGAAAGATGTCCTGTTCAATGGTGGCGATCTGGGCGCGCAGGCTGTCCATGCTCCAATCGCGCACATCGACGCCGTCGATCAAGACTCGCCCGCTGCTAGTGTCAAAGGTGCGATTGAGCAGCCTGGTCAGCGTGGTCTTGCCCGCGCCGGTCTGGCCGACAATGGCCACCGTCTGGCCGGAGCGGGCATGGAAGGAGATGTCACTCAGTGCGGGGGGCGCACCCTCTTTAATCGCACCCAAATGACCATTGCTTTGCGGCGAGGGAGTTGGGCTGTCCACTACGCCCGTGTCATAGCGAAAGCTCACCCGGTCAAAGAGCACATCACCCACCATCGGCTGGGCGATGCCGCCCGAATTTTGGTCCAGCTCCGTCTCGGTCAGGATCATCTCCAGAATACGCCGCGCGCTGGCCAAACTTTGTTGCACCACCGACGAGGTGGTCAACAAAAAGCGGATGGGCGAACGCAGCGTCCCCAGCAGCGCCATAAAGGTGATCACCTGGCCGACCGAGATGGCCCCCCGCTGAAAGAGCAGCAAGGCGTGCCCAAAGGCCAGCCCGACGGTGATCCCATAGAGCAGCAAGGGCAGGTAACGGGCATTCACCTCGCCCTCGCGTACAAAGGCATCGCGATAGCCCTGCGCATTCTCACTAAAGCGCGCTTCCTCTGCCGGCTCTTGGGCAAAACCCTTAACGACTTCGATGCCGGTGATCGTCTCGGCCAGGCCGGCGTTCATGGTCCCAAAGCGCTGGCGCAACTGCCCGGCGACAGGGCGCAAATTCTGGTTGTGATAGCGCAAGGCAAAGGTCAACCCGATGAGAAACAAAACCGGCGCCAGCAGCAAGTTGGTGTTGAGCAGCGCAATCGTAATCAACGGGATCACCAGCGTGAGAGTCGATTCGGTGGTCATCCCCAACGCCGGGCTGACGAATTGGTTCACCTGTTGCACGTCGTTGGTCGCCCGCGCCATCAGGTCGCCCACGCGTTGCCGGCCATGAAAGGTCTGGCTCTTGCTCAACAGGCTGAGATAGAGTTCGTCGCGCGCATCTCGTTCCACCCGCTGAGCCAGCACGCGAATCGCCATGCTGTTGACAATGTCGAACAGCCCATACCCCACATAGGCGGCCACCACCAGCAGCGCGGCTGTGGTCAGCGCGGCCACACCCGCTTCCTGTATCACCGTGTCAAAGGCCCGCCCGACCATCACTGCCGACAGGCTCTGGCTGCCCGCCATGCCAAAGGTGGTGACCAGAAAGGTGACGAGCAGCACCGGGTAGCGCAGAATATGCGAAGCCAGCCAGCGCACCGGCGAGCGGTGGTCATACCGATATTCATCGGCGACCGTAAATTCGCGACGAGTCATCGGGTGGTTCCTTGATTTTTGGGTAGGAAGAGAAGAAGCCACGCAGACAAGTAGGCTAGACGAGGGCCGTTGTCTACTTGTTTACCTGTCTACCTGGCTACCCCCAAAAAGTGTTCCATAAAAAAACTCCTCTCCGGTCGGGTCACGGCTGCTGCAGCGACAGCCCGCCCAACGGCGAAAGGAGACTTAACCGCATGATACCACAGCGTGCCGGTGAGGTGCGAATTGGATGGTGAGGACGGGTCTGTCCAGGTTTGGAGCGATGCGGCGATGGTAGCAAGGACGCAAGCTGACCTTCGGCCTCCCTTGCCCAAAATTCCGCATCGGCCCGGCCCATTCAGGCAGGTTGTTTGTTTTCTGCGCAGCGGATAAAATGTGCCTGCCTGTGCTGTTGGCTTTTGGGTTGATGCAGCACACCATGATCAAGAGTAGCGCCCGTACCGGAATCAAGCCATAGAGAGGAGCCAGACGAAAACCATGACCAGCATAGCAATGAGTCCGCCGAAATCACTAACCGATGAGCAAGTGGCGCAGTACCATCGTGATGGGTATGTGGTGACACCGGCTCTGATCTCGCCGGCAGAGGCCAGCGAGTGGAAGCAGACGTTGATCCAGCGGCTGACCGACGAGGGCTTGCTCGGCAACATCCCTTCCGGCGTGCGGGTCTGGATGTGTGATGATTTGGACCCCTACACAAGCACGCAATTGCACAGCCCGTCGATGTTGAAGATTCTGCAACAATTGATTGGGCCTAATGTGGAGTTCCTGAGCTTCAAGGCGGTCTTCAAGAACAACAAGACTGATTTTCGTTCACCCTGGCACCAGGATTGGGCCTATTGGCGGGGCAGCGCCAAGCTTTCGATCTGGATTGCCCTCGATGACGCCACGCCGGAGAACGGTTGTCTGCAGGTTGTGCCTGGCAGCCACCGACGAGCGGTCGAGATGCAGCATGTTGAAGATGTGAAAGGCTTTGTCCATCGGCTCACAGACGAGCAAGTGGCGGATTTGCCAGTCGAAACCGTGCCTGTGCCGCGCGGCGGGGCCATCTTCTTTCACGATCTGTTGTTGCACGCCTCTTGCCCCAACATCAACGGCCAAGACCGCTGGTCCGTGATCCCAACTTTCCGTGACGCTTCGCTCAGGGATAGTTCCCCTGTCTGGCGCACGGCGTTGCTGCTCAGCGGCTCAAGTGTGAATATCTAGCACACGACGATCGAGCAAGCCAACAGTTGTGACGATAGACGATGGACGATAGACGATGGCGCCTGGTCGATTGTCCATCGTCTATCGTCAGAAAAGCATAGGTCTGTTGCGGCGCCCGCCCCCTACGGGCTGGCAAACGTCACCAGGCGGGCGGCCCGCCGCGCCACCTCATCCTGGCCGGCGCAATGGGCGACGTAGGCAGCGTCATAGGCCACATGCGGGTCGCCGGTGGCGGGGAGCACCAGGGTTGGCGCCCAGCCCTGCCAGCCGCCGCGGGCACACTGGGCCGGGACGTTCATGGGCCAGGCGGTTTGGAGTTCGGCGCCGGTTTCGATCACGCCGTGCCGCCAGGCGCCCTCGCTGTATGACACGCAATCGGCGTCGCACCACGAGTAGCCGATGCCGCCCTTTTCGCCCTGGGTGTAGGTGATGCGCGGTCGCCCCTGCGCATCGAGTTCCAGATCGGGGCCGGGGCCATTGACGCCACTTACGCCGATGTGGCGGGCATCCCAGTTGTTGGCGGTCATACAGTGGCTCTGCTGGCAGGTGGCGTAGATAATGCTCTCGGGCTGGAGCGGGCGGCTGCCGTCTGGCATGACGGCTTCGGTCTTGCCTTGATAGAAGGCAACGTGGGGATGCCCCCCGGCATCGATGACCAGGTCGGCGGCTGGGATTGGCCCTTCGCCTCGTTCGTAAAGTTGGGTCTTTTGCCAGATGTAGCCAAGCTCGCACATCTCATCACAGGCAATGTAGGTGAGGCGCGCCTCTTTGCCCTGCAACGGGAAGAATTCGGCAGTGATCAACCGCGGGTAACCCTGGGGGGTGAAGGCGAGCGCCAGGTAGAGCGCACGCTCCTGGTCTTCGATCTCGCCAAACCATTGCACCAGTTCGGTGATACGCACTTCCTGCCATGCCAGCGCATCGGTGCAACCGGCGTCACACCAGGCGTAGTAGACGCCCACGTGAACGGGATCGACTGTCAAGTTCTCGTCAAGATAGACAAAGCGCGGCCGCCCGCTTGGGTCAAGCGCAAACGAACGCTGTGGCTGCTGCATATCGTGCTGCTCGAAATTTGCCCCGCCACGCGCCGTGGCGACGTGAGCCAAGTCCCAGTTATTTGCCGTTGTACAGCCGCTCTCGCACTGGGCATAGAGATAGTCGTACCCATCGACATAAGTGCTCGAGGCGCGGCGGATGAGCAGCCGGGGCTTGCCTGTGGGATCGACCTTGAGTTGCACTTCGTGCACCGCCGCGGCTAGAGAGATGGTCTGCCAGCTCGCCGGGTTCTGGCAACCCGTGGCGCAATAGCTGTAGCCGGCGGTTTGGCTCTCGTCGAAGACAAAGGCCCGGTGCAGGCCGCCATTCCCGGTGGTGGCGACGCTGGCGCTGCTCGTCTGCGCCTGCGTGTCGGCAAAGAGGGCGCTCCGTTTGGTGATCGACACCGGCGTTGGGCTGGGCGTGGGCGTGACGGTCGGCGTCGGGGTGGCCGTGCCCGTGGCGGTGGGTGTCGGCGTCCACGTGGACGTTGGCGAGGACGGCGTGGGCGGGTCGGTCGGCTGGGTGAACGGCTGGGTAAAGGCGACCAGGCGCACCGCCCGCATCACCAGCCCGTAGTGCCAGTCGGGCGGGATGTTGTCGTTGGGGTTGTCGTCGTAATAGCAGCGGGCATGATAGGTGGCGTCATAGGCTACGTAGGCGTTGCCGTCTGTCCCAAAGGCCAGGGTCGGCGTCAAGCTATTCCACAGCCCGGCGTCGCAATGGTCGCGCGGAAAAGGGACATTCCAGGCGGCTGTCAAGTCGGTGCGGGTTTCGATCAGCTTGTGTTGCCACTGGGCGTTGGCGCTGTCGCACCCCTCGTTGCACCAGGCATAGCCCAGACCACCGCTGTTATAATCGGCATAGGCGATGCGCGGGCGTCCGCCGCGGTCCAGCTCTAAATCGGGTTCCTGGCCATCAAAGGTGTTCATCCCCAGGTCGCGCTGTTTCAAGTTGGCGGCGTCGAGACAGCCGCCGTTGCACCAGAGATAGAAGAGGCGTTTGCCCCCATCCAGTGTGGCCTCTTGATAGAAGGCGATGCGCGGGCGACCGTTAGCATCGACGGCCAGGTCGGCGCTTGGCTCCGAGCCACCGCCGCGGGGTTGCAGGGTCACCTTGTGCCAATTTTCACTCTCTGCACAGGCGTCGTTGCACTCAAAATAGGCGAGCA
>JAHDWG010000503.1 GCA_023384495.1 Caldilineaceae bacterium
GGCGAAGAGTTGGGTCAACCCCAAGTGGCTGCGGGCCAGCGCAAGCTGGTCGCCGCTGGCTTGCCAGGCCCGCTGCGCCGCGCGCAGCGCAGTCTCGGCCAGCGCCAGGTTGCCTGACTGTACGTACAGCCGGGCCTGGGCATAGGCAAGCCACCCCTGCACATTGACGTCATCGCCAAGCTGCCGGTTCAATTCGGCGCCAATCGCCAGCCAATGTGTGGCCTGTTCGGGCGCCGCCTCGGCCTCAGCCAGCGCGCGCTGGGCCAACTCGACGGCCGCAGCAACCGTTGCCTGATTGGCCTGCGTCAGCGCAGCCAGCGCAGAGGCCACAGGCGCATCAAGCAGCCGCTCCCACAGGGTGCGGCTGAGTTGTACAGCGGCGGGGGTGGTCGATGCGTTCACACAAGCTCCAGCCCGACAATTTCGATCAACGCGCCGGTATGCGGGGTAATCAGCAGCGTATAGCCTCCCGGCGCCACATTGTGAAAATAGAAGTGGCCCTGGGCGTCGCAATCGCTCTCATAGGCTTCATCATCCGGCTCGACCGGCTGCAAGTGGAGGAGCGCGGGCGCGAGAGAGGCCGTCTGGTCCGCCCCCTCCCCTGTGGCAAGCAGAAGATCACCTTCAACCTGCAAATCTGTTCCCTGGGGCTGGACATCAAGCTCCACATCGATCTGCTCGGTCGTGTAGAGCAGGTGATAGCGAGCCGCCGGCAGAGTGCGCAAGCCCTGAGCGGCCAATTGTTGGCGGCTATCCCACAGCAGTTGGGCCGGAAGCCGCTCTACCAGACGCTGTGCCCATGATGGCTTCTGTTGAACTTGCGCAAAATGGGCGTACGCCGCCGCGCGCGCAGCTGGGGGCGGTTCGCTCTGCCGGGCAACGGCAAACTCCTGGGCCAGACGCTGCAAGCGCGCCAGGTGCGCGTGGCATTCGGCGCAGGTGGCCAAGTGTGTCATCTCCTGTTCCGACAGGATCACTTGCTCGAATGCAATGGCGGTCAATTGTGCTTCGCTTATGTGCTCCATGCCAGCCTTTCTGCGCCGCCCCTGATTGGGCAGTGTGAACGGTGGGCGCTATCTATCACCGCGCGCTATCCAAGCGCTGGATGCAACGCGCCAGATATCCAAACCAAAGGAGTGCCGCACGGCGCCCAAAAAGACATCAATCCATCATATGTGTTTACTCATGTTCGGCATCAAAGCCCAGCCCCTCTAGAATCATGCGCAGTTGCTGGATGCAGCGGACGCGAGTAGGCCCGATGCTGCCCTTGGGCAGGCCGAGTTCGCGGCTGATCTCTTCATAGGATGGTTCGGATCGTTCCAGATAGAGCAGGTTGAGAAGACGGCGACAGCGTTCGCCCAGCCGTTGTAGACCTTGAGCCAACAGCTCCTGCCGCTGCCAGCCGGACATCAACTCCGCCAGCGTGAGGGATGGTGTGCTCCCAGGTAGGCCATAGGTAGGGAGTTCGCTTTCAGCGAGTTCGACTGCTTCGAGCGGCTGCTCTTTCCGCCGGTTTACCAGCGCGCGCCAGACCAGCCTGCGTGTGGTCGTGATGAGCCAGGCCGGCAGGCGCGCGGGGTCTTCGATGGCGTGCAAATGTTGGGCCAGCGCCAGGTAGACCTCTTGAAAGATATCGTCGGCCTCGGCGTCGGGCAGCCGGTAGCGCGCGGGGATCGAGTAGACAAGGCGCGCATAGCGATCCACCAATTGCTCCCAGGCGCGTGCGTCGCCCTGTAGACATGCCTCGACCAACTCGGCATTGCTCATCGACATGGATGGCGCCCTCACCCGATCTCGGCGGCAACCTCGGCCCAGCCCTGCCCACTGCGCGCAATATCGATCACTTCCTGGTAGATCCATCCATCGCGGAAGGTCTGGTAGCCGGCATCGCCCTCGCCACGGACATCGGCCACGAACTCGCGCGCCAGTTGGTCCCAGTTGCGCTGACTGTGGTCGGGCTCGGGCGGCAGCGCGGCGTAGATGCGGTCGGGCACGGGCAGTTCGTCCCACGTGTCGCCGCCGGTGTGGAGATAGAGCGCGCCCTGGGCGTAGGCGCCATCGATATGGAGCACGCCCTCGGCGCCGTAAAAGGCAATGTAATCTTTGTTCTTGCCAAAGGGCAGCGCTGAATGGCGAAAGGTGGCCGAGACCGCGTCCTCAGGCCCCGCCGCACGCTCGCCAATGCGCACTAGCACGGTGTATGACCAGTCGCTATCGACCTCGGCCCACTCGCGTTGGGCGGCTTCGTCGGCATGGAAGGCGCGCCTGTTGTAATCGCGAAAGTCGTGGATGCGCTCACCGATGGGGACGCGCTTAAGGTCGTTGCGCGTCTCGCCCATCGCGGCGAGGATCTCACCGCCCACCACATGCTGCACAATCGACAGTTTGTGGGTAAAGTTGTTGTTCAGCCGCCCACCGCCCTGATCGAGCCGGTGGGGCCAACCAAAGGGCATAAGCCGGGGCCAGTTGTAGTGCGAAACGCACTCGACCTCCCAGACGGGGCCAATGGCGCCGCCGCGCACAAGTTGGCGCGCAACGAGCGCCTGGGGCTGATAGCGGTAGCTGGCGGCGTAGGCCGTCTTGACCCCTTTGGCCCTGGCCGCCGCATAGATCTGGCGCGCATCGGCGGCGGTGGTGGCCAGGGGTTTGTCGCATAGCACATGGCAGCCGGCGTCGATGGCGGCGAGACATTGCTCCAGGTGTGCGCCGCCGGGCGTGCCCACGGCGACAATCTCGGGGCGAAGCTCGGCCAGCATCTGGCGATAGTCCGTGCCGGCGCGGGGAATTTGCAGGCGTTGGGCAGCGGCTTCGACGGCGGATGCAGTGCGCCCGGCCATGGCGACGACATCGACGCCGGCCCGGCGCAGGGCAAGCGTGTGCCCCTCACCGGCGTAGCCAGAGCCGAGGATCAAAGCGCGTATTGGAGTGGTCATTGTGTTCCTTTCATTCCCGGTTTGGCGCAATCAAAAGCGCCCTGCCCCATCAGATGGGGTGTGCAGGGCGCCATGACTTGTTCGCAAAGAGGCAATTGGGCTACACCGCCAGCGCAGCCTTTTCAGCCAGCCGCTCGGCCACCTGGCTCATAATATGGAGCGCTACCTGGTTGGGACTATAGCCGCCGGGCAGGCGGACCAACGGTTTGTCGTACTTATCGCAAAACTCCTTGACCTCGCCAAAACCGTGGCGCGACCAACGGATGGCCAGGATGACCACAGCGACATCCGGGCGGGCGACATACGGTTCGAAATCGGCATAGGTCTGGTCCCGACCTTCCACCCAGACAAGTTCCCTGAGGGCCAACGCCTGTTTAAGCGATTCGGCGGCCAGCGGGCGATTGATGCCGCCGATCAGAACGACCGTCTGGCCCTCGAGAAGCGCTGCCGCGCGGCGCACCTCTTCGGTCACGGTCGGGGCGTCTGGTGATTCTTCGACTTTGGGTACGCGCGACGAGAGATACTCATCGAGTTCGCGGAGCACCAGTCGCGTGTTTTTCGAAAGGTCAAGCGCGTCGGGGATCTCTTCAGCCAGGGGAAGGAGCAGGTCGCGCAGGTCACGGTTGCTGGGGGGCACACCCTCATCCACCAAATCTTCGACGGCTTCGCATACTTTCTGCCAGTCGTAGATACGGTCTTGGCCGCGATTTTGGTCGATGAGCTTCAGGTGATAGCGTATCTTGCTAAAGAGGCCACGTTGGCGCTTGGCTCGACCGCGATTGGCCTGTAGTCCTTCGGCCATTCGCTGAATCCCTTCGCGCAGCGCTTGCCACTGGGCCGGGTCAGCCGGGTCGTCCTTGCGCATGTGACGGCGAATGAGGATCTGCTGTTCAGAGCCAGTCTGTTTGAGCCATTGGAAAATTTTATATTGGTCGCTATCGGTGTTGCCACCGATGTCGGTAATGCAAATCCGGAGGGCAGACTGCGCCTCAGCCGCCAGTTCAAGCGCTTCTGTAAACCCGTCGCGGTCTTCATCCAGATGGGCGACTGCGTCTTCCAAGAGCGCGACCGCGTCTGCCGCCGCTTCGAAGCAGCCGGCCAGTGTCTCGTATTGGGTCAGATCGTCGGGGGATGGGCCATCGCGGTGACACATCCATAGAAAGCAATCGGGCAACATCTTGGCCCTGGCAATGATATCACGGTCGTGCGGTTCGATCTCCGTATCGTAATCTGCGCTATCACGCAACAGTTGTTGCCGGCGCCCGGCCCAACGCGCGCCTTCGGCCTTTAGGCGGCAACGCTCGGCAATCAGGGGCAGATCATCATCGCTGATGGTCGAAAGACGCCATGACGGTGACTGGTCGATTGAACGGACAATGCGCAACGATTCGCGTACATGAACACTATAGCCATTGCCTGTTGCCGTAAAGCTGGGGCGGTTTCCATTGGTCGAAACTGCATGGGAAGTGGCGGGCGGCTGTGCTGCCTCCTGCGGTGTATCGGATGTAGACTCGGATACAGACGTCGATTTCTCATCGGCAGTTGCCGTTAACGGCGCCTGCGACAGATTCAAGAATGCCTGGCCCACGACCTGCAACTGCGCCCGCAATAAAGGGTTTTTTGCCGCTTCAACTTCTAGATGCTGAAGTATCGATTTGAGGGCGCTCATTACATCATCCGCAACCCCTTCCGTTACAACACCGGCCTCATCGTTTGTGCTATCCTGGCTAGTTAACATATCTGTTTGCTTCATGGGACTTATTGCAACGGGCATTCGATTTTCTCCGTATCTCATTATTTCCGTATCTCATTATTTCTGTATCTC
>JAHDWG010000504.1 GCA_023384495.1 Caldilineaceae bacterium
TCGCCGGGCCGCAAAAAGAGGCGGCAGAGCAGGTCCAGCATCTCGTCGGCGCCGTGGGTGGGCAGGATATGTTCAGCTGGCGCGCCGGTGAATCCGCTCAAGGCAGCGCGCAGTTCGGTGTTCTCTGGGTCGGGGTAGATGTGATAGAAGGGATACTCGGCCAGCGCCTCGGCCACCGCAGGCAGCGGACCATAGGGATTTTCATTTGCGTCGAGCTTGACAATCTGATGCGGGGGTAGCCCCAGCCGCTTGCTCAACACCTCGAAAGGCAGAATTGGCGTGTAGGGCTCCATTTCGGCCACTTCGGGCCGCAGGAGCATTTGGGTCGTTGTTGGATTGGTCATGACGGTCCTCCCATCGTCGTTGGGTATAGGCGAAAGCCGCCAGCGGATTCAGGGAATCGATTGAACGGATTATTCATGGCTCATGACTCGCCGCGCAAAGCCGGTCAGCGTCGTGGGCTGCCGGCCCAAGAGCCAGCGCAGCACATTGGAGTTGCCCATCAGCCCATGCTCGGCATAATAGACAAACATCTGCATGAGCGTCTGCACCGCATAGGCGTTGAGTCCGGCGGCCACGGCGGTACGCTCCCACTCGGCTACTGGGGTCATCTCGGCGCGGACGGGCAACCCCAGCACATTGGCGAGGATGCCGGCCACCTCGTGCTGGCTTTTGGGCCCGGTCCCGCACAACTCGTAAATGGCGCCCGTATGCCCTGGCTGGGTCAACACCACCGCCGCGGCTTCGGCCACATCCTCCAGATCGACCAACGAAAGCTGCGCTTCGGGCGGGTAGGGATTGGCCAGAATGCCATCAGCGCTGATCTGCCGCCAGTGGGGCAGTAGGTTCTGCATGTAGGCCGCCGGCTGCAAGATGGTGAACGGTATCCCCGCGGCGACCAGCATCTCCTCGACGCGCAATTTGTGCCAGTGGTGCGGCATTGCCCCGGCTTGGGGATGCAGCACCGAATGATAGACCATGTGCGCCAGCTTTGCTTCGCGCGCGGCGTCGATGGCCGCCCGCCCAATCGCCATCTCATCGGGGTGTACGTTGGGACAGATGTGATAGAGCGCGGTGGCGCCCTCGACCGCCTGCCCCAGCGCGGATGGGTCGGCCATGTCACCCACGACGGTCTCGGCTGCGCCCTCGGCCCGAACGGCCTGTTGTTGCGTAGGGCGGCGCACCAAAGCGCGCACCGGTTGCCCCCGCTGCGCCAGCGCGCGGATGACGGCCCTGCCTGTCTTGCCGGCTGCGCCGGTTACCGTGATCATAGCATATTCTCCTTTTCTAATCACTGACCCTGGGCTGCGACAACGTCGCCACCGCGCCATCCGCCAGGCCTATGCGCATCATCCACCGAGGGATACGCCAACCAAACTCCCGATCCCGTATGTGACGGCGGCGGCGAGAAGGCCAAAGAGCACCTGGCGCATCCCAGAGAACCATATGCTGCGTCCCGTCATCAAGGTGATGCCGGCGCCGATTGCAAAGAGGCCAATCGCGCTCGCGATGCCGCTCACAATCACCGCCATCAGCCCGCTGAGAATGAAAAAGGGGACCAGCGGTATGATCGCCCCTATCGCGAAAAGCCCAAATGAGGTCAGCGCAGCTTCCCATGCAGAGCCGCCCAACTCCTCCGGGTTGATACCCAACTCCTCGCGGGCGAGGCTGTCCAGCGCCATAGCCTCATCTGCGATCAACTGGTCGGCGAGCGTTCGCGCCTGGGCCGCGCTCAGCCCTTTGGCCTGGTAGATCAACGCCAATTCCTCCGCTTCTTCGCCCGGTATCTGTTCCAACTCGCGCTTTTCGATGCCTAGCTGCCGCTCGTACAGCTCGCGCGAGCTTTGCACCGAAAGCCACTCCCCCAGCGCCATCGATATCGCGCCGGCAAGCAGACCGGCGGAGCCGGTAACGAGGATGGCGCTGCTGCTCAACTCGGCGCCCGCAACCCCCATGATGAGACTGAGGTTCGAAACCAGACCATCATTGGCGCCCAGCACGGCTGCTCGCAGGGCGTTCCCACCCAGACTGCGATGTCGTCCCTCCAATCTGGACAAGACGCTGCCTTCGACGCCGCGGGGTGTGGTTGCGGCGATGGTCTGTAGCAGGCGCTGATGGGATCGCTCCTGGGCCGCCATGGATGTGCCCTCGGTTTCGGGCAAGTGGTCGTAGTGGTGGCTGCCACGCTGCTCCTGACCGGCGAGCGTCGGCGCCACAAAGCTGGGTCCAAAGCGCCTGGCCAGCCAGATGAGCAATCGCGTGCGCCAACCCAACTTTCGCTCTGGGATTGGCTTGCCCGCCGCGTGCAACTTCTCCTCCCAGAAGCGAGCATGCGCCTCCTCCGTCGCGGCAAGCTGTTGATAGAATTGCGCCAAAGGGGGCTCTGTCTCCAATTCAGCGAGCACGCGATAGAGCGCTGCGCTCTCGATTTCGTCTTGCCAGCTTGCATACAATACGGCAGGCTCCGATGGAGCCTTTGATTCGGCCTTTGTCATCTCGCACAATCCTCCGCCTTGCACCGAATGCCGCAAAGGCGATCAACTGCCTACACAGAAACAGACCACAGGTAGATCGCGGCGCCCAACAGGAGTTCGCGCATCACGACGCCCCCCAACAATCGCGGAACCATCGCCGGTCAGGCAGCGCTCGGGTTGGCGGCCGGCGCCGTAGTCAGCGTGGTTTCCCCCTCGGGCAGGTCGAACGCGACCGCCGTCCGGCTGCCTTCGACCAAGAAGGCGCCCTCGGCCAACGCCCGGCGGCTGTAGACCTGGCGCAGGGGCTGGCCGTTCAACGCCACCTGCGTACACGGCTGGTCAAGCCAGAGCGTGAAGTCGCCCGTGGGGAAGCGCGTCGTCACCGCCACTCGCTGACCGCCATTGGCCAGGGGCTCGCTGCGCACCTCACTCAGTTGCCGCGCCATCCAATAGTGGCCGATCGCCGAAGTCTTCATCCAGCGTGTCTTGCTGCCGTCTGGGTCGTAGGTGTCGAGTCGGCGCTTGACCTCCTTGAGCACATCGAACCCTACTTCTGCGCCGCCGTAATAGAATCCAGGCCAGTGGCCCACCATCACACAGGGCAACTCGCGCGCCAACACGGGCGCCAAGACGCCCCCTTGCAGGTCTTCGGTGAGAAAGCGGTCGGGGTCCCCGGCGTCGTACCCCGTCCAGCCGCCAAACCAATCATGCGTGCAGCAGATGATGCTGGCAATCGCCACCCCCCGCTCGGGCTCGGCATGCCAGATAGGCGCGTCGGGCCAGGCATCAGGCGGGTCGACCACGCGCAGAAAATAGAAAGGCCGCGGGTTGCCCATCACCTGCTGGGCGGCCTCCAATGTGGCCCGGGCATAGGCTGATTCTTTCTTGGCGCCAAACGCCCCTGGGCTGGTCACTCCTTCGCAGGGCATGCCGGCGTCGCGCACGAGCCGCATCGACGCGGCAATGTATTCGGTGAGCGGCGCTACGGGCGGATCAACCCACTCGTATTGTTCCCATTCATCGGTCAACTGCCAGGTACGCAGGTCAACGACGTGCGAATGAGTCAGCATTTCACAGGTAATGTCAAAGTTGGGGCAGATCACCTCGCGATAGGCGCGCATCCAGCGTTCCACCTCGTCGCGTGGAAAGCCGGGCAGCCCCTGGTCTACCCGCGCCACCCCGGCGGGGAAGGGCACCAGGCTGAACTTGCCCTTGACCCCCTGCTCGGCGCACCATTCCCCCCACCTGACGGCAAAATCGGCGGGAATGGTGGGCGGAACCAGATGCAGCCTGGCCGGGTCGCCGTCGCCCGGGTTGAACGGTGCGTTGGGTTGGAAGCGCGCCTTCCACGCTTGCCGCTGGCGGATCCAGTGATAGGTCAGGTTGATGACGGGGCACGAGTCATCGACGATGAGGGCGAGCGGCGTGCGCAGCAGTGGGTTGGCAATGCTCACTTGCATCGGTTACCTCACCGTGGCGTCTTGTAACTGGCGCAGCTTCCAGACAAACGAATCGGGCAGCGGCTCGACCATGTCGTAGGTGATGGCCTGACCGGCGGAGACATCGCAGGTGAGCCTGGCCCCCGCCGCAAGGCCTAGGGGCAGCAGCCTCTCGCTGTGCGCGACATCCGCGCGCTCGCACGCGCCCACCACTGTATAGCCGCCTCCGCCGTCGATCACCTCGCCCTCCTCCAGGTTCCGCTTGGCCACGGTGATGCATTCCGCCGTGGGCGTGGACAGCGTAGAGCCGGTGGCCTGGCCGCCCACCACCGCGCCGGCAATCGAAATGGGCGCCTCCACTGCCACCAGGTGATAGGGGCGATAGAGCAGGTAGTTGTGGCTGTTGCCGCCCGCAGCCAAATAGTACGCCTGCAAGTCTTCTTGGATAAAGGGATGGTCGGTGCGGATGACACAGAAGACCCCCATGCCCAGCCCGTTGGGCAGCAGCGTCTTGCCATCGTCGGCCACACTATTAGCCAATTCCACCACCCCATGCCGGCTGAGGATACCCCCCTCTTCGCTCAGACTAAAGACGCGGGCGATCTCATCGATGTTCACCGATGGCTCGTGCATGGCGCGGCGGTCGGGAACCAGCCCGGCGGCGTTGGCGAGGGCGGTCATTTCCACCTGCGCCTTGGTGCCGTCGCGAAAGGAGTTGTACATCTTCAGGTTGATATTGCGCCGTGCGATCATCTCGGGCGTAAAGCCATAGCGCTGGGGCACAGAATCAGGCGTGCCCAGCGGGTCGTCGGCGTAGAGGATCGTGCCGCGGCCGGCGGCCAC
>JAHDWG010000505.1:0-2368 GCA_023384495.1 Caldilineaceae bacterium
ACCAATACGCACACGGCCACGGCCACCGACACGCCGCCGCCGACCAATACGCACACGGCCACGGCCACCGACACGCCACCGCCCACCGACACCCCGGCGCCGACCAATACACACACGGCGACGCGGACGCCAACCCGGTTGCCAACCAATACGCGCACCGTCACGCGGACGCCCACGAGGACACCAACGCGCACACCCACCCTCACACCGGCGCCGACCAACACGCCCACCAATACGCCGGCGCCAACGAACACACCGACAGTGGCGCCGCCGGCGTTGCTGAGCGCGGCCTTAACGCCCACGGCCGGTCGCGGCACAGCCGTACTCAACGGCGCCGGCCAGCCGGGCAGCACTGTCCAGATTCTGCTGAACGACCAGGTTGTGGCGTCAACGGTGGTCAGCAACAATGGCTTCTGGTCGGCCACGGTGCCATTGAATCAGCCGGGACAATATCGTTTCACCGTACGTGGCGTCGTGGCAGGGGTGACAGTCAACGCGGCCACCGCGCCGGTGAGCGTGGTTGTGCCCGCGCCGCTGCCCACCCCGACGCCGACGATCGGGGCATTTCGTCTGGTCGCGCCAGCAGAAGGCGAGACGGGTACGGGCAGCAGGGTCTTTGAGTGGGAGACATCGTTTGTGCCGGGCGAAGGCGAAGGCTTTGAGATCATCTTCTGGCGTGTCGGGCAAGACCCGATGACGACCGGCTTTGGCCTGGCTGCGCCGACGCTAAACCATCGCGTCAGTTTGAATCTGTCGCGGCTGGATGAGACGCTCGGGCAAACATTTGAACCAGGCCCCCACAACTGGGGGATCCTGCTCGTGCGCACAGACCCATACCAGCGTCTGCGTTTGCTGAGCGAGCCACGTACGTTTACCTATTCGCGCAGCGACGGTGGCTCATCGGGCGGCGGGGGTCAAAGCTCGGGTGAAGGGGGTGGACAATCTTCGGGTGAATAACCAGGCCTCCAAACAGAAGAATTCGGTAAAGGACTTGTTGAAACGATAGGTGAGTTGTGATGGATGCAAATAACCGCGCAAGAAGATGGTCCGTTCTATTGTATGGTGGGGTGACCATGTTTGTCACCGCACTCATCGTCACACTGACCGCATCTATCGTCCTCTCATCGCCGCATTACACCAAAATCGATGGATGGGTTGCAACCACGCCGCTGCCCCAAGCGCTTGCCAACCGCAACGCAGTCGTGCACGGCGATTATCTCTATTTTATAGCCGGCAAAAGCGCCAGCGACGCCCCAGTCGGCTCGATCTATGTGGCGAGCATTCTCGACAACGGGTCGTTGGCAAGTTGGACGGTGGCCGGCGCCTTGCCGCTGGCCGTCTATCTCCACGCGATTGCCGCCACCGACACCGACCTCTATGTCATCGGGGGGTGGGATGGCAACCAGACGCGCACAGAAATATGGCGAGCGCCCTTTGCCGCCAATGGCGGATTGGGCGCCTTTGTCAAGATCAGCGATTACCCCACGGGGATCGATCTGCATGACGCGGTCATAGTACAGAATCGACTCTACATCTTCGGCGGGTGGACGGGCCGCGACCCACTCAGTGCAGTGCGTTATGCCGAGATTCTGCCCGGTGGGTTGGGGCCGTGGCAAACAACCAGCGCCCTTCCTCGGCCCCTATACCGGCTCTCGGCAGAGACGTTCAACAACCGCGTCTATGTGACCGGCGGCTTTGACAACGCAACCGCCCGCGCCGAAGTCTATGTCGCCACTGTGTCGCCAAACGGCAGCTTAAGCGCATGGGCAGCCGTCACGCCGCTGCCCACCGGGGTCTTCTTCCACGAGACGGTCATCCATGACGGTCAATTGCTGGTGCTTGGGGGCCGGAATATCAGCAACGAGTATAGCGATGTCTATGCTGCGGACATCAACGCCGACGGCTCGCTGGGGGCGTGGCTGCCCCAACCGAGTCTGCCCGAATCGCTACATCGTTTTTCCGCAGTCACAGTCACGCGCAACGACTCGGACTATGTGTACATCTTGGGTGGCCTACATGGGGCTGACTACCGCAACACTGTCTATCACTCGACCTATCCCCTGCCGCCGACGCCAACCAGCACACCGACGCTCACCCCGACGCCGACGCCGCGCCCCGAGACATTGGTGGATGTGACGCTGCACAACGAGCCGCAACGGTGGATCGGCCCTGGCGAAGAGGTGGAGTACACGGTGACCTATGTCAATGGCAGCACATCCAACCTCGCCAATGTCGAGATTGTGAATCTGGTGCCGCCCCATGTTGAGCTGATCCCAGAGAGCATTCAGGTCAGTACGTCGGGTAGCTACACCTATACAGAGACGACGCCGGGCAGTGCGATTCGTTGGTCGATTGGCGACCTGGCCGC
>JAHDWG010000505.1:2378-4738 GCA_023384495.1 Caldilineaceae bacterium
GCCAGGTTAGTTTCCGCGTACGGCGCCCGACTCCAGCGCCGCCGAGCATCCCACGAGTATTGGCCATCGGGGTCACCGGCCCCACCACATCGACAGCAGGCGCGCCGATCACCTACTCGGTCGTACTCACCAACAATACCGCCTTTTCGATTACAAACCTGTCGATTGTGGCAGGGATGCCGTTGGGGGCCACCTATTTGTCGGGCGGGGATACGGAGCCTGAAAATGATAGGCTGGCGTGGCTCGTGCCGGAATTGGAGGGCGATGAGACAATCGAAAAGCAGTTTGTCGTCACCGCTGAACATTCGTTGGTGCTCTACGATTATTATGCCGCTTCGGATGAAGGGCCAACGGCCAAAGGCCGGCGCGTATTGATGACGCGCGTGGGCGACACCGACCCGCCGCCGCCGGGGGATGGCGTGCTCATCGCCAATGCCGGCGCAACGCTCACCTGGCAGCTTGGCGGCCAATCGTATAACAGCGCCAGCAACCCTGTCTACAACCCCACGTATGACATCCACTTGCCGCTTGTAGGCCGGTAACAGACAGTCTGTTACCGGCGTCATGATGCATGCTGCGCGGTCGGCGCGCACCATGCATCATGACGCGCCCCACGCTCCCCGCCGATTGAAGTAATCACAGTAAGGCTGAAGTGGACAGAGCGAGCAACGCGCTTCGCGCGCCTGACAGATCTCCCGACCGAGCCGGATCAAGTTGAGATGCAGGGCGTAGAACTGCGCTGCCGGCAACAACGCCTCCCATTCGTGTTTGACAGCGAGCGCGGTGGCGTTGCGTGCGCTGACGCCCAACCGCCGGCTGATACGTTGGACGTGTGTGTCCACCGGAAAGGCGCCCCGGTTAAAGCAAAAGAGCAACACAATGCTGGCGGTCTTATGGCCGACCCCAGGAAAAGTCTGCAAGTAGCCCAGCGCCTCCTCCACCGGCAGGTCAGCCACAAAGTCCAGCTTGTATTCACCACGGTCGCGCCAGAGCTTCTCTAGGGCGCCGACAATATGGGGCGCTTTCTGGTTGTACATGCCCGCCGGACGGATCGCGTCTTTGATTTCGTCCAGCGGAGCGACGCGCACCCGCTCCCAGTCATGGCCAAAGGTAGCTCGCAATTGGTCAAAGGCGCGCCCGCTGTTGACATCGTTGGTATTGGCGCTTAAGATAGTGCCAATCAGCATATCAACCGCATCTTCGCCCGGCTGCCATTGCGGCTCGCCAAAGTGGTGGATCAGGCTGTTGGCAATGGCTTGTGCTTTGTCTCTTTTTTCCAAACGGATGCTCCTTATCTCACGGTTGGTTGCCCGCTATGCGTCCAGTCAAGTTCTATATCGACACCCATAAGGGCGTCACCGGCCTGGTCATGCTCCTGATGCTGGCCTTGTATCAGCAGGGCGAAAACCCCACGGCATGGCTCTATGTGGCGCTGCACGGCGCCTATGGGGCGCTCTGGGTGCTGAAGGGCCAACTCTTTCCCGACCGCCAGTGGGAGCGGCCGGTCAGCGCCCTCTATGGCATCGGCGCCGTGTGGGGCGGGCTAAGCCTCTACTGGGTCGGCGGCTGGCTGGTGATGGCGCAAGCTGTTCGGGCGCCAGGTTGGTGGCTGGCTTGTTGCGTCAGCCTCTACACGCTGGGTATTTTCTGTCATTTTGGCGCAGACATGCAAAAATTTACGGCGCTGCGGCTTGCCCCGGGCCGCCTGATCACCGACGGCTTTTGGCGCTTGAGCCGCAACCCCAACTATTTTGGCGAGCTTTGCATCTATGCGGGCTTTGGGCTGCTGGCGATGCACTGGGCGCCCATTCTGATTCTCTTGGTTTGGGTCTTTTTTGTCTGGCTCCCCCTGATCCGCCGCAAAGAACAGTCGCTCGCCCGCTACCCGGAATTCGCCGCCTACCAACGTCGTGTGCGCTGCTTGATTCCCTTTGTGGTATGATATAATCATTGCGCTACAACGGTCTGCGTTGGCCAACACCTGTCTTGCCATCTCCCATCTGGCTATCAATCCATCATCCGAAGTTTGCACTGAATTTGAGGAGAAGTTCCATGCCACTTCAATTGCCTGCCGGCGTTCAGGTGCTGGGCGCGGTGACGCCCGCTGTCGAAGCCATTCTGACGCAGGATGCACTGGCCTTTGTCGCTGACCTGCATCGCCAGTTTGCCCCCAGGCGCAAAGAGCTGCTCAAAGCGCGGGCGCAGCGTCAGGCGGCTATCGATGCCGGTGAAATGCCTGACTTTCTCGCTGAGACAGAGGATGTCCGCAAGGGCGCCTGGCAGGTGGCCCCCGCGCCTGCCGACCTCAACGACCGCCGCGTCGAGATCACCGGCCCCACCGAGCGCAAGATGATGATCAA
>JAHDWG010000506.1 GCA_023384495.1 Caldilineaceae bacterium
GCACAAAGTTGCTCTCATCACCGGCGCCTCGCGCGGGATCGGCGAGGCGATTGCGCAAGCCTACGCCGCGGCGGGGGCGAAGGTCGTGCTCAGCAGCCGCAAACAGGATGGGGTGGAGGCCGTGGCGGAACGCATCCGCGCGGGCGGTGGTGAGGTGCTGGCCCTGGCCGCACACACGGGCGACGCCGGGGCCGTAGACGAATTGGTGGCGCGCGCCGTCGCCACCTTTGGCGGCATCGACATCCTGGTCAACAACGCGGCCACCAATCCCCACTTTGGGCCAATCATGACCTCGGAAGAGAGCCACTGGGACAAGATCTTGGATGTGAATGTGAAGGGCTACTTCCGCATGGCGCAGGCGTGCGCGCCCATCATGCGCACGCGCGGCGGCGGCAAGATCATCAATATGGCGTCGATCGCCGGCAAGAAGCCCCACCCCGGCATGGGCATCTACTGTGTCAGCAAGGCGGCTGTGCTCATGCTAACCGAGGTGCTGGCCGTGGAGCTGGCCCCCGACAACATCCAGGTCAACGCGATTGCGCCCGGCTTTGTCAAGACCCGTTTTAGCAGCGCCATCTGGGACAACCCCACGCGCTATGCGGACGCCATCCGCGCTATTCCGCAGCAGCGTTTCGCCGAAGCGGAGGAGATCACCGGCGCCGCGCTCTATCTCGCCGCTGCCGCCTCCAGCTTTACCACCGGCGCCACCTTCGTCATTGATGGCGGGCAGGTGATCAACGGCTGATGGTGAATTGACCCAACTGGCTTAGCAGGAGCGCGCTGATCAACGATGTGGCGGCCTGCCGCCCAGCCACCGCCAGCGCGGCCCGCCAACCCAACTCTGCACGGATCGTCCACAGGGTGACCAGACAGGCCGTTAGGGTGGAGGCCAGGTAGACCAGGGTGAATATCTGTCCTGGGCTCATTGCTTGTATGAGTGCGCCTTCGCCCAGGTTGACCGCCAACAGACCATCTTTGCGAATGATCGAAAAAACCACGCCCGGCGCGGCCTCGGCGGGCAGGTGGAGTATGCGCAGGATTGGCGCAGTGACGTTGCTGAGCCAGGCCGTCACGCCTCCATAGTCTAGCAGGGCGCCCACCAGGCAGATCAACAAGAAGATGGGCATAGCCTCGCGCAGGAATTGGCGCAACACGGTTCGCACTTTCCACTGCGCCGCGCGCATGGTAGGTTGCTGCAGAAAGGCCCGTTCCGCCAATGGCAGCGCGCCGGCGTTTGCCAGCTTGCCATGCCAAAACCGCGTGTGGATGGCCCCCACCACAAAGAGCGCGCCCAGATAGGGGGCGAAGAGCCAGGGCGCGCCGGCTGCATTAAAAATCGAGAGCGAGGCGCCGATTTGATAGCTGCACGCCGAGCCAAAGGCAATCAGCGAGACGCACGCCTTGCGCGTACAGGCGCTGCACGACCGGCTCTGAAAAACGGCGACGACGTTGCAGCCAAAGCCACTCAACACCGGGATCAGGTCGCGCCCGCTGAGACCAATACGGCGCAGCCAAGGGTCAAGCGCAGCGGTGATGCGGTCCTTCAGGCCGCTCTCTTCGGCCAGCGCCACGCCGACGCCAATCAGCAAGACCACGGGGAAGGCCCACAAAAACGAGTACCACCCTAGCGTGAGCAGACCATAGTCGCCGGCCAAGAGGGCATAGAGCAACGGTGCGGCGGAAGTTAACGGTTCGAGCCGCGTCACCATCGGGGTGATCAGCCAGGCGTCTAGCAGCGGTTGCGCCCAATCTGCAAAGTGATAGGCAAGGTAGACAGGCAGGACGAAAAGCAGCGCCAACGCCGCCAGCGCCAGCCAGGGGCCTACCCATGCGTGCTCAAAGAGTGTCTGTTCCGGCTGCGCGACCGAGGCGACCTCCAGCAAGGCGATGGGCTGGCGGTGGTCTGGGGCAAAGTCCAGCAGCGCAGCCTGCTCGATGACACGCCTGAGCTGTTCATGCTGCGCAGGATTCATGTTGCGGGCGTTGACCACCGCCGTGGGAATCCCATAACGGTGTTCTGCTGTGCGGGCCAGAATCGCCAAAGCAGCAGGAGCTTTGTCTTCAAAGGTGATAACCAGCGCCACTCGACGACCCGCGAGTTCACTGCCGACACTCTCCATCAGTGTGTCGAGTTCCTGGCTGATATGGGTGCCACGCGCCACCAGCAGCACGGTATCGGCGCATCGCAACTGTTGGAGGGCCAAGCGCGCCGTCATGCGGTCATCGCGGACGCGGATGCCTGGTGTGTCGACCAGATCGTGCGCGCCGCCGGCCAATCGCGCACGATGCACGCGCACAGTAGAGCCGCGAAAGTTCGCCTCATCACCCGGCGCCTCACCGGTGAGATTGCGAAACAGTGCGCTCTTCCCCACCGATTCCAACCCCACCAAGACAACGGTGGGGATAGCCTGCTGTGCCCTGTTGTAGGTTACCATAATCTCCTTGTCGTGCGTTGCGATCACCCATCATAGATGAGATCATATCTCAATTGCGGGGATCAGCCAACCTGAGCGCAGCGCAGAGGAACAAAACAAGAAACCCCACCGGCGGTTGCCGGTGGGGTCTTTCGTGTGTTTGGTGTTGTCGTCGCCGTTGAGACGTTCGACAACATTATCCTTTGTTAGAACGACACATCTGGCCCAGTGATGGTCAGGTGGTATGAAGCGGGCGCCTCACCCTTGTTCTTCACCACCACATAGTAGGTGTCCGTTGCCCGTGCGCCGCCGGCCCAGATCAAATCCATCCGGTCCATGACGTCAACATAGTGCTTGTGCTGCGGACGCATACCCTCCCAGTGCCAGGTCTCATAGAGGAACCGAGGCGTACCCACACCCACTGGCTCCCGAACCATCTCGTTCTCTTTGTCCTTTTCCTCGGTAAAGCTCGGCAGTGGCGCTCGCAACCGCTCCGGCGTCCAGACTTCAAAGACCAGATTGCCCGGCGCCCGCATGTTCAATTCGACAATGGCTTGCGTCGGCTCGTTCTCTTTGTCGCTGTTGTCGTAACTGTATTTGAACTTGTACCACTGCGTGGCGCCCGGCGCCACCTCAACCCAGCCTGGAAGCGGCCCAGCAGCATTAGTCATACCGCTTGCCGGCGCTGGCGCTGCGCTTGCCAAGACGGGTGTCACCACCAGCAGTACTGCCAGCAGGCCGAACAAGACGGCGCGGCTGAACAGTTTTCGCATCGTGTGCAACATAGCCGCATCTCCTTTATGCGATACGCGCAAGGTTAAAACCATGTACCCCCGCGACTCCTCTTTGTTTGAACGGTTTACACCCTCATTACAATACCACAAACCAGCCCCCTGTGTCCTTACAGGGGGCTACACATCACCTTATCGTTTGTTTATAGATGGTTCACAACATCCAGCCCGCCGTACCCCAATCAGGGGACAAGCTTGTAGCCAGCGCCGCGCACCGTCAGCAACCGTTTGGGGTGAATCGGATCGTCTTCGATCTTGGTCCGCAAATCATGGATATGCACGTAGAGGGTCTGGTTTTCTCCGATCCACTCGGCGCCCCACACCAGAGAAAGTAGCGCCTCTTCGCTGAGGACGCGGCCGGCGTTCTGCGCCAGGGCCACCAATAGATCATATACCCGATGGCGCAGTTCAAGGACCTTCCCATTCACGTGGACACTGTGTGCATCCAGGTCGATCCGTAGATCGCCCACTTCGAGGATGGATTGCGGGGGGGATGTCTGGTTTGTTTGCACACCGTGAGCAACCCGGCGCAGCACAGCCCGAATGCGCGCCAACAATACATCGATATCATATGGTTTCGTAACATAGTCATCCGCCCCTAAATTGAGCCCTACGATCTCATCTAGCGTACGTTGACGGGCGGCGATCAGAATCACGGGAACCGCGTTGGGCTGCTGGCGGAGTGCTCGCAAGACGTCGAACCCATCCATATCCGGCAGATCGAGGTCGAGCAGCACCAGCGTAGGGGCCGATGTGCGCGCCAGTTCGAACGCCTGCGCGCCAGAGCTGGCGTGGATCGGCGCAAAACCGGCGCGCGTTAGATGGTCGGCCAAGGTTGGCCGCAGAGCATTGTCGTTATCGACACGATGATCGGTATGGTTATCCTTGTCGCCATCGACAATCAGAATGACTGTGCCCATCTTTCACTTATTGGTCGTTGTTTGAAAACAGGCGGTTTTTGCCGGGCAAAAAGCCGGGTTTAAAAAAGAAAACACAATATTTGGCAGGAGAATGCGCTGTCGGGGCCTCGACTGCGACGTGAGCGGCTGGCAGTTTGGCCAGCGCACGCCAACGATCCGCCGCGCCCGTGCGGAAGAAGCCGGGGTCGAAGTCGGCAAGAAATTCCCAACCTTCGAGCGCCAATCCTTCCTGTAATTCCTTGGTAAGGTCGAACTCCATCGTCCTGCCGTCGGTGCGTACCTCGATATGCACCAAGTCGTCGCGTCCATCATCGATCACATCCACCACACATGGGCGGTCGGTGCCCATGGGGCTGCGAAAGAAAGCCGCCGAACAGCGCGCACAAAACGAAAGCGCCGCGTCGCAATAGCCGCGGTCTAGCACGATTTTCATGGCGAAACCTCCCTTGGCTTAGCAAACCGGTAAGCTGACCCTATCGTATCACAACCATCGCAAGCAGAGACTAGCCCGCCAGATAGCGACAGACCTGGCCGCGCGGGCAGGAAGGCAAACATGGCGCAAAGAAGCGGGCCGGTTGGCATGCACCAACCGGCCCGCTTCTCTCCGTAT
>JAHDWG010000507.1 GCA_023384495.1 Caldilineaceae bacterium
TAGGCCAGTTGCTCGGCCACAAAGAGGCGCCGCCCCGCCCGCCGCGCCGTGGCGACCAGCTCCTGGCCCTCGGCCACCGAGCGGGCCAGCGGCTTCTCCATGATCACATCTTTGCCGGCATGCAGGGCCGCCATCGCCACCGGCGCGTTGAAGGCAATCGGCGTCAGCACCAATACAGCCTCCACATCGGCGCGTTCGAGCAGCGCCCGGTAATCCTCCACCACCAGCGCGCCGGGATAGTCGCGGGCCGTGGCGGCGCGGCGTTCGGCGCTCACATCGCAGAAGGCCACCGGCTCAAACACCTGGGACAACGTCTTCAACATTGGTTGATGTTCGCGTTGCCAGATCAGGCCCAGGCCGATCACGCCCAGGCGAATGGGTTGCATAGGTTTGCTCCTACGATAAAATTAGCTACAGGGCGCGCAAAGGGCGCAGTCGTTGGCTGCGCCACGTTTGCACATCGCGCCTATTCTGAAATGAGTACAGAGCAGCGGAACACAGAGGGCGCAGAGACCGCACGGAGGACACCGAGAAAAACGCGATGGCTCACTCTGTGGACAAAACCCTCTGTGTCCTCCGCGCCCCCTCGGTGTTCTCGGTGTTGCTGCTGTACGCCGCCATTTTTGTCGTTCGGCGCCCCAGGGGCGCCCGACGCCAATTATGATGGCTGTTGTGGTTTGGATGCGGTTGGCCCATTGAGTTCAATTTGCGCCGGCATGATGGTAACAGATTCTGAGGTGATGGGCAAGCGCGCTTTGGGAACCGGGCGCCATTCAAACGGCACAGCTTGGCGCTGTCGCATCTCGATTTGCCAGTTTCGCCCCCCGTGGCGACAATAGGGATGGCCAAACGGCCGAGCCGCGCGTCACGAGGAATCATCATGAACCAAGACAAACAACTCAAACTCTCTGTGCTCGACCTGGTGTTGATGTGGCATCGCGCCAGCGCCGGCGCCGCCATCGGCGAGACGGTCGAGTTGGCGCGCCATGTGGAGCAGCTTGGCTACACGCGCTTCTGGCTGGCCGAGCACCACAACACGCCGTGGCAGGCCAGCAGCGCGCCCGAACTGCTGATCCCCCAGGTGGCCGCGGCGACCTCGCGCCTGCGGGTTGGCTCCGGCGGGGTGATGTTGCCCAACCACACCGCGCTCAAGGTGGTGGAGAATTTCAACACCTTGGAGGCGCTCTATCCGGGCCGCATCGACCTGGGCATTGGGCGGGCGCCGGGCACAGACAGCGTGACGGCGTTGGCGCTCCGCCGCACTCGCCAGGCCTTTCGCCCCGAGGAGTTCCCTGAGCAGTTGGACGAATTGTTGGCCTTTTTCACCGGCGAGTTCCCGGCGGACCACCCGTTTAGCCGCATCACGCCCGTGCCGGTTGTGGAGACCATGCCCACGATCTGGCTGCTTGGCTCCAGCGACTATGGCGCGCGCATGGCCGCCCAATATGGGTTAGGCTTTGCCTTTGCCCATCACATCGCGCCCGACCCGGCCATCCCCGTCTCGCGCATGTACCGGCGTGAGTTCCAGCCGTCGGCGCTCTTGCCGGCGCCACGCAGCATTCTCGCCGTTTCCGCCTTTTGCGCCGACACCGAAGAAGAGGCCGAGGATGTGGCGGCCATGTTGACGTTGCGTTGGGTGCGCATGCGCCAGGGGTGGGCCTCGCCGCCGCCCACGCTGGAAGAGGCGCGCGCCTACCGCTACTCGCCCGCTGAAGCGGAGCTCGCGGCCACCATGCGGGCGCGGCTCTTCGCCGGCGCGGTCGAGCCGGTGGCCCGCGCCATCCGCGCCCTGGCGCACGAAGCGGAGGCCGACGAGGTCATGGTGCTCACCATGACGCCTGACGCGGCGGCGCGGCGTCGCTCGTATGCGCTGCTGGCCGAGGCGTTTGGCATCCGCCCCACCGGCGCCGCCCGATAGGTCCGATAGGTAAAGAAAACTTCAATGGAAGACCCAACTGTCTATCTCCCCATGGATCGCCGCCACGCGCTGGCCGCTGGCGAAACGCTGCCCGACCGCACGCGTGGGGCCGCGCTCTTTGCCGACATCTCTGGCTTTACGCCGCTCACCGAGGCGTTGGTGCGTGAACTTGGCCCGCAACGGGGCGCCGAAGAGCTGACCCGCTACCTCAACCTGGTCTACGACGCCGTGATCGACGAACTCCATCGTTACGGCGGCAGCGTGGTCGCCTTTGCCGGCGACGCGATCACCTGTTGGCTGGATGGCGACGACGGTCTGCGGGCGGTTGCCGCCGCGCTGGCCATGCAAAAGGAGATGGAGCGGTTTTGCGCCATCTTCACCCCGGCGGGGACCACCGTCGCGCTCGCCATGAAGGCTGCGGTGGCCACCGGGCCGGCCCGGCGTTTTGTGGTGGGCGACCCGGCGCTCCGCGTCATCGATGCGCTGGCCGGCGAGACGTTGGCGCGCCTGGCCGGAGCCGAGCACCTTGCCCTAAAGGGTGAGGTGGTCATCGACGGCGCGACCCTGGTCCAACTCCCCGGCGTGTTGAAGTTGGGCGAAGTCCGGCGCGATGCGCAGACAGGGCAGACCGTCCATGTCGTAAATGGGCTGAGCCAATCCGTCGCGCAGCGCCCCTGGCCCTCGCTGCCCCCCCACGCATTGGGCGAGGAAGAAGTGCGCCGTTGGCTGCTGGCGCCTGTCTACGAACGCCTGCGCCGTGGTCTGGGCAACTTCCTGGCCGAGCTGCGCCCCACGGTTGCGCTCTTTGTCCGCTTTGGCGGTATTGACTATGACCACGACGAAGATGCCGGCGCAAAGCTCGACGCCTACATCCGCTGGCTGCAATCGGTGGTTGACCGCTATGACGGTACGCTGATCGACCTCAACATCGGGGACAAAGGTAGCTACCTCTATATCAACTTTGGCGCGCCGTTGACGCATGAAGACAATGCCGACCGCGCCGCGGCGACGGCGCTAGCCCTCCGCGCGCTGCCGCCCACGCTGAGTGACTTGGACCAGGCGCAGATTGGCATTAGCCAGGGCCGCATGCGCGCCGGCGCGTATGGCGGGGCCAGCCACCGAACCTATGGCGTGTTGGGCGATGCGGTCAACACGGCGGCGCGCCTGATGATGGCGGCCAAACCGGGCCAAATCTTGGTGAGCGAGGAGGCGCGGCGCTCGCTCAGCGGGCGTTTTCTGCTGGAGCCGCTGCCGCCGGTCCGGGTGAAGGGCAAGCCCGAACCGGTCACTGTCTATGCGCTGGCTGGCGTGCAGCAATCGGGGGGATTTCGCCTGGTCTATTCGTTGCCCCTGGTTGGCCGGCAAGCTGAACTGGCTCGGGCAACCCAAGCGCTGGCGCGAGCCGCCCAGGGCGCGGGCCAGATCCTCGGCCTCACGGGCAAGGCTGGCCTTGGCAAGTCGCGGCTGGTGGCGGAGATTGTGACCCAGGCTAGGGAGCTTGGTTTTGCCCCCTACGGTGGGGAATGCGAATCCTACGGCGTCAACAGCAGCTATCTGGTCTGGCAGCCGGTCTGGCGAGCGATCTTTGGGCTGGACGCTGCCTGGGCGCCAGACAGACAGGCCTGGCATTTGCGCGACAAATTGCAGTCGAGCAGCTCAGGTTTTGAAACGCGTCTTCCCCTGCTCAACGCCCTCTTGAACCTTGAGTCACCTGAAAACGACCTGACCCAGGGGCTAGACGCTCGCCTGCGTAAGGAGCTATTGCAGGCGATGCTCGTGGATTATCTGCGCGCCGAGGTCCAGCGCTCGCCCATGCTGATTGTGCTCGAAGCCTGCCAGTGGCTCGATCCATTGTCGCGCGAGCTATTGGAGACAATCGGCAAGGCCATCGTCGATCTGCCCGTGCTGCTGGTGGTTGCGTTTCGACCGCTGGAGCGGGATGCGGCGCTGTTGGCGTCGTTGCGCGCGCTGTCCCACTATACCGAGGTGGAGCTCCATCCATTGGGGGCGGAGGAGGCAAGCGCCCTGGCGCAATTGAAAGTGGCGCAGCTCCTCGGCCCAGCGACAGAGGTCTCTCCCACGCTCATTCCAAAATTGACGGCGCGGGCAGAGGGGAACCCCTTCTATCTAGAAGAGCTTATCAGTTATCTGCACCATCGAAGCGTCGATTTCTGCGACAGTAGCGCCCTGGAGCGAATCGAATTGCCAGACAGCTTGCAACGGCTTGTGCTCAGCCTGGTGGATCAACTAGGCGAAAGCGAAAAGATCACGCTCAAGGTGGCGAGCGTGATCGGCCGCGTCTTTCGCGTGGACTGGCTCCGCGGCGCCTACCCCGAACTGGGCGACCTGTCGCGCACCCACACCGATCTCGAATCGCTTTGCCAGCAGGAATTGATCAGCCTCGAAGCCGCCGAACCCGAGCTGGTCTATCTATTTCGGCATGTCATTACCCAAGGGGTGGCATACGAAAGCCTCCCTTTTGCACTGAAGACCATCCTGCACGAACAGATTGGGCGGTTCATCGAAGAGCGTTACCCGGATGCCCTGAACCAGTACCTCGACCTGCTGGCGCACCACTATGATCACAGCACAAACCTGGAAAAGCGGCGCCACTATCTGCGCAGCGCGGGTGAGGCCGCGCTGGCCAACTACGCCAATCTTGCGGCCATTGATTACTTCAGCCGGCTCTTGCCCCATGTGGATGGGCTGGAAAAAGCCAAGGCGCTGCTCAAGCTGGGGCATGTCTTTGATACCGTCGGCGACTATGAAAGGGCAGAGATTCGCCTCCGTGAGGCG
>JAHDWG010000508.1 GCA_023384495.1 Caldilineaceae bacterium
CCTTCCTCACCGATATCAACGTGCGCCGGGCGCTCGAAAAGGCGATTGACAATTCGGTGATCGCCGAACAGCTCTACGGCCCGACGGGCTTCCCCATTTGCGAGCTGCTTTGGTACGAACCCTATACCTCCGGCATCGAAGAGTTCTACGGCGGGCGATCTGATTGCTCGCAAGACCTGGATGAAGCCAACCGGCTGCTCGACGAGGCCGGCTGGGTGATGGGCAGCGACGGCGTGCGCACCAAGGACGGTATGCGGCTGAGCGTGCTCTTCCAGACGAGCGTCAACCCCCTGCGCCAGAAGACACAGGAACTGATCAAGCAGTGGTGGGAAGAGATCGGCGTGGAAACCGAGTTGAAGAGCGTCGACGCCGGCGTCTTCTTTGGCGCCGATGCGGGCAACCCCGACAACATCGGCCATTTCTTCGCCGACATCCAGATGTACACCACAGGCGCCAGCGAGCCGGACGCGATTGCCCACCTCTGCCAATGGGTTTCGACGGAGGCATCGCAGGCAGAGAACGAGTGGCGCGGCAACAACAATATGCGCTGGCAGAATGAAGAGTACGACGCCACCTGTGCACAAGCGATGGCTTCGGTCGACCCAGCCGAGCGCCTGGAACTGGCCCTCAAGCTCAACGACCTCATCTCTGCTGAGCTGCCTATGATCCCGCTGGTCGGTCGACCTCGCGTCGCTGGCGCCGTCACCAATCTCCGCGGCTACAACCCCTCAGGCTGGGATTCAGAGATGTGGGACATTGCCGACTGGTATATGGAGTAGTTGCCGTCTTTAATTCGACGCCAATCCCTGATGTTGGCGTCGGATCGTATGTTCGTTCGAGCAGCGTGCTGCTCGAACGAACATTTTTTCATGCGGAGCGCCTATGGGCATGTATATTCTTCGCCGGCTATTGGTTTCAATCCCCACCCTGATCGGCATCAGCATGGTGCTCTATGCCATTTTGGCGTTGGCGCCGGGCGATCCGCTTTCGCAATTTGCCGCTGACCCTTCTGTTCCACCCGAAGTGCGAGAGAACATCCGCAGGCAACTGGGGCTGGATGACCCCGTTCATATCCAATACACAAAATGGTTTCGCTCGATGATCACGGGGGATTGGGGCTTCTCGTTTGCCACCCGGGCGCCGGTTTCGGCATTGATCAAACAGCGCCTGCCGCAGACGCTACAAGTGGTCGGCCTGGCCTATGTGTTGTCGATTGCGCTGGCGCTGCCGATTGGCGTCCTGTCGTCGATCAGGCCCTATTCATGGTTTGACAACCTTGCCACCACCTTTGCCTTTATTGGATTCTCCGTCCCCACCTTCTTTACAGGGTTGCTCTTGATCCTGATCTTTAGCGTAAATTTGCGCTGGCTGCCCTTCATCTACGATTCGACGCTCAAAATCAACAGTTGGGCCGCGTTTGCGCAACAGTTAAAACAAATGATCATGCCGGTTTTTGTATTGGCGCTCTTTCAGACGGGCACCATGACTCGCTTTGTGCGCTCGGCGATGCTCGACAATCTGCCGCAGGACTATGCGCGCACGGCGCGTTCGAAAGGGTTGGCCGAACGGGTGGTGATCACCCGCCACGTGCTCCGCAACAGCCTGATCCCCGTCGTGACGTTGGTGGCCTTGGGCGTGCCGACTATCTTTTCGGGCGCCATTGTCACTGAGCAGATCTTTCGCATCAACGGCATCGGTGAGCTGCTGATCAAGTCGATCCAAAATTCAGACACGCCCGTGGTGATGGCGATTACCTTTATTTTTGCGGCGCTGGTGGTGATCTTTAACCTGGTCGCCGATGTGCTCTATGGCCTGCTTGACCCGCGCATCCGCTACAACTGAGATTGCGAACACAGCTTCGCCAATATAAAAATCGGTGTTAATCAGCCAAACCAGGTGCAGACCATGACGGAAGCTACGACGACTTCGCTCAATCAGCCAGCAGCGCAACTGGCCGCGTCGCCCATCGGCGCAACGCGCCGGGGGCAGCGCGCGCCGCGCACGCTGTGGGGGGATGCGTGGCGTCGTTTTCGCCGTCATCGACTGGCGATGACCGCTGCCTGCATCCTCTGTTTGATGGCGTTGATCTGCGTAGTTGGCCCCACGATTTATCAAAAAGATCCCAAAAGAATTGATTTCTTGCTCTCGATGAAGCCACCCAGCGCTGAACATTGGCTCGGCACGGACGACCTGGGGCGCGATATGCTGGCGCGTCTGATGTTGGGCGGGCGCATTTCGTTGGCTGTGGGCATTGCCGCCATGGCCGTCGCCATGAGTTTGGGTACGTTGATCGGCGCCACGGCCGGCTTTTTCGGCGGGCGTATCGACAACCTGCTTATGCGTATTACTGATCTCTTTCTGGCGTTGCCGGTTGTGCCGCTCTTGCTGTTGCTCATCTTCCTCTTTCGCGACCGGCTCCGCCAACTGATGGGGCCTGAAATGGGCATCTTTTGGCTGATCATCACCGTGATCGGCATCCTCAACTGGATGACGGTGGCTCGCCTGGTGCGCGGTTCGTTTCTCTCGCTCAAAGAGCGGGAATTTGTCGAGGCCGCCACTTGCCTTGGCGTCAGCCGGTGGGCCATCATGTTCCGGCACATTTTGCCCAACACCATGGGGCCTATCATTGTGGCCGCTACCCTGAGCGTTGGGGCCGCCATCATCACCGAATCGGTGCTTTCCTTCTTGGGGCTGGGTTTCCCACCCGACACGCCCACGTGGGGGCGTCTGCTCTTTGATGGGCAGAACTTTCTCGATTTGGCGCCGTGGATGGTGCTCTTCCCCGGTTTTTGCATTTTTATCACGGTGCTGAGCATCAATTTTATGGGCGACGGTCTGCGCGACGCGCTGGACCCGCGCCAGCGGCAATAGCGCATGTCAGGCTGATTCTGTGCAATAAAGGGCAAAAAAAGACACCGGTCGTGCGACCGGTGTCTTTTTTCTCGGCTTGAGCGCTACTTTGCGGCGGCGTAATTCTTGGCCACGGCATCCCAGTTGACCACATTCCAGAAAGCGCTGATGTAGTCAGGGCGGCGATTCTGATACTTGAGGTAGTAGGCATGTTCCCACACATCCAACCCCAGGATCGGCGTATCGCCCTGCATCAGCGGGCTGTCTTGGTTGGCGGTGCTGTAGACATCGAGGCTGCCGTCGCCCTTGACCACCAGCCAGGCCCAGCCGCTGCCAAAGCGGGTAGTGGCCGCGGTGGTGAACTTGTTCTTGAATTCGTCGACGCTGCCAAACTTGGCGTTGATGGCTGAGGCCAGATCGCCGCTCGGCGCGCCCCCACCGTTCGGGCTCAGGATCTTCCAGAAGAGCGAGTGGTTGTGATGGCCACCACCGTTATTCTGCACAGCCGTCTTCTTGTCGGCAGGGAGCTTGTCGATGTTGCGCAAAATCTCTTCGATGCTCTTGCTTTCCCATTCCGTGCCGGCCAATGCGTTGTTCAGATTGGTGACATAGGTGTTGTGATGCTTGGTGCGATGGATGTTCATCGTCGTGGCGTCGATGGTAGGCTCCAACGCATCTTCTGCATAGGGCAGGTCGGGCAAAGTAAAGGCCATAGTTTCCTCCTCGTAAACAATCAATTGGGTAAAGATGGTTGATTTTTCGTGATTAGCGCCCATCGCGCATGGCGCACACAGATTGAATTGTACGGCGGCGCCAGCCATGCTCGATGACGCTCAAGAGATCCCTGCTGACAAAATCGCTGAGACAGCAAGGTGGGCCACCGCTATATAAAGTGTAGGGGAACACTCTGTCGAATACGGTGTTGTAGTATACAAAGTGTGGCAATTGGCGTCAAACAGACCACACGCTAAGGGCATGTTTTTGTTCACTCAGCAGTCATCATGACCTGCGGCGATGAAAATGGCAGCGTACAGCAGGAACACAGAGCACACCGAGGAGAAGCCGAGCACACAGAGGATTTTGTCCACAGAACAAGCCACCGCGTTTCTCTCAGTGCTCTTCGCGCCGCCTCCGCGCTCTGGTATGATGGATACACAGCGCCGAACTCTGTGCATCTGGTATGATGGATACACAGCGCCGAACTCTGTGCATCTGGTGTGATGGATACACAGCGCCGAACTCTGTGCATCTGGTGTGATGGATACACAGCGCCGAACTCTGTGCATCTCTGTGTTCCGCTGTTCTGTACGATTTTGCAGTAGGGCCAGGATGAAAATTGTTAACCCTGATCACCCCGTAATCGTGATCAATGCAATCTGAGGGCGGGCGCCGAAGCGCAACGGAATTCCCTCGCCTACCCCGCGCGTGATGTATACCTGCGTCTTACCTTGTTGTAACCGGCCCGCGACCTTGCTCCGGTTCAAGTGTTCGGAATGGGTGTGGACAGGGCCAACCCAGGGCAGCACGATCTGCCCCCCGTGCGTGTGGCCCGACAACACCACATCAGCCCGTTGCGTTTCCCTCTGTTTGAGGATATCGGGATTATGGCTGAGCAGAATGGTCGGTTTGCCATTCGGCACATCAGCCAATGCTTGCGGAATATCGGGCCAACCTTCGGTCAGATCATCTACCCCTGCCAGATAGAGATCGACCCCATCCGGTTTGCCCGGCCGGTCACACAGGTGAACGGCGCGGTTGCGAAGGATGTTGATCCCTCTATCGGCCAGCGCCCGGTGCAGAAGTTCCTTGTTATTGAAGTGTGTGCGCTTGAGTACAAAAGGCTTGTTCA
>JAHDWG010000509.1:0-4172 GCA_023384495.1 Caldilineaceae bacterium
GTATGACTGGCTGGCGGTTGGGCTGGGCGGTGGCGCGGCGTGATCTGGTCGCCAGGGCGACGCCGCTCAACGAGTTTATCATCTCTCACGCGCCCACCTTTGTGCAGAAGGCGGGCGAAGTAGCGCTAGCCCAGGGTGAGGATGACATCGCCGCCCGCGCCGAGTTGTTCCATGAACGGATGAGTTTCTGTTATGACGCCCTCTCTTCGGTTAAAGGGATTACGCTGCCGAAGCCAGACGGTGCATTCTATCTCTTTCCGCGGATCGAAGGGATCACCGACTCGTTTGCGTTTGCCCTCGAGTTGCTCAGAACCACATAAGCGTCTCCTGCTGGAGACCAAGGTGGGACTCGCGCCGGGTGTCGCCTTTGGGTCTGGCGGCGAAGGCGGGGTGCGGATCTGCACGGCGTCGGACCTCTCCATCCTCGAACCGGCGATGGAGCGCTTGATTCGCTTTGTCGAGCAGGGTGGGGTGTGAAAACAGTGTTTGCATGCTCGTTTCGTCTTCGGTATAATTCTCTTCATCTGGCGAACCGCAATGCATCTATGCGCTGCTGGTCCGCCCCCCGTTCTCTTCCTTTCCATGAGGTTTATCCCGAGCAACTTCCCTTGACTGGCATGATTGGCAGAAATCGAAAGGGGTTTTGATGAAGACAAGTATAAGCCGAGCAGGCAAACACCCGCATTTGCACCAAAGTTTTCTACTCTCGCGGCGCGCCTTCTTGCGCACGATGGCATTGACAGGGGGCGCTCTGGGCATGGGCGCATTTGCCGCTGCCTGTTCTGGGCCGGCAACAAGCGGTGGCGCGGGGCCGTCCGCCGCGCCGGCTGCGTCTGGCCCACAGGTGGGCGGTGTCTATCGACTAGTCGGGGCGGGCGACATCCGCTCGCTCGATCCGCCGGCGGCCGAGAGCAGCGAAGACTGGTGGAGCGCTGGCATGGTGCTCTACAACTTGCTCTATTTCTACGACAAGGACGGCAACTTCTATGCCGACCTGGCCGCCGACTTGCCCACCATCAGTGACGATGGGCTGGTCTACTCGATTCCCATCCGTCAGGGCGTGCAGTTCCACAACGGGCGCGAGCTGGTGGCCGAAGATGTGAAATTTACGCTGGAGCATCAGCTGTGGCCTGAAGTCTACAGTTGGGGCAAGAGCTATATGGACAACATGGAGGGATTTGACGCGGTCGTGGCTGGCTCGACCAAAGAGCTATCGGGCATCAAGGTGGTGGACAGCCATACGCTGGAGGTCACGCTCAAACAGCCCCAGGCCGTCTTCCCGGCGCTGCTCTCCATGAGCATGAACGCCATCATCCCCATGGAAGAGACGCTCCAGGCCGGCGCCGACTGGGGTTTCTCTACAGTAATTGGAACCGGCCCGTTCAAGTTCGTGGAGTGGGTGGCCGGTGAGCGCGCCGTCTATGAGCGCAATGCGGACTATTTCAAGACGCCGCCCTACATCGAGCGTGTCGAGCTCTATCTCAATGTGGACGCGGCCGTGCAACTGCTGCGCTGGGAAAATGGCGAGGCCGAGTTTGCCCGCGCGCCAAGCGCTGAACTGCCCCGCCTCTTTGCCGACGAGACGACACGCGCCAAGATGCGCCTGGCGTCGGGCACTTCCACCAGCCGGCTGGCTTTCCATTTCGATGTGCCCCCGTTCGACGATATCCGAGTTCGTCAGGCGGTGGCGATGGCGATTGACAAACAGGCCATCGTGCAAAAGAGCGGTGGCGTCCTCACGCCGCTGGAAGGGCATTTTACGCCGCCGTTGCTCCAGTATGACCCTGAGTTCAAGAGCGAGTACCAATACAACATCGAACAGGCCAAGGCGCTCATGGCCGAAGCCGGCTACGGTGATGGGGTGTCTGGAATTCGTATGTATGTCGGGCTGGGCCAGGAGACCGGCCAGTTGCTCCAGGCTGACCTGGCCGCCATCGGCATCGAGACTGAGCTGGCCGTTGGTCAGTGGAAGGATTGGCGCGACCGCATCCGAGCCGGCGATGTAGGGCTCTTCTATTACAACTGGGCCGCCAGTTTCCCCGACGCCTACGACTATACGTCGGCGTGGACAACCTGCGCTTCGATTGAAACGGGATTCAATGACGGCAACTACTGTAACGAGCGCATCGACGAGTTGGTGACGCGTGTCGAAGCGCTCCCGCTCACCGACCCGGACCGCATCGCCGCCTACCGCGAAATTCAGGATATTGTGATCAACCAAGATGTGGCCTGGGTGGCGCTGAACACGCCGCAGAACATTGCCCTGGGTGTGGATTACGTGCATGACGACTTCATGAGCCCCATCTACGGCTGGCCCTATTTGGAAACTGCCTGGATGGATGAACGATAGGATTGGAGGATTGGGTGTTCTGTCCTGAACACCCAATCACCGATTCGCTTGCAGCCCAACCATGAGCACTGTACAGGGTGTTACGTTATCAGCTCGCTTTCCCGGAGAGGGAGAGACGCGGCCCGCGACGTCGTGGTGGCAAGACGCCTGGCGGCGTTTCAAACGCCAGAAAAGCGCTCTGGTGGCCGGTGCGCTGTTTCTTGCGCTGGTGCTGGTGGCGCTGCTGGCGCCCGTTCTGGCGCCCTATGACCCGGTGGAGCAATTTCGCCGCGAGGGGCTTTCGCCGGTGGGGGAGCCGGTGGGGCCCAACAGCCAGTTTTGGCTGGGCGCCGACGGGTTGGGGCGTGATGTGCTCAGCCGGCTGCTGCACGGCGCGCGCGTCTCGCTGGGGATCGGCATCATCGCCAGCGCCATCGCCGTCACGATTGGGTTGCTGGTAGGCGGTGTGGCGGGCTTTTTGGGCGGTAAGGTGGACTTTTTTGTCATGCGCTTTGTCGATCTGGTGATGAGCATGCCCACCTTCTTCTTGATCTTGCTGCTGGTCGTCATGCTCAGCCCGGGCGTCTGGGTGGTGATCACGGTGATCTCGCTCTTTTCGTGGACGGGGCCGGCGCGTGTCTTCCGTAGCCAGATTCTGGCCGTGAAGCAGCGTGACTTTGTTCACGCCGCCCGCTGCTTGGGCACACCCCAGTCACGCATCTTCATCCGCCACCTGCTGCCTCATGTATTGCCACTGGTGGTGGTCTACCTGGCGCTCAACATCCCCAACGCCATCTTTGCCGAGGCCAGCCTCAGCTTTCTGGGCCTGGGCGTGCCGCAGCCGATCCCCTCCTGGGGGTCGATGATCCAGGATGGCTTTGCCTACTACCGGGTGGCGCCGTGGATCGCCTTCTTCCCTGGCGCCGCCATTGCTCTTGCCGTGGTCAGTATCAATTTGCTGGGCAATGGCCTCCGTGAGGCCATGGACCCGGTGCGGAAGACATAGCCTACCATGTTCGGACGATACATTCTGCGTCGCCTCCTGTGGACATTGCTGACCCTGTTCGGCGTCACGCTGCTCACCTTTCTATTGGTCTTCGCCGGGCCGACCGACCCCGCGCGCGCCCTCGTGGGTGATAAGGCAACCGGGGTGTCGATTGAGCATCTCCGCCAGGAGTATGGGCTGGACAAACCACTCTATGTCCAATATCTCACCTACATGGGACGTTTGCTGCAAGGGGATCTGGGCCAGTCGTACTATTTCCGCCGGCCCGTGACCGAGGCGCTGTTCAACCGCTTGCCGGCTACGGCGTTGCTGGCCTTTTCAATTATGTTCGTTAGCTGCTTGATTGGCATTCCCTTGGGCGTGGTCACGGCGCTGCGCAACGGCTCCTGGCTAGACCGCGCCACGATGACGCTGGGGCTGGTGGCGGTTTCGTTGCCCACCTTTTTTGTCGGGCTGTTGCTCATCTACTTTTTTACCTATCAGATCAAGCTCTTCCCGGTGGGTGGCTACGGCACATGGCGCCACCTGGTGTTGCCCACGCTGGCCGTCGCCATCCCGTGGGGGGCATGGTACGCGATTTTTCTGCGTTCGAACATGCTCGAGGCCATCTCCGCCGACTACGTGCGAACGGCCTATGCCAAGGGGTTGAACACGCGCACGGTGGCCACGCGCCATATGCTGCGCAATGCGCTGTTGCCCGTGGTGACCATCATGGGCATCGACATGGCCGCCTTGCTCACCGGGATTGTGCTGGTGGAGACCGTCTTTAGCTGGCCGGGGATTGGGATGCAGACGCTCCAGGCTGCCCGCCACCTGGATGTGCCGCTGATCATGGGG
>JAHDWG010000509.1:4182-4690 GCA_023384495.1 Caldilineaceae bacterium
ATGGGGAGCGTCATCTTTGGCGCGGTGCTGATTGGTCTGGCCAATTTGCTGGTGGACATTGTCTACACCTGGCTCGACCCGCGCGTGCAACTCGAGTAGCTTTTATACCAGGCCCATGCACCAGTCCCGCCGCCCTCGAAACCACAGAGCGCGCCTGATCAGCTTCATCCTCGGGGTCGCACTTTTTATGGCCCTATTGTCGATCCCTGTCTATCTCAACAACTTTGCGCCACCGCGGCCAGGTATTGGCGAGCCGTCGCAACTAGTTGTCGCCCAGGCGCCGCCCGCGCCAGCCGATACGCCCGTTGTGGAGGAGGCTTTTACCACCGCCACAGCGACGGAAGCGCCCAGCCCGACGAGCACAGCCACAGCGCCGCCCACATCGACCGCAACAGAAACCGTTACACCGGCGCCAACCAACAGCCCGACCGTCACCGCCGCCGCAACGGAATCGCTCACCACCACGGTTGCGCTCACTGCAACCGCCACACTCACCAATGGGCTGGTC
>JAHDWG010000510.1 GCA_023384495.1 Caldilineaceae bacterium
CATTGCAGGATTTCCACGAGCCGATCCAGATCAAACCACACAACCGCGCCGTGGTGCAGGAGAATTGCGTGGGTTGCCATGAGGGGTTGGTGACCCTGATCGCCACCCACCCGGGCAACGACCACAAAATGCTCGATTGTATGCACTGTCATACTGGCGTTGGGCATGGGCCGAAATAGGGATGCGCTTCGGGAAGGCGTTTGAGTAGGACAGGTGTGGCGCAAAAGGATTGGGATCATTTCGCATAACCAGCAGAAAAAAGGGGGAGAGCGTGAAGCCTCGAATGATTGCACTCTATGGCCTGGCGATTGTGGTTGTCGCCGCGTTGACCGTAGGCGTGATGTTGCTGCTCCAAAACATCAACGAACGCATGGCCGAGGCCCGCCAGGATGTCTTCCGCGTGGCGGAAATCACCGAAGACACGGAAGACCCGGCAGAGTGGGGCAAGAACTATCCACGCCAATATGACAGCTACCGGCGCACCGTGGATATGGAGCGGACGCGCCACGGCGGCAGCGAGGCCTTCGACAAGCTCGAGGAACACCCCGTTTGGCGTGTGATCTTTGCCGGGTATGCGTTTGGCGTCGACTACCGGGAAGAGCGCGGCCACGCCTATATGCTCGAAGACCAGGACATCACCGAGCGTGTGCAGATCGTGCAGCAGCCCGGCTCTTGCCTCCACTGCCACGCTTCGGTGTTGCCGGCCTATCGCCAGAAGGGGCTTGAGGCGGGCGTCCCCGCTGATGACGCCCACCGCTTCGAGGCGATCATGACCGGCTTCCCCATTGTTTCGTCCATGCCGTGGGAGGAGGCGCGCCAGCTTGTGGAGGGACCGATCAGCTGTGGTGATTGCCACAACCCCGACGACATGCAACTGCGTATTACGCGGCCTGCCTTTGTCTATGGCATCCAGGCGTTGGCCCGTTCCGAGGCCGAGTTGCCGCACCTTGCCAGCATCGAACGGTGGCGCCGTGAGGGCCGGCAGGGCGACTACGAGGTGAATACAATGGCCTCCCGCCAAGAGATGCGTTCGTTGGTCTGTGCCCAGTGTCACGTAGAATACTACTTCAAGGGCGACGAGAAGATCGTCACCTACCCGTGGGACAATGGGCTCAAGGTCGAAGAGATCGAAGCCTACTACGACGAGGCCGGCTTCAAGGATTGGACGCACCGGCTCAGCCAGGCGTCGGTGCTCAAGGCCCAACACCCTGAATTCGAGCTATGGAGCCAGGGCATTCATGCCCGCAGCGGCGTCGCCTGCGCCGACTGCCACATGCCCTATCAGCGCGAGGGGGCAGTCAAGGTGAGCAACCACCATGTGCGCAGCCCGCTGCTCAACGTGGCCGCCGCCTGCCAGACCTGTCACAGCTTCTCCGAAGACGAAATCCGCGCCCGCGCCGAGGCAATTCAGGACCGTACCCGCGCCCTGATGGACCGGGCCGAAGAGGCCGTGGCCGCGCTGATCACCGATCTGGAAGCGGCGCTGGCTGCCGGCGTCCCGGTGGACCAATTGGCAACGGCGCAGGGGCTACAGCGCAAGGCGCAGTGGCGGCTGGACTTTATCTCGGCGGAAAACTCCATGGGCTTCCACGCTCCGCAAGAGACGGCGCGCATTCTGGGTGAGGCCATCGACTACGCCCGTCAAGGCCAGTTGGAAGTGGCAAAGCTGTCGGCGCCGGTGGCCATGCGATAGCGCTATGCCCACGCTTGCCCGCAGTTTCGTCAAGACGGCGCTGGTCTGGTTTGTGGCCGCGCTTATTCTGGGGTTGGTGATGGCCCTGCGTTATGTCCTGCCGTTGCCCTCGGCCCTTGCGGCGCTGGGGCCAACCTATCTTCACCTGCTGATGGTGGGCTGGGTAACGCAATTGATTTTTGGCGTGGCGATCTGGATGTTCCCCAAGTTTACGCGTGAGCAGCCACGCGGCAACGAAAGGCTGGCGTGGGCAGTCTATTGGCTGCTCAACGCCGGCCTGCTCCTCCGCCTGATTGGCGAGCCGCTGGCCGTGGTTCAGTCTGGCGCAGGGTGGCGTTATCTGCTGCCTGCATCCGCTCTGCTGCAATGGGCGGCGGGGGTCGCTTTTGTGGCGAACACCTGGCCGCGGGTCAAGGAGCGCTGACCCTGTGCCGCGCCTTGCTGTGTGGGCCATTCGCGCCGCCCTGCTCTACCTGGCCCTGGGCTTCACCTTTGGCGCACTCATCCTTTGGAACAAAGGCCTCCCCCTCCATCCCCAGCTGTGGCGTCTGCTGCCCGCCCACATCGACTTCCTGCTCTTTGGCTGGACGATGCAGTTGGTCTTGGGCGTCGCGTACTGGATCTTGCCTCGGTTTCAGACGCGGCGCGGCAACCCGTTGTTGGCATGGCTGGCCTTTGCGTTGCTCAACGTGGGCGTGTGGCTGGTGAGTATGGCGCCGTTTGCGCCTGCGCCGGGCTTCCTCAACCTGGGCGGGCGGTTGGCCGAGTGCGCCGCCGCGCTCGCCTTTGCCGCCCACGCCTGGCCGCGCATCAAGCCCGCAGGTGGGTGACACCTGAGACATGTATGACAATACGACAGACCAGGTGACAGTCACTTTCAAAGTGACTGTCACCTATCGACTCCAGGTTTGGGCTAGGGCGTGACCGGCTGCTGTGACGCCGCCGATTGGTGAATGGCCAGCGCGCTGCGCAGAAAGTGGCGGCTCTGGCTCAGCGGCAGCACCGGCGGCGCGCCGTCCAGAACGCACGCCTCCATCGCCTGCACCTCGCACAGATAGGGGTCTATCGCCGGTGTGACGATGGTCTCGCTCTCCCCCCGGCTCGACGTAAAGAGGCAGCGGCTCTCGTTGCCCTGCAGGCCCGGCTTCCACGGCTCCACCACATGCAGCGCGCCGGCGTCGCCCACAATGTGCAGCGCCTCGCGGAAGGGCGTGCGAAAGCCCGACGAGATCTGCGCCACCAACCCGCCGCCAAAGTGGAGCTGGGCGCGCATGGCCACATCCACCCCGGTTTCGCCAGTGATGCGGCTGGCCCAGACTACCTCGGGCGCCTCGCCGGCGCCGGCTGCCGCGGCCACGCTAAGCGCCGCGCTGTTGGGGTAGACGCCCACATCCCACAGCGAGCCGCCGTGCAGCTCGGCGTTGAGGCGGATGTTCTCAGCCCGTTCGGGTGGCAGATAAAAGTGGAACCAACTGTTGACCTGCTGCACCTGGCCCAGCCGCCCTTGTCGCACCCAATCCAACACTGTGCGCGTCTGTGGGTGATGCAAGTACATAAAGGCTTCGAAGACCGTCACCCCGTTGCGCTGGGCGGCGGCCTGTACGCGGTCGAACTCGGCCAGGCTCGTGACCAACGGCTTTTCGCAGAGCACATGCTTGCCCGCATCCGCTGCCTTGACCGTCCACTCGGCGTGGAGCGTGTTGGGCAGCGGGTTGTAGACGGCGTCGATGTCGGGGTCGGCCAGCAGCGCCTCGTAGCTGTCATAGGCTTTGGGGATGCTCCACTTTTGGGCATGGGCGCGAGCCTTGGCCCCATCCCGGCTGGCGACTGCGGCAAGCTCGCTTCGTGTAGCCATATTGATTGGGCCGATCAGCGCCTGGTTGATGTTGGCGGTGGAGAGCAGCCCCCAGCGGATTTTGTCGGGCATGGTTGAGTACGTCCTTTCTTGATCGAGACTGGTCAGCAACACCAGGGCAACCAATTCATGAAACAGCAACCTTGGATCGAATACCGTTGCGGCAGTGGGGCCAGCAACCCCGCCTGGTTGAAGCTGATGTTGTGTACGGCGCCGGCGATATTGCGGCGCGCTGGTGCGTGGTCGGTTTCCGCATTCTCACTAAACTGCGCATTCCAGTTCCTAATAGCATTCTCTGCGTCCAGCTCACCGGCCCAGACGCGGTCGAGCTGGTTGGTGAAGAGCGGGTCGGTGACGATTGGCGTCACAAACTGGTCCGCCTTCATGGCAAACATGCTCTCGATAAACGGATTCCACAACGCTGGGTTGCGCCCCAATTCTTCAAACCTCGACTGGAGCGCTTCGATCTCCGTTTGACGCGTGGGAAGCCCTGCGCCGGGGCTGAGCAGCTCGGCGGAGTTGTCCGACAAGAACGTGATCAACTTGGCCCCGGCGTTCAGATACTCCTCGTCTTGCATACTGGTCAGGCTGAGCGAGCGCAGGGTGGCGGACGTGGCGAACGCGCTGGAATCCACCGCAGGCGTCATCGTTGTCACCAGGTTAAACGAGCCGTTCTGTTCCAAGCGCTGAAGCACCCCCGTGCCGCCCCAGAGGATCGAGCCTCGTTCCTGAAAGAACATCTCAACCGGGTCGATTGGGCCGCGCGGCGAGATCTCGTATTCGTCGAGCGCATCAAGCACCCACTGTGCGGCTGGTCCTTCGACGTGCTCGCCGTACCCGGCGAGAAAATATTGCGCGCCGAGGATGGCAAAGACCAGGCTGGGCGGATAGCCCACGTCGCCGAGGGGGAAGCCCCATCGTTCGCCATCGTCGTCGGTGAGCGCGATTGCCACTTCCACAAACTCGGCCAGCGTTTCCGGCGTAACAAGCCCTCTTTCCTCCAGGTGCGCCTGGTTGTAGATGGCGGCCACCGGCCACGCGTCCAGCGGGATGCCGGTCAGCGTATCCTCGTAGGGGAGCGTTGCTGAAGTGCGGTTGGCGTCGAGTATATTCGGCA
>JAHDWG010000511.1 GCA_023384495.1 Caldilineaceae bacterium
CGCAACCTGATCTACCGCGCCGACTTCGCCCACATGAACGGGCTGCTCGGCTACTTGGCCGAGCACTGTTGCCAGGGCGGCGTGTGCGAGGCCAACGAATCCACCCGCGCCTGCACCTCCTGCTGAAAGGAATCTCCATGAAACGCTTCCACGTCCACCTGCACGTCGATGACCTGAACCGCAGCACCGGCTTCTACTCCCAACTGTTCGCCGCGCAGCCTCTGCGCGTCGAAGGCGACTACGCGAAGTGGATGCTCGAAGACCCGCCGGTCAACTTCGCCATTTCCACGCGCGGCGGCAAGCCCGGCATCGACCACTTGGGCATCCAGACCGACGATGCCGAGGAATTGGCGGTGTTGAAGGCACGCGCCGAGGCGGCCGACTTGGCGCTGCTGGACGAAGGCACCACCACCTGCTGCTACGCACGCAGCGAGAAGCACTGGATCACCGACCCGCAAGGCGTGGCCTGGGAGTACTTCCACACGCTGGGCAACATCCCGATCTTCAACGAAGCGGTGCCTGCGCCGGGTGCTGCCGCTGCCTGCTGCGAGGGCGCACAGCGCTCGAAATCCCGCTCCTGATTCGAGACCTCCATGACCACCGAAAAAACCTACAACGCCCTGTTCATCTGCACGGGCAATTCGGCCCGATCTATCCTGGCCGAAGGCATCCTCAACGAACTGGGCCAAGGACGCTTTCGCGCCTACTCGGCAGGCAGCCATCCCAAGGGCGAAGTCCATCCGTTGGCACTCGCCACGCTGGAACGACTGCACATGCCTATTGCCGGCTACCGCAGCAAGAGCTGGGATGAGTTCGTCGTACCTGGCGCTCCGGAGTTCGATTTCATCTTCACGGTGTGCGACAACGCCGCTGGCGAGGTTTGCCCCGTTTGGCCGGGACATCCGATGTCTGCACATTGGGGCGTGCCCGACCCTGTGGCCGTCGAAGGTACAGAGGAGCAGCAGCGCAAGGCGTTCACGGATGCGGCGCTGACACTGCGCCGGCGCATTGAGCTATTCCTGTCGCTGCCACTGCAACGCCTCGACGTCATGTCGCTGCAGCGCGAGTTGCGAAACATCGGCCAAGAGTGACGGGCTTCACTTCACCAACAACCAGATTCGAAAGGACACCCATGCCAAACATCCAAATTTTCGACCCGGCGCTGTGTTGCAGCACCGGCGTATGTGGCGTTGAAGTGGATCAAAACTTGGTGAACTTCGCCGCCGATGTGGATTGGGCCAAGCAAAACGGTGCTCAGGTCGAACGCTTCAACCTGGCACAGCAACCCCTCGCTTTCGCTGAAAACCCGACTGTGAAAGGCTTTTTGCAACGCTCGGGCCAAGAGGCGCTGCCCCTGATTCTGGTCGATGGTGAGGTGGCCTTGGCCGGCCGCTACCCCAGCCGAAGCGAATTGACCCGCTGGGCTGGCATTGAGGCGCCCGAAGCCTCTCCTGCCCAAAACACCTGCTGCTCTGGCGGCCGCTGCTGCTGAATAAGGAGATCCCATGCACTTTCTGACCCAACCGCCTCGCTTTCTTTTCTTCACCGGCAAAGGGGGCGTCGGCAAGACCTCCATCGCCTGCGCAACGGCCGTCCAACTGGCGGCCCAGGGCCAGCGCGTGCTGCTTGTCAGCACCGACCCGGCTTCCAACGTGGGGCAGGTTTTCGGCGAACGCATCGGCAACCACATCACGGCGATTCCCGCCGTACCGAACCTGTGGGCGCTGGAGATCGACCCGCAGGCGGCAGCACAAGCCTACCGTGACCGCATTGTCGGCCCGGTGCGAGGCGTGCTACCCGATGCGGTAGTGAATGGCATCGAAGAATCCCTGTCGGGTGCTTGCACCACGGAAATCGCCGCCTTCGACGAGTTCACGGCCTTGCTGACCGATGCGGCGCTGACACAGGATTACGCGCATGTCATCTTCGACACAGCCCCCACAGGCCACACAATCCGCCTGCTGCAACTGCCGGGCGCATGGAGCGGATTTCTGGAGGCAGGCAAAGGCGATGCGTCGTGTCTGGGGCCGCTGGCGGGCCTGGAAAAACAGCGCAGCCAATACAAGGCTGCGGTGGAGGCGTTGGCCGATCCCTTGCGTACTCGCCTCGTGCTGGTGGCCCGTGCGCAGCGCCCCACGCTGCGCGAGGCGGCACGCACCCATGAAGAACTTGCCGCCATCGGCCTGTCCCAGCAATACCTGGTCATCAACGGCGTCTTCCCCGCCAGCGAGGCCGAAAACGACCCACTCGCCGCCGCCATCTACCAAAGAGAGCAAGCCACACTGGCCGCCATTCCGCAGGCACTGCAGGCCTTGCCTCGGGATCAGATCGCGCTCAAGCCGTTCAACCTCGTCGGCCTCGATGCCCTGCGTCACCTGCTGGTCGATACCGACGCCACGCATGGCGCCGATGCCATCGAGCTGCCCGACCAAATCAATGCGCCAGACTTGTCCGCCCTGGTCAACGAGATTGCCGTCGATGGGCATGGACTGGTCATGGTGATGGGCAAGGGCGGCGTGGGCAAGACCACGCTGGCCGCTGCCATCGCCGTGGAGCTGGCGAGCCGGGGCCTGCCCGTGCACCTGACCACCTCCGACCCGGCTGCGCACCTGGCCGATACGCTGGAAGGCTCGCTGCCCAACCTGGCGCTCAGCCGCATCGATCCTCAGGAAGCCACGGCGCGCTATCGCCAGCATGTGATGGACACCAAGGGCGCGCAGCTCGATGCCGCAGGCCGCGCCCTGCTGGAAGAAGACTTGCGTTCGCCCTGCACCGAGGAAATCGCGGTGTTCCAGGCGTTCTCCCGCGCCATCCGCGAAGGGAAACGGAAGTTCGTGGTGATGGACACCGCACCCACAGGCCACACCTTGTTGCTGCTCGACGCCACCGGCGCCTACCACCGCGACATTGCCCGGCAGATGGGAGAGACGGGCGTTCACTTCACGACGCCGATGATGCAGTTGCAAGACCCCAAGCAGACGAAGGTGCTCATCGTCTCGCTCGCCGAGACCACACCGGTGCTGGAAGCGGCCAACCTGCAAGACGACCTGCGTCGTGCAGGTATCGAGCCGTGGGCGTGGGTCGTCAATAACAGCGTGGCGGCCGCACACCCGCATTCCCCGCTGTTGCGCCAGCGCGCGCGCAACGAGCTGCGCGAGATCGACGCTGTGGCCACGAAGCACGCGCAGCGTTACGCCATCGTGCCACTGCTTACGGAGGAGCCGGTGGGGGTGGAACGCCTGCGGGCTTTGGCGAACTGGAAAGCGTCATGAGCCGTGCTGCCTCACCCATGGGCGTGTTCGAGCGCTACCTGACGCTCTGGGTCGCGCTGTGCATCCTGGCCGGACTGGTTCTGGGCAACCTGATGCCAGAGCTGTTCAGTGCACTGGCAGCCATCGAATACGCCTCGGTCAACCTCATCGTCGCCGTGCTGATCTGGGCCATGGTGTACCCGATGATGATCGCCATTGATCTGGGTTCGCTCAAGGCCGTGGGCCGGCGACCCAAGGGGCTGGTGATCACGCTGACGATCAACTGGTTGATCAAGCCCTTCACCATGGCGGCGCTGGCGGTGCTGTTCTTTGAGTATCTGTTGGCTGATCTGATCAACCCGGGTGATGCTCAGCAATACATCGCCGGCCTGATCCTGCTGGGCGCCGCGCCTTGCACTGCCATGGTCTTCGTGTGGTCACAAATGACCCGGGGCGATCCGAATTACACGCTGGTGCAGGTCTCGGTGAACGACCTGGTGATGGTGGTGGCGTTCGCACCCATTGTCGCCCTGCTGCTGGGCGTCACCGAAATCGCCATCCCCTGGGAAACCTTGGTGCTGTCGGTGGTGCTCTACATCGTGCTACCACTGATCGCCGGCTGGTGGACGCGCAAGCGCCTGACCGCCCAGGGCGGCGAGGTTGCCGTCTCGGACTTCACCGCGCGCATCAAGCCTGCTTCCATGCTCGGGCTGCTGCTCACCGTGGTGCTGCTGTTCGGCTTTCAGGGCCCGGTGATCCTGGCTCAGCCCACGCTGATTGCGCTGATCGCCTTGCCGATCCTCATCCAGTCCTACGCCATCTTCGCCCTGGGTTATGCCTGGGCCTGGGCCTGGCGCCTGCCGCACCCGATTGCTGCGCCCTGCGCCATGATCGGCACGTCCAACTTCTTCGAGTTGGCGGTGGCTGTGGCCATTGGCCTGTTTGGCCTGAACTCGGGCGCGGCGCTGGCTACCGTGGTTGGCGTGCTGGTCGAGGTGCCGGTGATGCTGTCCCTGGTGGCTTTTGCCAACCGCACGCGCGTGCATTTCACAGCGTCGTGACGGATGTCGGCAAGCGAGGACCTAAAACCGCTAACCCAAGGAGCCCTTCTATGAATAAGCCGAATGCCTGCTGCGCCCCTGCGGCGCAGCCCAACGCACCGTTGACTCCAATGAGTGATGATGCGCATCGCCGTACCGTGCGAGATGCCTATGCCCAGGTGGCTCAGGCCAGCGACAAGGGACAAAGCAGCGGCAGCGCCTCCCACTGCTGCGGCGTCAGCGACGATAGCGCTATCAACACGCTCATCTCCACCCGTCTGGGCTACAGCCTGGCCGACTTGGATCTGGCGCCCGCTGGCGCCGACATGGGCCTGGGCTGCGGCAATCCCAAGGCCATTGCCGCACT
>JAHDWG010000512.1 GCA_023384495.1 Caldilineaceae bacterium
AGCGAGATGGGCTGCCACCCATCTCGCCATGAGAGTGAGAATCTGCCTGGCCGGCAAACACTCCTCAGCGGCATGAATCGTATCATGAATGCGGCAGCGACGCAAGTCCCGCCGCATTTTCTTTTTTGGCCGGCGCACAGTATGGATTGGCTGACCTGAGCGCGTTACCTCCCTTTTGCCTCGGCATTAACCCCATTTATACACCGACATCAAGGCCCTAAACCCTGGATTCAACCGACCCTGCATGATCCGGTTTGGGCATGCCGAGCGTGCAGCAGCTCAATTTGTAAAAAAAAGCGCTTGATTCCGCCCATGGAACAGTCCATCTCGTGTGGGACTCAATCGGCATCCATCTGCCTGCCGAAGCGTTCACACAACTTGCGCTTCGCATCCACGCTGTGTACCTGGATCTATGTGAGTATACGGGCAACGGCAGACAGGGTCACTGCCGCCTTCAGGTGGGGCGGCTTTCTGTGGAGATCCCGATGGCGGATTTTATGCCGCTGGCAGAGAAAGAATTCGTCTCGTCGGGGAACAAAAAATGAGATTTCCTGCCTCACTCTTGTCTGGATTGGTATTGCTCTTCTTTGTCGCTGGCTGCGTCCCGCCGGCCGCCCCGGTGGCGACCGATAGCGCTGCCCGCGCGCCGTCCGCGGCTGCGGACGATGCCTATCCCGTCATCGTTGAGCAGAAGTTTGGCAGCACCGCCATCACTGGGCGCGCCGAACGCATCGTCACCGTTGGGTTGACAGAACAAGATGCACTGCTCGCTCTTGGCATCGTCCCTGTTGGCACGACTGAATGGTTCAATGAATATCCGGGCGCGCTCTGGCCATGGGCGCAGGAACTGGCCGGCGACACCGTACCCACCGTGGTGGGCGATGCGGCTGCGGTCAACTTCGAGCGGATCGCCGCTTTGCAGCCCGACCTGATCCTGGCGCTCTATTCAGGTCTCAGCCAGGAAGATTACGACCTGCTCGCGTAGATCGCGCCGACCGTGGCCCAACCGGCCGGCTATGTCGATTATGGCGTCCCCTGGCAAGAGTTGACGCTGACCGTGGGGCGGGCCGTGGGCATGGCCGCCGAAGCCGAGGCGCTGGTGGCCGACGTGGAAGCCCGCTTTTCCCAGGCGCAGGCCGAACACCCCGAATTTGTCGGCGCGACCGCGGTGGTGGCGACACCGTATGAGGGCATTTGGGTCTATGGGCCGGAAGATGTGCGGGGCCGTTTGCTCACCTCATTGATTGGGCTTTGAGCTGCCCTCAGGGTTGGCCGAGATCACCGGGGCCGAGTTTGGCGGCAATCTGAGCATGGAGCGCGCCGACCTGCTCGATGTGGATGTGATCATCTGGCTCGACGCCGATGAGGCCGAGGGTTCATTCGGTGGACCGCTATATGCTACCCTGCCGAGCCACACCGAGCGGCGCGAGGTTTTTCTCGATAGCTATGACGATCCGCTGGGCGGCGCAACCTCGTTCGTGAGCGTGCTCAGCCTGCCCTATCTGCTCGATGGGTTGGTTCCGCAATTAGCCGATGCGCTCGCCCGGGGTCAGGACTAAAGACCGGCTAGCTATTGGCCGCACCCACTTCGGGTTTCAGGAGGCGCTCACGTCACAGCCAGACCCTGTCCATCCACTGCAAGAGACCTTTGCGCGCATTGCCCAGCGTAGCGAATTTATCCGGCCACGCCTGGGCCGCCCTGCTGGTGGAGAAGGCTGGATCGTCCCCGCCGACCTCTTTGCCCCCCAATCGCCGTCGCTGGCTGCGCTGATCCGCGCCACGCAACGCCGGGTGCGCACCGAGGCTCCAACCGTGACCGGCGGTGTGTTGATCCAGGAATACCAGTGGCCGCTGCTTGCGACCGCCGTAGCCTGTTTCCTGGTTGACCGCCGCGTACCAGACCTGCGCCCGGAGAACGTGCAGCTTCGTTTACCACCAGAGGAAAGTGAAGGAGAGGCGCGCGAACAAGGTGAGCAGATTGCATTTCTCCGTGGTTGCTTTGTGGCTCTGCCCGACGACCTCGCCGCCGGGCGCCCCGACGCGCTCCTCGTGCCCGACCTGGATGCGCTGCGCGCTGCGTTGCGCACCGGTATCGAGACCCACATGGCCTTTGTCATTGACAAGATCAGCGAGGCTGTAGGCTGCAAGCCCAAAGGCTTGTGGCTCTTTGTAACCGATTACCTTGCCAGCATGTTGAGTTGGATCATGCAGAAACAGGGTCAATCTGCGTGCCTCACCTGCATCGAGCAGGAGGCCCACGCCCTGATTGGGGGCGCGCAGTCACCGCTCAACAAAAAAAAGGTGAGCTTCTTTGCCCTCACCTACCAGGGACATACACATGTCTTTCTCGACCGCGCTTCCTGCTGCTACTGGTACAAAATGGAGGGCGGCGCCTATTGCTCCACCTGCCCCCACCGCACCAAGCAAGACCGCAACGAGCGGCTCCTCAAGCACCTGGCCGAGGAGTATGCATAGGTTGCGGCCTGACCCAGCCCAATGGGTGGCAGAGCGATGCTGTGAGTTACGCTACGACTAGCAGTTCGACGGCAATGCCCAGTGCCTCGGCGTTGCGCGCCAGTTGGCGGTCGGCGGTGACAAGTCGCAGGCGTTCCAGGTGGGCAACAGCAAGGTGCAGCGAATCAGGAGCCTTGAGAGGGAGATCAAAACGAGTGACCCATATATGGGCTTGTTGATAGTGCCATGTTTGCAGGGGCAAACGTGAATAAAAACCTTGCTCTAGATGAGTAGTAAAGAGCGACACAGTCTGCCGAGCGGTAATCAGAGGTAGGCTTTGCGAGCGTACCAGTCGAGCGATTACGGCGACGACTTCCAACTCGATCAAATTGCTCAGCGTAAGGTCTGGATTGTTTAGATAATACGTTTGTGCTTGTGCGCTGTAACTTTCCGGAAGGTAATAGGCAATAATAATGCTGGTGTCCAGGAGGATCACTATCTATCTTCCTCGCGCATTGCTAATAACGCCGCCAGAGGCGAGGCGCCTTCCAGCTTGATCGAAGCACGAAATTCGGTTAAATCGGGAAATTGTTTCGTCGGGTGGGAAGGGGGCACGAGACGGGCTACCTCTTTCCCCCGCCGGGTAATTCTGATCTCTTCACCTGCTTCGACCTGTTGAATGACCAGGCGGAGCTTGGTGCGTAACTCTTTGAGATTGACTTCAAGCATAGTGTTGACCCTCCAATACCGAAAGTGTACACCAAGAAGATACACTTGACAAATGTACTGGGATACGCGATGAGTGGTGCGTGAAGGGTGACAATGACTATCTCTACCAACGGTCACCATCCCCCGCTGTTGCGCAATGAGGAACAACGATTGACGGTTGTGCTGGTGCTGCACGATCTCAACCAGGCTGCGCGCTATGCGCAGCGAATGGTGGTGCTCGACCACGGTCAAATCGTGGCCGACGGCGCACCTGCCGCCATCCTGACCGCAGAACTGCTTGCCACGGTTTTCGGCGTGTACGCCAACATTGTGGTTGACCCGGCCAGCGGTGCGCCGGTCTGTCTGCCCTTTGCGACAGTGCGCTGAATAGGATACGTCACTCATATAACAAGTGCGACGGCAGCGAACTGCCTCACTCGTTATGCTTGTCAGAGTGTGCTCAACAAGACCGCAACATTCTTGAATTTTCGTGAATGCTAGTGAACCGATGACCGCGCTTACTTTATCCAAACCACAGTCCCGCTCTGCAGCTCGGACATGGCCCTTGTTCCTGGCTGGGCTGCCACTCTGCGCCGCTCTGCTTCTGCTTGCCCTGTTGTCGAGCATCGCCTTTGGCGCGGCGCAGATCGACGCCGCCACCGTCTGGCGGGCGGTGGTGGCCTTCGACCCGACTGACACCAACCACCTGATCATCCAGACTTTGCGTCTGCCCCGTGCGGTCACCGCGGCGTTGGTGGGTGCGACGCTGGCCGCGGCCGGTGCAGTTATGCAGGGGTTGACGCGCAACCCGCTGGCCGACCCTGGCCTGTTGGGGGTCAACGCCGGGGCCGCCTTTGCGGTGGTCGCCGCCGTCTTCTTTTGGAAGATCCAGTCGCTCTCGACCTATGCGCTCTTTGCCTTTGCCGGGGCGGGCGTCACGGCGTTGGCCGTCTATGCGCTCGGTTCGGTCGGGCGGGGCGGACCGACGCCGCTCAAGTTGACGATCGCCGGTGCGGCCATCTCGACGTTCATCCCTTCGTTGACGACGGCGCTCCTACTCTTCAACCAACGCACGCTCGAAGAAGTGCGCTTCTGGCTGGTGGGCAGCGTGGCCGGACGTGATTTTGGCTTGATCGCACAGGCTGCACCTTATCTGGTCGTTGGTTTGGGCATGGCGCTGGTGTTGAGTCGCCAGATCACCACGCTGGCGCTGGGCGATGATGTGGCCAAAGGACTGGGCCAGAACACGGTTTGGGTCAAGACGCTCTGCGCCGGAGCCGTGGTCTTGTTGGCCGGTGCGTCGGTTGCGCTGGCCGGGACGGTGGGCTTTGTCGGCCTGGTGATCCCCCACGTGGTGCGCTTTTTTGTCGGGGTTGATTACCGCTGGATTCTGCCCTATTCGGTGCTGGTTGGGGCGACCTTTCTGGTGGCGAGTGACGTGATCGGGCGAGTGATCGCCCGGCCCAGCGAGTTGGCCGTGGGCATCATGACCGC
>JAHDWG010000513.1 GCA_023384495.1 Caldilineaceae bacterium
GCAGGCCAAATGCTGCAAATAGCGCAATCGTCAGCCCGGTCAGGAACAACTGGATTTTACCCATTCGTTGCCACATGGTTGGCAATCCTCCATTTTATGCTCAGTTTCACTACACGCAATTGTGCCGAACCTGTCGCACAATGGCCGGCAACGCGCCGGCACCCCAAAGGAGGCTGACCGCGGTATGCAAAAATACATGAAGTTTTTCAGTATGGAAAGAACGGCGCAACGGGGCAAAGCAAAATGGCGACCGTTGTGGTCGCCAAACTGCTACTTCTATTGCTACGTTTGAGCTGTGCAACTTCGCCCGCGCTTAACGCAAGATGACAGGCAGATGCAGCTGTGATTGCCCACCTGCGTTGCCTGGGGTCGTGGGGCTGGCGGTTGGCGTGGGTGAAGGCGCCGGTGATGGCGTGTGCGACGGATGCGGCGACGCGGTTGGGGTTGGCGTGTGTGGGGTAATCGTTGCATCCGGCGTCGGCGTTGCCGGCTGCGCGATGCTTTCCACTGCCGCGCCGGCATCAAGCATGCGGCCCAGTTGGCCGGCATAATGCGGATTGAGCGCGTCGAGGTCGACGCCGTGGCTCCAGAACAACTGCTGCGTGGCCGTCACCGACGGGGCGGATAAGAGGGGGCGCGCCAACGCCGCCGCGCCGCTCACGAATGCAGTGGCCATGGAGGTGCCGCTCCAACTGGCATAGCCGCTTCCGTCGGGGCCCACAAAGGTCGAGGTGATGCCCACACCCGGCGCCGCCAGATCGACCCACGCGGCGCCATAGTTGGCAAAATCGGCCTTGCGGTTGGCCTCGTCCACCGCGGTGACGCCAATTACGCCAGGATAGGCCGCCGGAAACTGACGCTGATTGGTTCCGCGGTTGCCGCCAGCCGCAACGATGGTCACGCCTCGGTCGAGGGCATACTGGACAGCCGTGCGCAGCACCTGCGAGTCCGCCTCTGCGCCAAGGCTCAGGTTGATCACATCGGCGCCCTGTTCGGTGGCCCACTCAATGGCGTAGGCCAAGGTGAAGGTGTTGCCAAGGCCATTGGCGTCGAGAACGCGCAAGGGGATCAGCTTGCTTTCAGGCGCAACCCGCGCAATGATGCCGGCGACATGGGTGCCATGCCCCCAGCCCAGGCCGCTGCCTTCGTCTTGCGGCAACGGGTCATCGGCGACCATATCCCAACCAGCGAGCAGGCGACCGGCAAACGCAGGATGGTCCAGATCAACGCCGGTATCAAGAATCGCCACCTGGACTCCTGCGCCGCTTGTGTGCGTCAGCGCCGCTGCAAGGTTGATCTGCTCAATGGCAGCCTGGTTGATATAGCCCGTGTCATCAGCGCCACCCCAATGCCAGATCTTGTACGGATTCCCCACCGGCGCGCCGCCAACGTAATTTAGCTCGGCCCAAACGACGTCGGGGTCTTGCTGAAGCGCTGCAATGACTGTATCTATCTCTTCGTCATCATCGGCCATGAGAAAACGATAGATGTCAGCCGATGAAAGCAGCGCCTGCTGGGTGATCAGTTGATAACGGTCGGCAATCGTGTTGGGAAGCACACCGCTCGCCAGCCGCGCCACCACCTCACCATCTTCGTACTCGTCGGGGCGCAACCGCAACAGCAGCCACACGCCATCGCCCTGCGCCGCATATTCGGCCTCGACCCAACTGCCGACCAACGGAACGCCCTTGTCAAAGCGTGTATCGAGATCAGACATCAGTGTGTGGGTGACCTGGTAATCGGTTTGAATCACCCAGACTCCAACGGTCCCGCTAGGTGGCGCGGCAGTCAGCAATCCCTCGATCTCCTCCTTGTCGCCCTCCCCTCGATCATCGGAAAGCGCGTAGGCGCCGGTAAGCCGGTGCGACGCGGCCTGCCCCGCGTGAATCGGAATCTGGGTATGAAGCAGCAAGAAGAGCGCAACGAGCAAGAGAAGCGGCGGCAAGACCAGCGCCCCCGCCAACGCTCGATTTCTCTTCAACCCGCTGTGACCCTGCTGATCAGCCTGATGGAATTTCATATGTTACTCACCTATGACAAAAAAAGAAGCCCAGTAAAACGGGTGGCGCCCCTCTTGAACAGCCTCCAATTGGGCGCGCCGCAGGGCCGCTGCCGGACGAACCGCCGCGCCACCCGCGGTCAGCGCAGTGTAAAAGCGCTCCATCAGCTTGGCGGAGCTGGCATCATGCACATTCCATAGGCTGGCGATCAGCGACGGCGCGCCGGCGGCGAGAAACCCGCGCGCCACCCCGATCACCTCGTCACCGCCGCACGCCTGGCCGGCGCCGCTCTCGCACGCGCTCAAGACAACCAGCCGCGCCGCCAGCGGCAGGCGATAGAGGCGGCGCACATCCACCCACCCGTCGGCCAGCTTCAACAGCGAAAAAAAGGGGTTGTCGGGCCGAAATCGGCCATGCGTGGCAATGTGCAATACGTCGGCCTCAGCGGCCGCCACTTCCAGATTGGCAAGACTTGCCGCATCATCCAGATAAGGTTGCGCATGAGAGAAACACCGTGCGGCAGCCTCGACCTCCTGACGCGCGGCAGGGATGGCGGGGTCGGTGAGCGCCAGCGCGGCCAGCCGGCGCCAGGCACTCTCGGGGCGGCGACGGTCATGGGTATGGACGGCCAAAGTCGCGCTGGGCGCGTACGTCAGCTCGTAACGTTCCAGCAGCAGTTGTCGCCCATCCCACAGCGCCTGGAAGGGTGTTTGATGGAGCGCCCCATGGGGGATCACCAGCAGACGCGGCGCATCCAGCGCCGGGGCAAGGGGGGCCAGCACAAGCTGATAGAGATGCGACAGGGCGCCGCGCCAGGCGAGTTGATAGGATTGCGCATGGCGGGCCAACATGGGTTCACCCATTTCGGCGCGAGCGAGTTCATACCGCCAGCGCGCCTGCGCCTGCTCCAGAGCAGATACCGTACACAGATGGCGAAAGATTTGTACAGTCTCCCGGCTGACCACAAAGGCCAGCACTTCGCCGCCAGCGTTGAAATAGACCACCGCCTGCTGATCGGGGGCAAGCGTCCGTTGGAGCGCAGAGACGGTAATCGGTTCCGCTTCGGCCAGGGGCGCTGGTTGCCGCCATGCAAGCTGCTGGAGGGCAGCCTCGCAGGCGTGGATCTCGTGGCTGAGGGCTGGATCGGTGCGCCGGCTGCCCACATCGCCCAACATCTGGTTGTAGAGCCAATGTAACCGCTCTTGCAACTCCCGCCGCCGCGACGCCAGAGGCGCTTCCTGTTCATCGGCTGGCTCGCCGGCAAGGTGGCTCAACAAACGCTCCAACAAGGTGCGGGCGCGCGCCTGCTCGGCGACGTCAAAGGCTTGTTGCACAGCCTGTTCACCAGGCTGGTCGAGCAGATATAACACCAGGTCGGCGTACATCACGCTCTTGTCATCCAGAAACGCCGTGCGGATCTCTTCGACAGGCAATGTCACGCGCTGCGCTTCCAACAGGGCAATGGCTGCGCGCAGGTGTTGGCCGGCCAACTCCGTGTTGCCGGCAACCTGTTCGATGAGGCCGAGAGCATGGCGCCAGCGCAGATGGAGATGGGGCCATTGCAGGCTGCCGGGCTTTGGGGGAAGGTCACTCTGCGTAACTCCAATCGCCGATGCAATGGCTGCTGCGCACTGGCGCGCCTGGTCGGTTTGCCCGTCCGCCAAATGGAGGCGAAGCCGCAACAAATGGGCCTCGACAAACGAGTTAATGTCCCACTGGAGCGGCGCAGCCTGTGTCGCTACATCCCAGTCACTGGTAGGGAGCTGCGCGAGCAGTGTGTCTAGCCGGGCTTTGGCCCGTTCGGGCGTCTGTTGCTGAAGTTCGCAGCCAGCCAGGGCGATGGCGATCCGGTTGAGCCAGAAAGGATTGTCCAGCCCAAAGAAGAGCTGTTGCGCCTGATGGAGGAGGGCAGCGGCGTCGTCGGTTGCGCCGGTGCGCAGGCGGAGCAGGCCAAGCGTCAGCAGCGCCTGGCCCAGTTCGTGGGGCCGGTCGGCGTTGCGCAGCAGCGATATGCTCCGTTCGAGCGCCTCGGCAGCCTCGGCCAGCAGATTGAGCGCCAGATAGGCGTTGGCCTGGTCGAGCAGCAGGACATCCGCGTTCTGCGCCTGCGATGCGGGGAGATCATCCCAACTGGCGGCATCGCCCAACAGATCGCGAGCGGCGAGGTCAAAGTGGCTCAGGGCTGCGGCATAGCGTCCGGTGCGCAGGTGGAGGCTGCCCAGATTGGTGCGGGCGCGGGCGCGATTGAGCGGATCATCGAGGCGGTCATAGGTGTTGATCGCGCTGTGCAACAGCGCTTCCGCCGCGTAGATGTCATCGAGGCTCATCAAGGCATTGGCCTGATTGACCTGAACATCGGCGAGCCTGCGCCACAGTGCATCCTGCATTGCGGGCTCGGGGGTGATGGCGAGCTGATGTTCCAGGAGTTGCCGTGCGTGGACAATCTCTGTGAGGGCGGCGCTATGCTGCTCTTGATAGACAAGGAGGTTGGCCAGGTTGTTGTAGGCGCCCGCCAGTTGCACAGCCGCTTCGCCATCGTTCTCGGCAAGCGGCTGGAGCTGGGTGATGGCTTCTCGATTGGCGGCTTCCGCCGCGTCGTAGCGCCCCTGGATGGCGAAGAG
>JAHDWG010000514.1 GCA_023384495.1 Caldilineaceae bacterium
GCCGCCCTCGACAACTGGCTCATGCGCACCGTGAGCACCGGCCATCACAGCTCCGGCGCGTGCAAGATGGGGCCCCCCACCGACCCCTTCGCCGTGGTCGACCAGGGCGGACGCGTCTATGGGGTGGAGGGGTTGCGCGTGGTCGACGCCTCGATCATGCCCGACTGTGTGCGCGCCAACACCAACGCCACGGTGATGATGATGGCGGAATTTGTCGCGGACATGATTGGGGGCGGTGGAACGATAGACGATGGACGATAGACGATGGACGATAGACGATGGACCCGCTGTTCGTATTACAACTGAGAGGAGTGACCATGCCCAGACCCAACATCCTCTATTTGCACTCGCACGACACCGGGCGCTATGTGCAGCCCTATGGTTATGCCGTGTCTACGCCCAACATTCAGCGGCTGGCCGAGGAAGGGATGCTCTTTCGCCAGGCCTTTTGCGTGGCGCCCACCTGTTCGGCCAGCCGCGCCGCGTTGCTCACCGGCCAGTACGCCCACAGCGCTGGGGTGACCGGCCTGGTTCACCGGGGCTGGCGGCTGCGCGACTATGGCCAACACTTGCTCCACACCCTGCGCCGCGCCGGCTACCACACCGTGCTCGGCGGTCTGCAACATCTCCATCCCGACCGCACGCAACTGGGCTACGACCAGATCATCGCGCCGGCGCAGAGCACGCGCGTGGCCGATGTGGCGCCCGCCGCCGCACAATTTCTGCGCAGTCAACCCCAACAGCCCTTTTTTCTCGATGTCGGTTTCTTCGAGACGCACCGTGAATTCCCCCAGGCCGAAGCGGGCGAAGCGCGCTATGTGCGCCCGCCCGCGCCCCTGCCCGACATGCCCGCCACCCGGCAAGATATGGCCGACTTCATCACCATGGCGCGCGAGCTGGATCGCGGCGTGGGCATGGTGCTCAATGCGCTGGACGCCGCCGGCCTGGCCGAGAATACGCTGGTGATCCAGACCACCGACCACGGGTTGGCCTTCCCGGCCATGAAGTGCAACCTCACCGACCACGGAACGGGGGTGCTGCTCATCGCGCGCGGGCCGGGCGGTTTCAGCGGCGGGCGGGTGTGCGACGCCATGGTTTCGCATCTCGACATCTTCCCCACCCTCTGCGAATTGCTCGCCATCGAGCCGCCACCGTGGCTGCATGGGCAGTCGCTGCTCCCCCTTGTCCGTGGGGAAGCCGAAGAACTGCACGAGGCGATCTTTGCCGAGGTGACCTATCACGCCGCCTATGAGCCGCAGCGCGCTGTCCGCACCCAGCGCTACAAATACATCCGCCGCTATGGAGAGCGCACCCGCCCTGTGTTGCCCAATTGCGACGACGGCCTCAGCAAGACACTCTGGGTGGAGCACGGTTGGCGCGAACGTACGGTGGCGAGCGAGCAACTCTATGACCTGGTCTTTGACCCCAATGAGAGCAACAACCTGGCGGGCGACGCCGCCTATGGCCCGGTGCTGGCCGACCTGCGCCAGCGTCTCGACCGCTGGATGGAGGAGACCGACGACCCGCTTCGTCACGGCGCGCCGCCTGCCCCGGCGGGGGCCCAGTTCAACGACCCCGACGGGCTTTCCCCGAATGAGCCGTTGATGGTTACCTCATCCTAGCCTTTTCGGCTTTCCCTCGGCTGGGAGGGGGAGCAAAAGGAACCAAGACGAAAGGTGAATCATGCAACCGACAAGCAATCGAAGCCAGGCCAGGGTGGGGGTCTTTGGCATTGGCCTGGCCGCCTATTGGCCCCAGTTCGAGGGCCTCAAAGAGCGGCTCGAAGGTTATCAGCGCACCGTCGAGGGGCGGCTGGCCGACCTCGGCGCCCAGGTTGTCTCCGCCGGGCTGGTGGATACGGCGCCGGCTGCGCAGGCGGCGGGCGACCTTTTTGCCCGCGAGAATGTGGACCTGATTGTCTGCTACGTGGGCACCTACGCCACCTCGTCGCAGGTGTTGCCCGCGGTGCAGCGCCGCCGGGCGCCGGTGCTGATCCTCAACTTGCAGCCCGCCCCGGCCATGGACTACCCCAACGTGGACACGGGCGAATGGCTGGCCCACTGTTGCGCCTGCTGCGTGCCCGAGATCAGCAACGCCTTTGCCCGCAGCCGCATCCAGTTCAACGTGGTGTCGGGGCTGCTCCTCCCCGCCGAGGGTCACGCCGCCCAGTATCACGACCGGGCGTGGCGCGAGATCGGCGAGTGGGTGCAGGCGGCGAGCGTGCTGCGCCAGCTCAGCTACAGCCGGTTGGGGTTCCTCGGCCACACCTACCCCGGCATGCTGGACATGTATTCCGATTTCACCATGCACCATGCCCAGTTGGGCGCCCACATCGAGCTGCTGGAGATGGACGACCTTCACGCCCGGGTCGACGCTGTCACCGATGACGAGATTGCAGCCAAGATCGCCGACATCCACGCTGCGTTCGCCATTGCCAAGCCGGGCCGCGACCAGATCTCGCAGCCGGTCACCGAGGAGGCCCTACGCTGGTCGGCGCGGGTAGCCTGTGGGCTAGATCGGCTGGTGGCCGACTTCAACCTCAACGGGCTGGCCTATTACTACCGCGGTCTCAACGGCAACCCCAACGAAGAGCTGGGCGCCGGTCTCATCGTCGGCAACTCGCTGCTGACCGCGCGCGGCGTCCCCGCTGCGGGCGAGGGTGACCTCAAGACCTGTGTCGCCATGCTGATCATGGATCGGCTGGGCGCGGGCGGCTCGTACACTGAATTTTACGCCATGGACTTCAACGAGGATTTCATCCTCATGGGGCACGATGGCCCCGGCCATGTGGCCATCAGCGAGGGCAAGCCGTTGCTGCGCGGGTTGGGGCTCTTCCACGGCAAGCGGGGCTATGGCCTCTCGGTGGAGATGAAGGTCAAGACCGGACCCATCACCATCCTCACTGTGACGCAGACCGCCGATGGCCGGCTTAAGCTGCTGGCGGCGGAGGGAGAGTCGATCCCCGGCCCCACCATGCAGATCGGCAACACCAATTCACGCCTCAAGTTTGGCCTCGACCCCGCCGAGTTTATGAACCGCTGGGCGCAGGAAGGGCCAACCCATCACTGTGCCCTCGGGGTGGGCCACCAACTGGGCAAGTTGCGCAAGCTGGCCCGCCTGCTCGACCTGGAGCTGGTGGTGATCGGCTGATTCATCCTTACTTACCAACCAACGATTCCAGACCACAGACTCAGGACCATCACCATGAAACGCATCGGCTTTTTGCTCAAAGTCAAAGAAGAGATGATCGAGGAGTATAAAAAGCATCACGAGGCCGTCTGGCCCGAAATGCTGGAGGCGCTGCGGCGCACCGGCTGGCGCAACTACTCGCTGTTTATGCGCGACGACGGGCTGCTCTTTGGCTACTTCGAGACGCCCGACAGCTTCCAGGTGGCGCTGGACGGCATGGCTAAAGAGGAGGTCAACACCCGTTGGCAGGAATTCATGGCGCCCTACTTTGAAGGAGTGGGCCTCCACGCCGACCAAATGATGGTGCAGCTTGAGGAAGTATTTCATCTCGATTGAACTGCCGCTTGCACGAAGCACGACGGATCATGAACATGGACCCCAGTAATCCGGTAGTCAAGTTTTGCATTGCCGGTATGGAGGCGGAAGGGGCAGGCCATCTGAGCGAGGCGCAGGCGCTCTTTCGCAAAGCGTGGGCGATTCGCAGGGACGATTTGGACGCTTGCATCGCCGCTCACTTTTTGGCGCGCCATCAGGCCGACCCAGCAGACGCTCTCCGCTGGAATCAACTGGCGCTTGACCATGCCGATGCGATGGGCGCATCTGATGAGCGGGTGCAGGGTTTCTATCCATCGCTGCACCTGAACCTGGGCTGGTCGCACGAGCAGCTTGACAATTGGGATGCGGCGCGTACGCACTATGAATTGGCCGTGTCCTATCTGGAGGGCCTGCCCGCCAGCCCGTATGGCGATGTCGTGCGGCGCGGCGTGGCCATGGCCCAGCAGCGGATGCACGCGCATGCAGGCGACGAACCCTACAAGGTCGCCAAATTGGCGAAGGTCTCTTTGAGGGTGGGATAGAGCGCCCGATATTGGGCATAGATGGCTTCGTAGCGTTCTGCCGAGCTGGGGTTGGGCTGTGTGTTGCCCGTGACCCGGATTGCCCGCGCGCAGGCCGCGTCTACATCGGGCCAGACGCCCGCGCCCACGCCGGCCAGCAACGCCGCGCCATAGGCCGCGCCCTCCGTGGTGTTGACCGTCACCAGTTCGCTATTTAGCAGGTCGGCCAGGATCTGCCGCCAAAGCGGGCTGCGCGCGCCGCCCCCCGAAATTCGCACCTGCGAGATTCCCCCCAACCCCACGCCTTTCATCAGTTCAAAGCTGTCGCGCAGCCCAAACCCCACGCCTTCGAGCACAGCGCGTGTCAGATGCGCCTGGGTGTGGCGCACGGTGAGCCCCACAAACGCGCCGCGCGCCAGCGGGTCGGGGTGGGGGGTGCGTTCGCCGGTAAGATAGGGCAGAAAGAGCAGACCCTCGCAGCCAGCGGAAACATCCGCCGCCGGGGTCAGCAGGTCATCATAGGCGCGGCCGGGCGCCAACGTGTCGCGATACCAGCGCAACGCGCCCCCGCAGGAGAGTA
>JAHDWG010000515.1 GCA_023384495.1 Caldilineaceae bacterium
GAACAGTTGCCCGATACGCTCGGTGGCTTGCATACGGGCGACGTGGGCGGCAGCGTAATCATCGGTTCGGTGGGCGCGGCCGCCAGAAATGTGGCCAGTGGCCAGAATATTACGCAGACCATTGTCGAGACGCTGGGTGAGGCGACCCCCGAGGACAAGGCTGTGATCGAGGCGCAGTTCGAGCGCGTCTTGGCCGCGCTCAACGCGGCCTCCATCGACCCGCGCACCGCGGGCCGGGCCGAAGCCAACCTGGAGACGCTCCAGGCCGAGCTGACCAAAACCGGCGACGATGACCGGCCCGACGCCGGCGCGATCACGCGCGTGGGCGACTGGCTGTTGGACAACGCACCCGAGATCGCACAGGCGTTGGCCGAGCTGTTTGGCCTGCCCGCGGTCGGCCGCGTTTTGGGCAAGGCGGGTGAAGGCGCGGTGGCGTGGGTGCGCAGACGGTTTCGGCGGCGCGATGAATGAGCAGGGCAACACCCCCAGCCAGCCAAACTGGCTCCTGCGCCAGTGGGAGCGCCTACGCCAGGCGCGCTGGCGCGATGTGATCATCGGCCAGGTGGGCGAGGGCGCGACCAACGTTGTCATTGGCAAGAACAACGTCCAGATCAACGTATCGGGCCGCAACTTGACGATGCCCATCTGGCTCATCATGATGGCGCTGCTAGTCATTGTGGGCTTTCTGGTTTTTCCCCTCGTTGAGCCGCTGTGGAACCCGACGCAGATGCGGGGGCAGTTTCGCATTGCCGTGGCCCACTTTGGCGAACTGGACAGCCCCAACCGTGTCCAGGCCACAGAAAAGGGCGCCGTGTTGAGCAAGTGGTTTTTTGACAGCCTCTTTCGTGAATACAATGATGCCCAGGTGGACGTGGCGCAAGGGATCGAGATCTGGCATGATGATCGGGCCGATGTCGACAAGAATGTCACCTTTGGCGTGATCAAGGGGGAGACGCCCGAGGCGCGCCGCCAGGCTGCCGCCAAATTGGCCGACCGCATCGGCGCACACATGGTCATCTATGGAAACCTTGTGGCGCCGGGCGAGACCGGGCATGATGGCCAACAATTGGCGCTGGAGTTTTACCTATCGCCCCGTGTGAACGACGAGACGGCGGCCATTGTGGGCGCGCACCGGTTGGGCAGGCCGATTGACCTGCCGTCCGTCTTTGACACGGGCGACCCCAACGCCAATATCGCGATCAGCCGGCTCTTGCAGGTGCGCGCCGACGCCCTATTCTGGCTGACGGTGGGGCTAACGCAGGCGATCCTGGGGCGGTCGGCTGAGGCATTGGAGACCTTCCACCAGGCCGAGGCTGCCCTCACAAATTGGCGCGACGAAGACGGCAAAGAGATTCTCTATTTCTTTATCGGCCGCGAGGCGCTCTTTTTGGACCAACTCGATGAGGCGGTCGCCAACTTTGAGCGCGCACTGGCGCTCCAGCCCAATTACGCCCGGGCGCAAATTGCCCTGGGCAGCGCGTTGCTCAAGCGGGCGATGGCCACGCCGCCGGCCGAGCGCTTTGCGCCGCCAAGTGACCTCGAGGCGGCGCTGCGGGCGCACGAGGTGGGGCTGGCGCTGGCCCGCCAGAGCGGCGAGCCGCTCATGGAGCAGTTGGCCCACCTTGCCCTGGCCAAGAGTTACCGGCTCTATGGCGAGACCTACGCCCATCTGGATGACGACAGCGAGGCGCGGCGCTATCTGGCCCTGGCCCGGCAAGAGGTTGCTACGGTGACCGCTCCGTTGACCGCCGCGGGGCAATACCGGCTGGTGGCCCAGGCGTACGAGGCCGAAGGCGCGGCCTACTTGCAGGAGGCCGATATTTTGTTTCGCCAGCAACAACTGGACGAAAGCAAATCCATGCTCGACGAGGCGAAAGTTGCTTATCAAAATTGCATCGAACAGGGCCGGCGCGTCGTGGCCGACGAGGTGCTGACCGGCCAGGTGATCGAACAAGGATGCCAGCGCTACGCCGCCGTCACCGAGGCCTATCTCGACCGGCTGAACGCCAATCCGTAAGTGGTTGTGGGCGCCGACTTATGGCCCGGCTGCTCCGATTGGCGCAAATGTACGGACCGATGCCTGGCAATGGTCGATGGTCAACGGTCGATGGTGAGTCGTACGCACCATTGTCAATGGTGGCGCTTGCGGGACAGCCACATCGACGATTTTTTGTCGATGGTCTCACCGTTGGCGCCAAAAGGAAGTGACACGATGAATCGACAGGTTGCTCGCTGCTCCCTTATGCTGGCTCTCTGCGGCCTGCTGCTGGCGGCGTGTGGCCGCAGCGCGCCCGAGCCGACACCCGATCTTCAGGCCACGGTGCAGGCCGCGGTGGAGGCAACTCGCGACGCCGACAATCTCGTCGCGACCGCCGTAGCCGCCACCCTGACCGCAAGCGCGCCCGCCGCGGACGAGGCGCCGGCGCCCACCGCAACGCCTGCATCTGTCGCCGCGGCCCCGACCGCCACGCCCACCAATCCGCCCGCGCCGCCGGCCAACACGCCCACGCCCACGGAAACCCGGCTGGTCATTGAGGAGAGCGCACCCGCCACGCCCACCCAGGAACCGACCAACACGCCGCCCCCGACGCCCACATCGACCCCCACACAGGAGCGATTGGTGATTGTGGAGAGCGTGGTCGATGGCAACGACGGCAACGACTTTTTGCGCGGCAGCTCGTCGAGCAACCAGGGCCGCGTGGTGTTGTTGCCGGGTTTTGGCCAGGCCGAAGTGACCCGCCCCATGCGCTTCGACGGGCGGATCGCGCTGCGCGTCGAGGTCTTCGACACCCGTGTGGGGCTGACCGATGGCGACGGCATCGACCATGTGACGTTCCGCCTGGTTGGTGACGCCGGCGGCGGCGACGTGGTCTACGAAAAGACCGAATCGAGCGCGGCCTACTGTTTGTTTGGGGGCGACGAACCCACATGTAGCACGCTCGTCTTTGCCCGTAGCGGCAACCGCTGGCCCAATGGCGCGCCGATTGTGGACGGCGACTACGTGGCGCAGATCGACATTGTGGCCAGGAATGGCGAGTCCACGCAGTGGCGCTGGGCGTTTCAGATCGCCGGCGCCCAGCCTCGCCAGGAAGCCAGACCCGACCTGGTGGCCAACGTGGTGGAGACCGGCCCCGGCGCGCTCGACACATACCTCACCGAGGCGTTGGTCTTCCGCGTTGAAGCCTATGACCCTGCCGTGGGCGACTGGGACGGCGCCGGCATCCGCAATGTGGAGATGCAGATCGTCGGGCCGGATGGGGCGCCTGTCTATGCCAGGGTCGAGAACAATGCGGGCTATTGCGCCTTTAGCGGGGGCGAGCCTGATTGCACGATCTGGGATTTTGCCGAGAACGGTTACTACTGGCCCGGCGGTCGCCTGATCCGAAGTGGAGCGCATCTGCTGCGCGCCCGCATCAACGCCCAGGATGGCCGGCAAGCCATTGTGGAGATGCGGATCGAGATAGGGCTGCCTTAAGAACCGTAGGTCGCCCTGCCAGGGCGACGGCGCGATTCATCCGCTGCTGGTCACGCTGATAGCGTGACCTACTGACTGGTGCTTGCATAGACGGCGATGCGCGCCTCTGCCGTTGGAGGTGACAGTCACTTCCAAAGTGACTGTCACCTATACACGCCTGCAAAATCGACCTGTTTGACCCCACTACGCAACCATGTTACACTTGTGCCGCGCTGCTACCCCTCGTGGCGCAAGACCCAACGTTTTGCCAATCCATATCCCAAAAGCGATTGACGTCCAATCCATTTGTACCACTTCACGGCTGTGCAAAGGAGTCAGAACATGAAGGATCACGTCCAATGGCGTTTGAGCCGTCGTAATTTCTTGCGTTTTGGCGCGGGTGTCACGGGCATGGCGGCGCTTGCTGCTTGTGTGCCGGCGTCACCATCGGGCGGCGCGTCAACCGGCCAGGCTGGCGCGCCTGCGGAGAGTGGCCCGGCTGAAATCGATGTGTGGACGGGGTGGACAGAAGACGCCGCCACCAACATCGAAAAGATCCTCGATGGGTATAACCGTTCGCAGGATCAGGTGGTGGCGAAACATGTGGTGGTGCCCGATTCGATGACGCAGAAGTTGCTTGCCGCCGTTTCTGCGGGCAACCCGCCCGCCACGGCGGTGGTCTTTGGCGCCAGCATCGCCTATCAACTGGCGGCACAGAAGGCGCTGATCGCGCTGGACAGTGTGGGCGATCCCGATCAGGTGCAGGTGCTGAAAGATTGGATGGACCCGGCGATCTGGGAATTGGGTGTCTATGAAGGCAGTTTCTATTACGCGTCGATGTGGAACCAGTGCATGGGCTGTTATGTCAACGTCAAGTTGGCGGAGGAAGCCGGCGTCGATGTGAATAGCCCGCCGCAGACGCTCGAAGAACTCGACGCCGCCTGGGAGCAGATGACAACCTACGACGCTAACGGCAATATCGATGTGCTCGGCGGCGACTTTACCTGGGGTTCGATGATCATGGGGCGCTTCTTGGGCCAATATATCACCGAGGACGGAACCCAGGTGACGGCGAATCACCCCAACAATGTGCGGGCGTTGGAATGGGTGGCGAACCGGTGGGCCAAGGTCGG
>JAHDWG010000516.1 GCA_023384495.1 Caldilineaceae bacterium
TGAGCGGCGGGATGCGCCAGCGCGTGGTGGCGGTGATCACCACGCTGCTCAACCCGACGGTGCTCATCGCCGACGAGCCGACCTCGGCGTTGGATGTTTCATCGCAAAAAGAGCTCATGCTCCTCCTGCAATTATTGCTCGAAAATCGCTTTATCACCCGGATTGTCTTTATCACGCACGATTTGCCACTCCTGAGCAACATCGCCAACCGTATCGCCATCATGTACGCCGGCAAGCTAGTCGAAGTTGGCCCCACCGTGCAGATAGTCGATCACCCGCAACACCCCTACACACAGGTGCTCATTGGCTCGACCCTGGACCCCGACCCGCGCCTGCGTGGCCAGCGGCTTGAAGGGATCACCGGCGCACCGCCCGATCTGCGCACGCCGCCGGGCGGCTGCCGCTTTCACCCCCGCTGCCCCTTCGTCATGGATGCCTGTATCCACCAGGAGCCCCCTGTGGTCGGCGATGCAAAGCAGTATGCCGCCTGCTGGTGGGTGCAGGAGCAGGCCGGCGAGCAAGTCTACAAGGAGGCAGTCCGATGACTGTGGAACGGAAAGAGGCACCACTCCTCGAAACGCGCAACCTCACCCGCCTCTTTGGGCATGGTGCGGAAACAGTGCGCGCCGTGGATGGGGTGTCGTTTGCCATGCAGCCGGGGGAGATCGTCGCCGTGGTCGGCGAGAGCGGCAGCGGCAAATCGACCCTCGCCCGCCTCGTGTTGCGGCTGCTGGAACCGACCGCCGGCCAGATCCTGCTCCACGGCAACGATGTGACTCGCATCCACCGGGGCGGCGAACTCAAAGCCTACTGGCGCAAGGTCCAGGGGGTGTTTCAAGACCCGTTTGCTTCTTTCAACCAGTTCTACACGATCCGTAGCGTCCTGGGCAATGCACTCAATCTGCTCGATGGACGCATCACACGCCAGGGGCGTCTGGCTCGCATGGAGGATGCGCTGTGCGAAGTCGGTCTGGACCCGGAGGATGTGTTGTACAAGTGGCCGCACCAGCTCTCCGGCGGGCAGGTGCAGCGCGTCATGATCGCTCGGGCGCTGGTGGTTGGCCCTGAGTTGCTCATCGCCGACGAGCCGACCAGCATGTTGGATGCTTCGCTGCGCGTGACCGTGCTCAACGTGTTGCGCGACCTGCGCGCCGAGCACAACATGGGCATTCTCTTCATCACCCACGACCTCGGCCAGGCGTGCTATGTGAGCGACCGCATCCTGGTCATGTATCGCGGTCAACTGGTCGAGCAGGGGCCGGTGGAAGCGGTGATGGCCAATCCGCAACACCGATATACGCGGCAACTGCTCAACGACGTGCCCCGGCTCCACGCCTGGGGGATGAAGCCGTTGGCGGCGGCGGACGCCACAAACCATAATGACCCCACCAGGCTACTCGTGTCGGCATTGTGATAATGGGGTCCGCGTTCTCTGGCCACGGACCTATCCAAATGACAGTTGTGGGTTCGACAACTACACCTGCGAATACAGTTGGTCACAGCGTTATTCGGACAGGCGCTAAACGCAACGCTGGCATTCAACCTGTGCCGGCCTGCTCTGGCGAGTGTCGCACCAGCAACACCGGGCATGGGCTGTGCAGCATGACCTTGTGGGCCACACTGCCCGCCGTCCATGGCGATGGGCCACCCATGCCATGCGAGGACATGACGATCAGGTCGATCTTCTCGTGATCGGCGACCAGCAGGATGTCCTCCGCCGGCGACTCGTCGCGCACGAGGGCGCGGACGCGAATCCCCTGACCGGTTAGTTCTATCCTCCTGGCCTCCAAATACTCCTGGGCTTCGCGGTGGCTATGCTGCAGCGCTTCTCTCATCCAGTGATTTTCGGGATAGCGTGTTCCCGGGGCCGGCGGCGAAACCTCCAACACACGGAGCAGGGTGACCTCGCTGCCAAATTTCTGAGCCAGCGCCGTGGCCAGCGGCAACGCACGCTCGGATAGTTTGGACCCATCCAATGGCACAAGGATACGGTGCAAAGTTACCATCGTTCAACTTCTCCTTCGGTCGCAAGCGACCGCAACATGGCTCTACTCATTTGCGCAATTCGTTCTGTGATCGCCGGCAATATGCTCTCCATCTCGATGGAAAGACCCCAGCCTATGCCAAACTCCTTCCCTTCGATGCCAAAGAGCATCAGACGTGGCGGTAAGCGGTGGAGCGAGCGAGCAAGCTCAATGGTTGTCGCAACGCCAAACCCATGCGTTGAACACGTGAAGAGGTCGGCCGGGACCGGCGCACCGTGGGCATCGATTATGTGCAAAATCCCCGGCTGCGCACGAGAACATACTGCATCGATCAAGATGACCGCATCAGCACCGGCCCAGCATTCCAGCAGATCCACACCCGCCCGCTCTGCCTCGATCACGGCCACGCCCGGCAGTGCTTGCGCCTGCAACGCTCGCGCCACGATGAGTCCGACGGCGTCATCACGGCGATACTCGTTGCCGATGCCGATGACCAGAAGGGGGATCATTGTTCTTCAATCTTCAACTTCAAAAAGTGCGCCGCACACGAGATACACGGGTCATAGTTGCGGATGGCCTGTTCGCAGCGCCAGGTGAGTTCGTCTTTTGGCAGGTCTGCACGTGGGGGGATGAAGTGCCACAGGTCCTGTTCGATGGTCTTCTGGTTCTGCGATGTCGGTGGCACGATTTTGGCGTTGCGGATGATGCCTTGTTCGTCCAGCGTGTAGCGGTGGTAGAGCAGCCCGCGTGGAGCCTCGGTGCAGCCATAGCCGGTAGCGGCGCGCGGCGTCACCTCGACGACCGGCGCATCAGGCGTTGGATAATCGTCGAGAATGCGCAACGCCTCATCGCAGGCGTAGAGCGTCTCTACGCTGCGCACGACGATGCTCTGGAAGGGGTTGCGACAGACGGGACCCAACCCGGCCTTGCGCGCCGCCTCTTGGGCCAGCGGCGAAAGCCTATCAAAGTTCAGACTGTAACGCGCCAGCGGCCCGACCAGATAGTTGCCCCTCCCTTGGATCGTCGAATGCAGAGCACTCGTGTAGGAGACGTGCTCTTCTACAAAGTGGGCATCATAGTCACGGACGGCAATAGCCAGCCCCCGGTTGGAAACAAGCCGGCCCTCGTTGAACGGGTATTCGTCGGGGTGGCGTAAGGCCACAAATTCGTAATCCTGCTCGAAGTCGGGGAAGGGCAGGCGGGCCGTCCAGCGCACGGTTTCCAGTGCGGCTTCGCGCGCCCACTTGAGCCGTTCGACCAGGGGCGTCCATGCGCTCTTCGGTGGCACGCTGTAGAACCCCCCAACCCGCACGTTGACGGGATGGACCGCACGGCCTCCTAGCAGCTTGACGATCTCGTTGCCCACTTTTTTCAGTTGCAGCCCGCGCTGCACCGCATCGGGGTGGGCGCCCGCCATGCGGATGGCGTCTTCGAAGCCGAGAAAATCGGGCGCATGGAGCATGTAGATATGGAGCGCGTGGCTTTCGATCCACTCGCCACAGTAGATGAGACGGCGCAGGGCGCGCAGCGGCCCATCGACCTTGACGCCCAACGCGTCTTCCATGGCGTGGGCGGCGCTCATCTGATAGGCGATGGGGCAGATGCCGCAGATGCGCGCCGTGAGGTCGGGAGCCTCATCATAGCGGCGGCCACAGAGGAACGCCTCGAAGAAGCGTGGCGGCTCGAAGATGCGCAACTGCACGTCCTTGACCACGCCGTTGCTGAGCTTGACGGTCAGCGCGCCCTCGCCTTCGACGCGCGCCAGCGTGTCCACTTTGATGGTTCTAGTGCGCGGGTTGCTCATGCGCCTCACTCTCCTTGCGGAAAGGCTCGGCGTAGGCGTTAAAGCCGCGCCAGGCCCGCACCAAATCCTCGTCGTCCACCCCCAACTGGCTCTTCCACCAGGCGCTCAGGGCAGCCGTGTTGGGCGTCTCCATCGGACCAAAGCAACCGTAACAGCCACGGCGGTAGGCCGGGCAGATGGCGCCGCAGCCGGCCTGCGTCACCGGCCCCAGGCAGGGGGTCCCATCCGCCACCATCACACAGGGCGTCCCGCGCCGCTTGCATTCGAGACAGACGCTGTACGCCGGGATGTTGGGCTTGCGCCCGTGCAGAAAGGCGCTGATCACTTCCAGCAATTGGTGCTGGTTGACGGGGCAGCCCCGCAGTTCAAAATCGACAAAGACATGGTCGGCGATAGGGGTGGAGGTGGCCAGGGTATTGATGTAATCGGGCCGGGCGTAGACCAGGGCGATGTACTCCTCTACATTGGCAAAGTTGCGCAACGCCTGGATGCCGCCAGCGGTGGCGCAGGCGCCAATGGTGACCAGGTATCTGGACAGCTTGCGCACGTTGCGGATACGCTCGATCTCCTCCGGCGTCGTGATCGAACCTTCGACCAGCGAAAGGTCATACGGCCCGCGCTGAACGGCGCGCGTGGCTTCGGGAAAGTAGGCGATCTCGACCGCACCGGCGACGCTGAGCAACTCGTCCTCACAGTTGAGCAGGCTCAGTTGACAGCCGTCGCACGAGGCGAATTTCCAGACGGCAAGTTTTGGTTTGTGCTGTGCGGCCATCTCACACCTCCCATTTG
>JAHDWG010000517.1 GCA_023384495.1 Caldilineaceae bacterium
TGCGCAAGTTCCACCTCACCTCGTCCAAAGCCGAGACAAAGGAACGGATCGAGGAAGCACTGCGCGCCGTCGATCTGCGCCCCAACGATGTGCTGGGGCGCTATCCGCACCAGTTGAGCGGCGGTGAGCGGCAGCGCGTCATGCTGGCGCGTGTCTACTTGATGAAACCGCGGCTGATCATCGCCGACGAACCGATCTCCATGATCGACGCCGCGTTGCGCGCCCTCTTTCTCAATATCCTGCTCGACTTCCGCGACCAACACGGCATCTCGTGTATCTTTATCACCCACAATCTCTCCACCGCCTATTATTTGGGCGGCGACATCATGGTCATGTGCCGCGGCCGCGCCATCGAACACGGCGACATGGACAGCGTGGTCAACCGACCGGCGCACCCCTATACCCAACTCTTGCTCGAATCGGTGCCCTCGCAAGACCCACGCAAACGCTGGACCGACCGCCGGGGCAAAGACGCTGTGGAAGCGAGCGAGTTAGAGTTCTCGGCCAACGCCTGCGTCTTTGTTTCACGCTGCCCACAGGTGATGGACATCTGCCACCAACATCGCCCGGCGGATATGCCCGTCCACAACGACCACGCTGCAGCCTGTTTTCTTCATGGCGACAAAGTGTTTGCGCACAGTGGGGGTGAAAGCGCAATTGGTGAAAGAGCGTAGTTGACAGGCGTAATCACCCGATACCGATTCCGACAACACGAACCAGCGGATGGTTTGAAAGCGTGAATGAGCGTTGGCTTATTCGGCCAAAAATCTCGTGTTTTCAAACAAAACAACCTGTAGGAAGCGCAATGGCTGATTCATATACATCACTCAACATTCTTGACCAATTGGCCGGCATAAGCCTCGACCAAAGCCTGGTCGGGCTGCGCACACAGCGCGCCGACGTGGCCCGTTTCGCGCAGGGCAGCTACGACGCGCTGCTCAATCCGCCAGACCCAGCCGGCGTCAGCCTGGTTGAACGCGGACTGATCGCCCTTCACGTGGCGCTGATCAGCCATAGCGCGCCGCTTGCGGCCCATTATCGGCAGCGACTGGTCGAGCATGGCGCGCCCGTCGAAAGCATCGGCGCGGTCGAACAGTTTCCCAAAGGGAATGCGCTCACGCCACGGATGGCGTCGATCTTGCAACACGCCACCATGCTGATCCACGAACCGCATACGGCCACACCCGCGCATCTGGCCCAACTCCAGATGCACGGGCTGAGCGGCCGCGATCTGGTTACGATTTCGCAATTGGTCGCGTTTTTGAGCTTTCAGGTTCGCGTATTGGCGGGTCTACAACTGCTGGCGGAGGAAGTATGACGGCGCGCTTGAACGATTTCACCCTTGATCCCGTCGACTGGGTGGCCTGGCTCGACACGCTCGACCTCGACGACGCGACGCCTGAGCAGGTCGCCGTGTTGGAAGAGAGCCTGCCCACGGCCAAAACCTCGCCCTATTATCTGCTGCTGGTTCAAGACGTGGAGGCGCTACGCCAACGCTCCCGGCTCTATAACGCAGTGATGTATGGGCCAAGAGGGCTGGCGCGCGGCGACCGAGAGCTGGCGGCGACCGCGGTTTCGCGCATCAACGGGTGTGTCTATTGTGCGGCGGTCCATAGCCAGCGTTTTGTTCAACTTACCAAAAACCCAGAACTCATCCAGCGTCTGCTCGACGAAGGGGTAGAAACCAGCCTTGATGCGCGCCAGCGGGCCATTGTCGATTATGCGGCCAAGTTGACCCGCACCCCACATCAAATGTCTACCCAAGACCTTGCGCCGCTACGTTCAGCCGGGTTGACGGATCTGGAGATTCTCGATCTCACCCATGTCGTCGCCATGTTTGCCTGGGCCAACCGCTTACTCCAAACGTTGGGCGAGCCGGTGCGCAAGGCAGAGGGGGTCGTTTAGCTTGACATGCGAAACCAAGCCGCCGGTCGACCGGCAAAGTGACGATGGGTGCTATGATACTTGCTTTTGCGCGCGGCGGGCCCGGTTGCGCGCCCGCACCAGCGCCAGGCCCGTGTTTTCTCCTGCTTCGGCAGCGAGTTCCAGCCGATCTACCCACTTGACACTGGCCGAACAGCGCAGGCCAGGCAAGACGAGTCGCCACGGCCCGCCGCTCTCAGGCGAGATTGGCTGGTCATCCACCATATCCGCCAAGATCGCAGATTCAGCCTCATCTCGGGTCAACGGCGCCACATACTCGCCTGCGCCCACGCGAACATAACCAGCAGCCGGCAAGGGGCCGGCAAGGCCGATCACATCCACCAATCTCGGACCGCGCCAAAAGCGGTCCGTTGTCTTTGGTTTGCCATCACAGTGAAACTCTGCCGCAGTCCCCGTCCGAGGCAACGTGGCAAGATCGGCCACGGTAAGTTGCCTTTCCTCGGTGACGAGGCCACCAATGCGCAGCGTCTGCTCAGGTCTGGGTTGCTCAGTGTGCGGTTTCATTATAGCTAGATTCCTCGTTGCTATTCAGTTCTTGACATACTTGACGAGTGGCGCCGTCCGTCAAATATTCCAAACACGATTACTCAATTCTTGAATAGTTAAAGTATAAGCCTCATTCTGTGCACTGTCAAGTCGAACCAATACGGCGGATGCGCCCATCGAGTGGCAACGACTGTGAGTTTCAAACAACCACCAGTATGACACGGGACATAGCGCAGGGATGGACCCGCAACTGACAACAAGACGCGCCGACACGCGGTGAAAGAAGCTTACTGTTTGCAGCCGATCTATGCGCTACACTGTAGATGAACGCTGATGTCGCCCGGCGCGATCGCCATCAAATGGTACATGCCGCGCGCTCTGTGGCGCGGCGGACCTATGCCGCAGCGATTGTAAATGGGGGTTTCGGCGAGTTGAGCCAGGCCAACTTCGCCTGTTTAGGCACATGACTTACGGAGCGCCTGAAGGTTACCAGGAGCGACAAATTGCTCAACGAACGAACCTTCAGTCAAGGCTTGCGTAAGCCCAATAGGCATTGTTATGCGCAGACTATTGACGGTTGTACTTTTGTTCGCGATCCTCGGCGCGGGGGGATGGGCAGCCTACTATTACCTCTGGCTTCCCCGTCAGGCCGAGCAGCAGCAGCCCGCATTTGAAACGGTCACTATCGCCCGCGGCTCGATTGCCAGCACAGTCAGCGCCACGGGCAACATCGCGCCCGAAGCGGAAGTGACGCTGGCCTTCCGCAGCGCCGGGCGTATCCAACACGCGCTTGTGTCCGCCGGGCAGCTGGTGCAGGCCGGCCAGTTGTTGGCCCAACTGGAAACCACCGACCTGACCCTTGCCTTGGCGCAGGCCAAAGTCAGCCTGGAGATCAGCCAGGCGCAACTGGCAAAGCTGGAGACGCCGCCCGACCCTACCGACATCCTCGCTGCGCAGGCCGCTGTGGAGGTCGCCCAAGCCGGTGTGGCCGGGGCCGAGGCCGCCCTGCGCAGCGCCCAGGCCGGCTATCGAGGCCTGCTCGCCGGCCCATCGGAGGCGCAGCGCACGGTCAACCTGGCCCAGGTGCGCCAGGCCGAAGCGACGCTCAAAACGGCCCAGCAAGCGTACAACCAGGTGCGCTTTATGCCCAACATTGGCGAATTGCCCCAATCCGCCGAGTTGGAACGGGCCACCATTGCCTACGAGGCGGCCAAAGCCCAGGCCGCGCTCACCGAAGAACCTGCCAGCCAGGCGCAGATCGCGGCGGCGCTCAACCAGATCGCTCAGGCCGAAGTGCAACTTCGCCAGGCGCAGAGCAACGTGGTGACGGCGCGCAACAACCTCAAGACGCTGCTCGAAGGCCCCTCCGCCAATGACCTGGCCATCGCCCGCGCCCAGGTGCGCCAGGCGCAACTCAACCAGTTGCAGGCCGAAACAGGGTTGACCAATGCCCAACTGCTGGCGCCCCTCGGTGGCGTAGTCAGCCAGGTCAATATCCGCCAGGGGGAACTGGTGGGCGGCAGCGCGCTGCCCGCCATTGTGCTCACCGACCTCAGCAGCTTTCACATGACGGTGTTGGTCGACGAGATCGACGTGCGCCAGGTGCAGGTAGGCCAATCGGCGCGTCTGAGCGTTGACGCCCTGCCCGATATCGAGTTGACCGGCAGGGTGACTAAAATTTCGCCCACCGCCAGCAACATCGGTGGCGTCATCGCCTATGAGATCACCGTCGCGCCCGACCCCACCGATGCGCCCCTGCGCGCGGGGATGAGCGCCACCGCCATCATCACCACAGCCCAGGTGGACAATGTAGTTCTGCTTGGAAACCGCTTTATCCAGATCGACCGTCAGAGCCGGCGCGCTTTTGTCTATAAACTGATCAACGGCGAGCCAGTGTTGCAAGAGGTGGAGCTGGGCCTGCGCAACGAGCGCGAAAGCCAGATTCTGGCCGGGCTAACCGACGGTGACCAGGTGGCGTTGGTGACGTTGACGAGCGAAGAGCGGCTGCGCGGCGCGCTCTTTGGGGGAAACTAGGCGCATGACAATGCAGGCGGCCACGCAACAGCCGGTCATTTCTGTGCGCGAGCTGGTCAAGACCTATCGCATGGGCGACGTGGCCGTGGAGGCGCTGCGCG
>JAHDWG010000518.1 GCA_023384495.1 Caldilineaceae bacterium
AAAGCGGTGAGCGGCTCGTGTTGGGCGGCGCGCGCGGCGCGGTAGAGCGGCGCCACCACCCCGCGCGCGGTGATGTCGATGGTGATCAGCCGGTCGAGCTGTTCACCGATATGGGTGAGGGTGGCGGCCTCTGCTGGGGAGATCGGGTTCATGGATTGCTTCCTTTGTCGAGAAACAGCTTTGCAGAAAAATAGAAAGGCATCATTGTGACGCTGCAACGTTCCTTGCCGGTCATCACTTCCATCGTGATCATCCTGGTGGTGGCCATCCTGCGCGAACGGTCGCGCACGCTGTCGGCCATCTTGGGCACCATGCCCATCAACATGGTGCTGGCGCTCTGGATCGTGGTGGGGACGCCCGGAACCAGCCAACCCATCACAGTGCATTTTGTCCGCTCGCTCATCATCGGGCTGATCCCTTCGTTTGTCTGGTTGTTTGTGGTCTATGCCGCGCTGCGGGTGGGCTGGACGTTATGGCCAGCGGTGCTGGCCGGCTACGCCGTCTGGGCCGCGCTGCTTACGCTCGCCTTTGGCATGGGTATCCTGACCATCCGTCAGTGAGGTGACTGGCCGGCGTGGGGCGGTGTGCGCAGGCCTGGAGGGATGCGCGCCGGGTCGTCCACCAGTTCACACAGGCGGGCCAGGTTGCGCACATCGTCGGCCAGCTCTTCCCCTTTGGGCGTCTCGAGCAGCATGGCGATGCCCTGCCAGCGCGAGTCGTTGAGGATGCGGTGGAAGCCGCCGGCCCCGATTTCGCCTTCGCCAATGTGGGTGTGGCGATCCACCCGGCTACCCAGCGCGCCCTTGCTGTCGTTGAAGTGCCAACAGCGGACCCTGGTCAGCCCCACCTCACGCTCGATCTCGTCCATCATCGCGGCATAGCCCTCGTCGCTGCGCAGGTCATAGCCAGCGGCGAAAACGTGGCAGGTGTCGGCGCAGACGGCCACGCGCTCCTGTTCGGCCACCTGCTCGATGATGCGGCGCAACTGGCCAAAGGTTGCGCCCAGCGTGGAGCCTTGCCCAGCCATGGCTTCGAGCAGCGTGACGGTTGCCGCGCATTCGGACGTCTCGGCGTGGATGCGGTTGAGCGCTTCGGCGATGCGTGCGATGCCGGCCTCCTCGCCGCTGCCGGTGTGGGCGCCTGGGTGGAGCACCACATGGCGGATGGCATAGGCGTGGGCGCGGCGTAGCTCGTCGGCGTGGGCGTCCACACTGCGTTCCCAGATCGCCGGGTTGGGGCTGGCCAGGTTGATCAGATAGCTGGCGTGGCTGACGGCGTATTCGATGCCCAGCGCCGGCATCTCGGCATGCCAGCGCGCCACGTCGGCTTCGTCGACCGGCGGGCCGCTCCACTGACGGTTGTTTTTGGTGAAGAGTTGAACGGCATTGCTGCCGATGGATGCGGCGCGGTCGAGCGCTCGGCTGACGCCCCCGGCAATGGACATGTGGGCGCCCAATAAGAGTGTAGACATCGTGACTCCAAACGCGATTTATTTGTGGCGTGGTTGCAGTTTCGCCGTGAATCGTCATATACTACGCACGGCTATGTAATTCGTCAACCCGCTTGAAAGAATGTTGAATCATGTTGCTTGCGTTGGACACCGCCACTGCCACCGCCTCGATTGCGCTTTACGATCTGGCCGGTGCGCGCTTACACGCCGAAATGACGTGGCTGGCGCATCGCCGCCATACTCAAGATCTGATGACAACTGTACAGAGCCTGCTGCGCCAACAGCAAGTCGCGCCAGAACAGTTGACGGCGCTGGCGGTCACCACGGGGCCGGGCAGCTTTACCGGCGTCCGCATTGCCATCAGCGCGGCCAAGGGGATCGGGCTGGGGTTGCCCACCCCGCCACGGGCAATTGGCCTGCCCACCCTCTGCGTCACGGCGGCGCCGTGGTTGGCGTTGGCGGCTCAACACCCTGCCCAACCGGCCGTCTGCGCCTACATCCAGGCCGGGCGCGGGCGCTACAATTGGACTTCCTTTGCCGCGGGCGACTTGCTCCAGAGGCCCGACGCGGAGGCGCATCAGAGCGGTTCCGCCGATGAGCTCGCCTACAGCCTAGGCGAAACCGCACAGCCCCACTGGCTTGTGGGAGAGCTGGACGCCACGCTGTCGCAGGCGGTGGCAGGGCTGCGGCATGTGTTTGTTTTCGACGCCGTGAGTGGCCTGCGGCGGGCGGGGCAACTGGCGCGGGTTGCCGCCGAACATCTAGATGCAGGGCATTTTGATGACTTACGGACGATTCAGCCGCTCTATCTGCGCAATCCTTAGCTTCGCAAGGTGACAGTTACTTTCAGAAGTAGCTGTCACCTCTGAGTGACTGTCACCTCTACTATAAACGATGCAGCGCACAAGACTATTGTTCACCCCAATGAAACCGGCGGACCTTCCTGTGATTGGGGAACTGGAGCAGGTCTGTTTCCCCGCGCCCTGGCCCACCAGCACCTACAAATATGAGCTAAGTCAAAACCGGCTGGGGCGCTATGCGGTGATTCGTCCGCAGCGCGCCACCCCAACGAGCGATCCTCAATTGCCGCCGATTTTGGCCTATGGGGGATATTGGCTCATGGGCGAACAGGCCCATATTGTCACGATTGCCACGCACCCCGAATGGCGACGCCGCAAGCTCGGCGAGTGGCTGCTGTTGGAGATGTTGGCGCAGGCGCGCAGCCTGGGCGCCGCTGAGGCGACACTGGAAGTGCGCGTCACCAATTTGGCGGCGCGGGCATTGTACACCAAGCTGGACTTTCGCGAGGAGGGGCGGCGCCGGCGCTACTACCGTGACAATGGAGAGGATGCGCTGATCTTTACGCTCCACGACCTGGATGCTGGCTCCGTTTGGCGACCGCTCATGCAGCAGCTCGATGCCCTACGTGAGACGGCGGCATATATTGAAATCTAGCGGCGCAATGCCTATGGTTATTGTTGCGCCAGGCTCTCTGCCGGGAAGGCGACAACAATGATGCGGTGCGTATTGTCGTCGCGTGGCCAACAACTGACGAGCGTCAGCCGGTCATCGTCAAAGGCGCCGATCCAGGCGGCGTTCTGTTTGCGCTGATCCAGCGTGGCATACTTTTCCGGCACAATCAGCACATCGTGAACCACATAATCAACCGTGCGCCCACCGGCCTCGACGGTCACGGCGTCACCGCGGCGCAATTGGTCCAGCTCACGGAAGACCGCGCCGAGAATGTTGTTGTGCCCGCTCATCACCACGTTGCCCGGCTCGCCGAGCCGGGCGCTATTTTTGTGCCAGCCGGCGGCAAATTCGGCAACCTCCCACTCGCTAAAGATGCTGCCGGCATCATTGCGCTTGGTGCTCCAGCCCAGTTCCACCACGGGGATGTCGAGCTTGATCGAGGGGATCACGAGCCGGTCGGGTAGTTCGGCCACTGGGGCTGTCGCGGTCGGAGATGGCAACGGGGCAAGCCGAACGGTCATCGACAGGGGTGTGGGTGGGGGCGGCGCCGCCACCGCGCCGCTCGTGCGGCCACACCCGGTCACAAGCAGGCCTAGCCCAAAGAGCCATAACAGACGCGCATAGGAATTCGATGGCAACATGGAGAGTTTTGAGGCTCCTTAAACCTGTTTTGACAACCTTCCCTACCGGACACTTTTCATCACGCGCCCAAGCGCAAATGTGAACAAGATCTAGGGGTTTGCCCGTAGCCGCTGCCCTTGGGCGACAGCCTCGATGCGCTCCACCGGCCCACCCACGGGCGCTAAGACCGCCGTGAACTGTGTTTCACCGCCGCGTGGGACGACATTGTGTTCAGGGTCTACCTTGCGCATGGCAATCACCCGGTTGAGGGGGTCATACGCCGTGAGCACAACCTGCACGCTGACCGCCTCTTCTGGGCCGAAATTGTAAATTGTGCCTGTAACCGTATAGGATGCATAGCGTTCGCCCTGGTTTTGCAGGTTGCGGATCTCCAGATCACGGTAGTAGCTGCCCACGTAGGCGGGCAAAGCGGCCAAGGTGACTGCGCTGTATTGCTCGAAGTCGGGCGGGGCTTCGGGGAAATGGACGGCAAAGGGCGCCTTGCCGCGCGCCTCCACCAGGTCAAGGGCTACCAGCTCTGCCGCCTGCGCAAGCTCATTGCCGGCTTCATCCGAAAGAATCACGCCTACGCGCACCTGCTCCAGCGCGACATCTGTGTCATTCTGCACATCGCCCAATACCCAAAGGCCGCCCGTCGAGGTAACGCCCAAATAGACGCCGTGGATCGACATCGGCAATGGGGTCGCCGTGGGGGTAGCGTCGGACAGGGCAGCCTGTGCTTCCTCGGGGCGCGGGATGATCAGCTCTTGGCCAATCTGGAGGGTGCGCGGGTCGAGGATGCCGTTGGCGTCTTGCAGCGCGGCGACAGACACCTGGTAGCGATTGGCCACGGTGAGCAGGCTTTCGCCCGGCTGCACGGTGTAGATTACCGGGGTCGGGGTGAGCGTAGGGGTGGGCGTCGGCTCCGGCGTGTAGGGGGCCGGCGTGGCCGATGGCGCGCTCGTCGATTCGGCCAGCGCCAGCGCGATGGTGGGTGTGGGCTCTGGTGTCGGG
>JAHDWG010000519.1 GCA_023384495.1 Caldilineaceae bacterium
CATAAATCGGGCCAACGGTTTGGAGCGTATGAATTTGTCGCTGTGCCCGGCCGCACTGTGATCAACGCAGGGCAAAGCCATGTCTTTGAATTTTATGAGGCCGACCCAATGCGGGCGCCGGAAGCGCCCGGTCGCTATGATTCGATCTGGCAGATCTGGCGCTCCGGCGACTGGGCCGGCCCGGAAATCAACCTTGGCTTCGAGGTCACCGCCTCCGGCGGCAGCAATCGGCCACCCAGGGCGCCCAATCTCACCGGTCCCGGCGACTGGGCGGTCTACACCGGCAACAGCGGTATCGTCCTGACCGCGCAACACAACGGCGACCCCGATGGCGATGCCATCAGCCATTACTACTTTGAGATCTTCGAAAGCGCACAGAACGCCAACAGCGGCTGGATCACCAGCAACACCTGGTCCCCCCAAGGGCTGGGCTACAATGGCTATCGATGGCGGGCCAAAGTGCGTGACAGCCGTGGCGCCGAGAGTGGCTGGAGTCCGCAGACCTGGCATTTCAACGTGCTGACCAACGAACCGCAGATCTACCGGTTTGATTATGTCGCCTGTCGCCCGCCCTGGGGCGAGCCGGAGCAATTCTGTTTCTGCGCCGAGTCCAACGCCGGAACGTTGCGCCTGCAGGTCAATAGCGCCACCGATGGTTCAGACCGTGGCGTGTGGCAGGTGCTCAACGAGCTTGGCGTGCCCAACTATGATTGCCGGAACGACAACGACCGTCCACCCACCTGGACCCACCTCGAGTACGAGACAGGGGCGCATTTGGTGCGTCTCTATGCCCGCCGCGATGGTGGCTGGGAGGCGGCCGCCAGCCGCGATCTGATCATCACGCTACCGGCAGAGCGGCGCCCCAATTCACCGCCCGAGGTCGCGCCACGCAACCGCACCTACGTCAATTCTCGCACAGTCACGCTGGATTGGGTCGAGACCTTGCGCACCACCAGCTATCGGCTGCAAGCCAGCACTCAAGAGAATTTTGCTACCCTGCTGATAGACCAAACGTTTCCGGCAACTGAAACTCAGTACACGCATACATTTGCAGAGGAACATGAGACCGTCTACTGGCGCGTCATTGCCTACGGGCCGTATGGCCAAAATGACGGCGGGCGTCGTTTCTACATCGACACCACACCACCAACATCGGCTGTCAACGGGTTGCCGGCGGTGACCACCGACACCAAGTTTAGCGTAGGTTGGAGTGGCTCTGACGCTCGCTCTGGTCTGCGCTGGTATCATCTCCAGGTGCGCGACGGCAATCGGGCTGACAGCGTCTGGTCAGACTGGCTCGTCAACACGACCAAGACGGCAGAAATTTTTACCGGTCTGCCCGGGCATACCTACTACTTCCGTGTGCGGGCCATGGACAATCAAGGCAACTGGGAGGAATGGCCTGCGGGCGATGGTGACACCCACACCCGCATCGACCTCGCCGCCGCGCCCCTGACCGCCTGGTGGAATGATGGCTATCGATTCAAGCACAACCTGGTGATTCTCAACAACGACAGTGACGGTATTCCCGCTCAATACCCCGTGCGGCTACACTTTGATAGCACCACCAACCCAACGGCGGCTGAAATCTACAACGCCTCTCTGGCGCCGAACAAGGGCGACGATCTGCGCCTCATCTACGACAATCAGACCGAGCTACCGCGCTTTGTGCAACGCTTTACCACCAGCGAAATTGACATCTGGTTCCCCATGCACACCGGGCTTGGGGGTGGTCAAAAAGATGAGAGCAGCTATCAGCTCTATTATGGCAATAGCCAGGCGGCCAATCCCCCTGCCGATATGAATGCAGTCTTCCTGCCCAAGGCAGACCAAAACACGATGGGGTTGTGGCATCTGCATGAAGGAAGCGGCAACACTGCCTATGATTCCTCTGGCCGCTCCCGTCACGGCTCCTTTATTAACCCGAATTGGGGCGAAGGCTATTTGGGACCCGCCGCAAGCTTCAATGGCAGCAGCTCCTACGTGGAGATAGGACATTCAGAGGATTTCCGGCCAGGGGCAATCACACTAGAAGCCTGGATCTATGTGACTGGTGCGCTAAGCGAGTATCCAATGATCTTCAACAAGGACCGCTACTGGCTGCGCGTCACTGGAGATGGCAAGCTGCAATTTCTGATCAAGGCGGATGGCGGTGACCGCACCACCACCGGCCAGACCCGATTGAACCTCAACCAATGGTATCACATTGCTGCCACCTATGATGGCGGACAGCGGACGCGCCTCTATGTCAACGGCAGAATGGACCGAGAAAAAGATGACGGCGCACCGCCATCGCAGTGGAATACCCACCCGCTCCGGATCGGTCGTTCTGAATACAACGGCGCCTCATACTTCCTGGGTTATATCCAACATGCCCGGTTCTCAAACATCGAGCGCACCGATTTCTCCTATGGCAGGATTGATATACCCCCCACGATTGACATTGGGTCACCCATGGAGCCGCCAGTTCAGGGAACACCCGACCTCTCTGTAGTGGCGCTCAACGCCTACCCATCTGCCAACGGGGATGTGATAGTCGAGGCGATTGTGCAAAACCAGGGCGACCGCAACACCCTCAGCGGCTTCTACACCGATCTCTACATCGACCATCTGCCCACCGGCGCCGGCGACTACACGGGCAGCATCCAGTTTTGGGTCAACAGCCCCATCGAGCCAGGGGCGTTGGTGACGTTGACCGCGCTCTTGGCCGACTTGAACGTGCTGGGCAATGTTTCTGCCGCCCAAACCACAGCGCCGCGCAGCGAAAGCACCCACACGCTCTACGCCCAGGCCGACTCAGCCGGTGTGCTGAATGAGGCGGAGAAAGCCAACAACATCTATGCGCAGGGGGTCGAAGTGTGCTTTGCCACCCCTGATGCCTTCGAGCCCGATGATACAACTGGTAACGCAGCTCAACTCGTACTGGGTCAGGCCCAGGCCCGCAACTTCACAACCCCTGGCGACCAAGATTGGGCTCGATTTACAGCGGAGGCAGGCAAAGAGTATCTGCTGAGCACGCGCAACCTGGGGCCGGCAGCAGACACCTATCTGTACCTCTATGCCCAAGACGGCGTCACCCTACTCGCCGCCAACGACGACGCCGACGACTCACTGGCCTCGCGCATCGAATGGACAGCGCCGGCAACCGGCACATATTACGTTCTAGTGCGCCACTGGAATCCCAACGTTTCCGGCTGCGGCACCGGCTATGAGCTAACCGTCGAAAATTGGCAGACGCCGCCGACCCCGACAGTGACACCGACGCCGACATTGACATCGACGCCGATAGTGACAGCAACACCAACGCCCACTTCGACGCCACCTACACCCACACCGACGCCGACGCCCACTCAACCATCAGGTACGAACCCACTCGAGGTCTACTTGCCGATCATCATGCAAGTGCCCACACCAATACCGACAAACGTCCCTGGAAATCTTGCCCCAAACCCATCATTTGAAGAGGGTATAGGCAGCCCGAATGGGTGGATGACAGAAATCTACCACGGCGCAATGTCGTTCCAGTGGGACCATACGATCTCCCGCTCAGGCGGCCGCTCCTTAAACATGAACAACTTCATGCCTGGCTCCTGTGGCGGCAATCCATCCCCTGTGTGCGCATCCGGTCATTGGCTTACATCAGAGTTCATCACCATTGATCCCACCCATGACTATCTCATTTCGGCCTGGTACCGCAATGAGAGCCAATCGGATACAGTATCATTTCTTGCGATCATGTGGGGTGAGGACCCCTACGCCTTGGGCTCTACTGGTTTGTGGAGGCTGGCGCCAAACAACGAGTGGACGTACCGTAGCTACGTAATTGAGGCGAGTGTCTTTCAGGAGCATTTTCCGGGCGTCAATCGGGTCCAACTCATGTTCAGCCACTTCAGTGAGACCACCGACAGTGGCGGAGTCTGGATAGATGACGTTTCATTCGTAGATCTGACGCTACATCCCAACTATCCCCGATGAGTGAGGCTTCTGTTATTGTGCCCAGCAACCGTAGGTCGCCCTACCAGGGCAACGGCCTTGTTCACACGGGATCGTCTCGAATGTACGAGCGTCACACTGCTAGCGTGACCTACGGTTGGGTAGAGCTGACATAACCATCTGAGCGTTGCAAAACCGATGAACCACGACCTGATCATCGACTATCTTGCTACGAGTACTCCAACTATCATCTGTCTCAGTCCCTTCATCTTGCTCGGGGCGCTTATTTGTTTGTTGTTGTGGATGAGGCGCCGGCGAAGCCAGCGCAGCAGCTTACCAACAAGTGTTACGGCATATAGACAATCTGTGCCAAGTCATTACACCTTGATCGACACCAGTGCAAGTGTTGATCCTGCACGGATCAAAAAAGGGGCAGCTTTTGAGCCTGCTACGCAGACAGTGATTCCTAAAATCGCCGTGCGTGTTCGCCCGGCAAAGCTAACGCGCCAACAAAAAGCTGCGATTGTCCGTCAAGCCCGGCTCGATTATGAACATGCGCGTGGCTATGGGTAGTGGTAGGAGATAATCTCATACCGCTCCGGAGCAGAGTGAATTGAAGTA
>JAHDWG010000520.1:0-3329 GCA_023384495.1 Caldilineaceae bacterium
TGCCGGCGCTTTGGCGGCAGGGGCTGCGGCTCAGCGTCAACTTCCCAGGCGCATGAGACACATTGGCCGCCAATAGGCCAATAGAAAGAGCCCAGGTCCGAAGACCTGGGCTCTTTCTTTGTGTGGTCCGGTAGCACCCGCTAGAGGGCAAGCCCCCGAGGTGATGCTACCGGACGCTGACTAGAACTATAATCCATATGCATCACCTCCTCTTTATTCGGGATAGCGTGGTCAGGCTGGGCGAGCAATTGCACCGATGGCGTCAACCCAGTGGGCGTCAGCCGGGCAACAACGGGAAGGGAGCAATGCTTGGATCGCCTAGCTGGGTAGAGTATCGCACAGTTTTTCAGGCTTGTCAAATGCCAATTTCGGCAAGGGTGCATCCAGAGCAAAATTTAGATCAGCCAAAACAAGAAGTAAGTCGCCAACCCCAAGAAGAGGAAAAAACCTAGACTATCGGTGGCTGCCGTGACAAAGACGCTCGACGCCAATGCCGGGTCCACGCGCAGCCATTTTAGGGTCATGGGCACAGCCACGCCCACCACTGCCGCCACCAGCAGGTTGCCCACCATAGCCAGGCCAACCACCACGCCCAACATGGCGTTCCCCTTCCAGAGCCAGGCCATTGAACCCACCAGCACGCCCAAGGTCAACCCGTGGATCAACCCGATCAGCAGTTCGTGCCCCAGCGCGGGCAGCGCATCGGAGCGATCGATTTCGCCCAGAGCCAACGAACGTACGATGATCGTCATCGTCTGGGTGCCGGCGTTGCCTCCCTGGCCGGCTACAATCGGCATAAAAGTTGCTAACAGCGCCGCCTGCGCAATGGTGGATTCAAAGAAGGCAACCACGCTGGAGGCCATAAACGCCGTACCCATGTTGATCAACAGCCACGGTAGCCGGCTGCGCACCGATTTGGGAATGGGGCTGAAGATTTCGGCGTGCTCGCTGACCTGGGCCAGGCGATAGAGATCCTCAGTCGCCTCCTCTTCGAGAACATCCACAATATCGTCCACGGAGATAATGCCCACCAACTTGTTCTCGCCATCCACCACCGGCACCGCCATCAGGTCGTAGCGCGCCAACAGTTGCGCCACGGCCTCCTGATCCATGTCGACATTGGCGGTCAACACATCGCGTTGCATGATCTCTTCCACCGTCTGGGTGGGCTCGGCGAGAATCAACGCCCGCAGGTTGACCACGCCGATCAGGTGGCCGAATCGATCAAGCACATACAGATAGAAGATCTCGCTGGCGTCACGATAGTTCTCTTTCAGAAAAGCAAACGCCTGCGCCACCGTCATCTGCCGCCGCAACGACGGAGGCGGCAGATTCATGATCCCACCCGCCGTGTCGGGGTCAAAGGCGAGCAACCGAGTGACCGGCTCAGACTCGTCCATCTGCTCCAGGACTTCAGCCGCATCATCTGGCTCCAACTCGCTGATGAGGTCGGCGGCGGTGTCTGGCTCCATCTCGTCTAACACATCGGCCAGTTCTTCCACGTCCAGATGCTGCGCCACTTCGGCCATGTCGGTTTCGTCCATCTGGGCGAAAACTTCGGCCAGCTCGGGGGCATTCAGCTGTTCGACAAGGAGGGCCTGCTGTGTCGGTTCCAGCCAGGTCAACACTTCGGCGCTATCGGCGGGGTGGAGCGAACGCAAATCACGCACTGCGCGTTCAATGTCACCGGTTTCGAGCAACTGTCTGATATGCGCCAGCGCGTCGTTGACATTCACTGGATCAACCATCGGTGACCTCCATAAGATGTGCTGTGATAGTCCTTCAGTAAATCGTAAGGATTGATGCGGCGCGGCTGCCAAGCGGCGCGGCAGCCCGAGCAAACTGCCGGGACGTTGCGGATGGCAGAGCAGCCTTTTCGCAGCCAGGCGCGGAGCAATGTGGGGAAAATAGAACACCGGCGCACGCATGGCGCCGGTGTTGGAGAAACAGGCAGTGGGTTATCATGCGGCGGCTGGACAAGCCGCCACAACCGGGGCAAGCGCAAGCAGAGCGCCACCAGCCCCGTCACTACGGACGAACCAGCAGAACCTCCCTTGCGCAAGCAACCCCGTTCCCTGCCTGGCGCGCCAACCGCGTCCCGACACGTCCACAGAGCGTACTCGCTGCGGGCGAGATGAAGGGGATTTGCGCCCCCTTATTTGGCGGCAGTTGGCAAGCCCATGTATGCAAAATCAGCGCACCGGCCACCTGAGCAAAAGGGGGCAGCACTTGATTGTACGTACTGGGCGGCTTACTGTCCGCATCGGGCTGTGCATCAGCCCCGGTAGATACTGTGTTCGTTGTATTCATTGTACGAAACAAACCCCTCAGCGTTCGAGGGCAAAGCATAGCATTGCGTCTGGACTTTGTCAATCACGCAATTGCTGGTTTCTGCTTACAGCTTTGCAAGTATTCCCCCAGCCGCAAGGCGCTGGCGCTCAGACCGATCCACTGGCCGGCTACGCTCCACAACCCAAACCCCCACTGAGTCACAAACAGGGTGTGTCGCCTCAATCCATCAGTCCCGGAATGACAAATTGACCAGCGCGCATGATGATTACCTCCTGGCCGTCGTAGGTGTGGCCGATCAGATTCATGGTCGGCGTCCCGATCATGACATCAAGATGGGTGTCGGCATAGTTGAAGCCCAGGGCCGCCATTTCTTCCTCGCTGCGCTCCGCCCCCCCGGCGATGCACTCGGGATATGCTTCGCCAAAGGCCATATGGCAGGCGGCGTTTTCATCAAAGAGCGTTTCAAAGAAGACGACACCGCTCTGATGCACGGGCGAACGTACATCGACGAGCGCAATTTCACCGAGCCTGCGCGCCCCGCGGATGGCGAAGAATTGTTCCAGCACATCGCGGCCCACCTCGGCGTCATACGCCACGATTTCACCTGCCTCAAAGCGAAAATAGGCCCCTTCCACGCGCCGCTCGAGCGGGAAGCAGGGGCGTGAGGTGCGCACGTAGCCGGTGGTGCGCTGGTTGTGGGGCGCAGAGAAGACTTCTTCCGTGGGCATATTGGGCAAGAAACGAATGCCCTCGGGCGTCAGTGAGGAGGCGGCCAACCAGAGCGAATGGTCGGTAAGCCCCACATGTAGATCGCTGGCAGGCTTTCCATCCGCCCCTGGCGTGGGGTCAAAAAAGTGAAGCGATTGCACCTGATTGTGGGCCAGGAACCGGGTTACGCGCTGCAATTGTTCATCGTGCCGCCGCCAGGCCGCAACCGGGTCGGGTAGATCGGCGCGCACCGTGTGGAGGATCACATCCCACAAGCGTGCAACCGCCTCATCGGCAGCAAGATGGGGAAAGACCTTCTGCGCCCAGGC
>JAHDWG010000520.1:3339-4538 GCA_023384495.1 Caldilineaceae bacterium
GAAGCTGGTTGGCCATCTGCGCCTGCATGTAAAAGCGTAACTTCTGAATGCGCACCTGTGACACACGGCGCATGGCAACAGGATCTACATCGTTGAGGAGATCGGGGAATTCAGGACCGACGAGCGCCAGGCGCGCCCACTGTTCGTCGACCATTTGCCGATGACGCTGCACCTCGAACTCGGGGAAGAAGTCCAGATCATCGGGTTGGCTATACTGCAAGCGGGCGCGCTGCAATGGTGTGTCGTTCCAATCCACATGGACATAGCGCGCCCCGGCCTGGTAGGCCGCCGCGGCCACAATGCGCACAAAGTCGGCATGCGCCAGTTCGGCGCCCAGTCGCAACGACTGACCGGGCTGTAAGTTGACGCCGGTGCGGATCAATAGTTCGGCATAGTGTGTCTGTCGTTCGTTTTGTGTTGTCAACATGCTCATTCCGTGTAAATTCTTCAGTGCCTGTTGCGTTGAATCGAACCGTTTTGACCATTATAACCTGTTGTTCAGGATTCAAACAGAACACGCCAGCGGCAACTTGTCGAGCCAAAATCTTGACAAGCCGGGGCAGACGGACTATACTACTTGCTGTATTCGGCCCACTAGCTCAATTGGCAGAGCAAGTGACTCTTAATCACTGGGTTCTAGGTTCAAGTCCTAGGTGGGTCACCAACGCGCACGGGCGGGCAACCGCTCACTGCGCGGTTGTACACATGACACCCTTTCGGTTGTTAATGTGCGGGAAGATAGCCCCGATCTTCTTGGCCGGAGTGCGGGGCTATCGACTTACTCTGAGTCGATGGCGTCGAGCGACAAGGTTACCCGTTGCCGCTGGGCATATTCACGTAGCGCATCCTCGCGGATGCGATGACGCGAACCGGCGGTGAGCTTCTCGGCTTTCAATTCGCCGAGGCGAATCAGCCGGCGCACCGTGTCGACCGAGGTCCGAAGCGCTTTCGCAGTCTGACCCGTGGTAAGGATTCTCATGTCCGACCATCCTTGCTTACGCTGTTTGCTGTGAGCGCCTAACAGGATACACACAATCGTCACTGCTTGTCAAGCGGTGATTTTGTGGTTCTCGCAATACGTGTGGCTGGGGGTGAAATTCTGCGACTTATTCCACCCCATGCTGTACTCCCTACATGGCCACTGCACCCACCTACGCTCCCCTGCAACGGATCATCCGCTTCGACCGCGGCCACGAACC
>JAHDWG010000521.1 GCA_023384495.1 Caldilineaceae bacterium
AGATCTGCTCTTTGCAAGTCGGCCTGCCAAACGGCAAGCTGCGAGAAGTCGTAGGTGGAGGGATCCATGCCCAGGTGGAGCAATAAGTTGAGGAGATTGCCACCAGCATACGTGGCGCGCCGGTCCGGCATGGTCCGCAAGGAGGCCAGCAAGGCTTTGAAGCGCGCCGCCAGTTCGGTGGGGCTAAATCGCCCACGCAAGCGTTCCCCGATCGGCTGTAAAATGAGATGCCTTTGGACCTGGCGGACATACGCCTTGGCCTGGGCCATGAGCAGCGCATGGCTTTTCAGAAGGAAAGGTTCCCCCTGCTCAACTTCGCGCAAAATTTGTTCGATCAGAAAATGCGTCAAGTACTCGGTGACAACATTTTGCAGGGCAAAGGCGCCTGCGCTGTCTGCGGAAGCGTATCGACCGGCGTCGTTCGTCTTTTCCAGCAGCGAGCGGCGGCGTAAGGAGCCAAGCGCTTCCAGTAGCAGGCGGTGCGGTACAGGCGGCTGCAGGTTCTCCGCCAGGCGTTGGGCAGAGAGCGGTTGGCGCTCAATCGCCAGCCAGAGCAGGATGTCCCGTTCCAACGGCAACAGGCGGGCGATGTGCTCATCCAGCACATCGCGAATATCGCCAAAGATCGGTGCGCCTTCGCCCAGAAAAGTCGCCAGATCACCCGCATAGAGTTCCTGAATGGTCTCGGCAACCAGCATCAGCGCCAGGGGATTGCCCGAGTAGTGGGCAACTAACTGCTCCATCTGCGCCGTCGCGCCCCTGACCCCACCGGTTTCGATCATCGTGACGCCGGCCTCGGCGGTCAATCCCGTTAAATATAGGGTGTGTACGGTAAGGTGTGTTTGCGCCAGACGTGCAACGATGTGGGGCTGTTCGCGACTGGTGATGAGCAGGCAACTTTGGTGGTTGCCTGCGCCAAAGCGCTGGAACAGTTGACCATATCCTTCATACCCAGGACGGTAGTGGCCGGCGCGCGCCTCCCCTTGCAGGATGCTTTCGGCGTTATCGAGGACGAGCAAACAGCGCCGCTCGCGCAGCAGTTCAAACAAGTGGTTGAGGAGGAGATCCAGGCTTGCTGTCGCCTCCCCTACATCTTGGCCCGCAAGCAGTCGTATCCAGGATCTAATGATCTCCACCAGTGACGGGGCGTTGAGCAAGGAGCGCCAGATGACAACCGTAAAGTGGTTGGCTATGGCCCTGGTCAACCTGGCGGCCAGTGCCGTCTTGCCCATCCCCCCCATGCCGACCACCGTCACCAGACGACTCTGCTCGGTCACCAGCCACTGGGCCAACTGGTTCAACTCCGCTTGCCGGCCATGAAACAGACCGATCTCCGGTGCATCACCCCAGTCGCGCGTCGATGCCTGGGGGGCAGAGTCCTCAGGGGTAGAGGCCAAGTCGTGTCGTTCTTCCCCTTTCTCTTGTGTCCACAGGGTGACTTTGGGGTTCACTTTGCCATTGATCGCCTGAACGTATGCCAGATCATCCGCTATCGCCTTGCCCAACGTACCGGTTTTGACTTGCTCATACAGGACTGTCGTGGCTGGCTCGGGTTCGGCGCCAAATTCGATGCTCAACACCTGGCGACAGGCCTGATATTGGGCGATGGCGGCGCTGCGTTGCCCGCTACACGCCAAAGCACGCATGAGTTGCCGGTGCGCCCCTTCGCGCCAGGGTTCAAGTTCCAATTGCCGCCGTGCATAATAGGCCGCCTGCCCATGATCACCATTGACGGCATAGGCGTGCGTCAGATAGAAAAGCGCATCCAGCACCTGGATGTGGTACTGCTCCTGTTTGAGGCGCCGCCATTCTTCAAAGGGGCCGCTATCCTGGAACGAGAGGTCGGCGAGAAAGTCACCGCGATAGAGGGCGACGGCCTGTTGCAGTTGTTGCAGGCAAGGCTGACAGTGGGCAAGTTGGGCATGGGTATGGGCGGCGCACTGGGCGAGCAGGTTGGTAAAGGTCGCCACGTCCAGGGTATACGCGACAGCGGGATTCAATTGCAGCGTCTGCCGTGTACTCAACAGCAAGGGCTGTGCCTCGATGGCGTCATGGATGGTTGCCCGGAGACAGTGCAACACATGGCGCAACGTTGTACGGGCGCTCTCCTCCGGGTAGTCCGGCCACAAAAGGGCTGCCAATGTGCTGCGGCTGTGCGCCCCTCCATTAGCTGCTTCTACCGCCAGATAGGCCAGCAGCGCGCGGCCTTTGTCGGTTTCAAAGTCAGTAATCGATTGGTCATCAAGCAGTGCTTGAAAGCGACCAAACAAGCTAAGCGTCAAATTTGCCATATCAGTTTAGCCTACATATAGGCCATCCGGGTCTTGGGCAGAAGGGGATAGGGCTGCGCTGACAAATGTTAGCCCGCTCTGATCTGACGCGTCAGAGCACACTGCCCGCCCAAATTCATCACGCGCTCATCCAAATCCATCACGGTCGCGGCATTAGTATATCACGTTTTTATCACGCAAACTAGCTATAGTAAGACAGTCCAATTCTTGCATACAGCTTTCGCAACAGTCGATCCTGTAAAGCCGGGAGCGAAACCACTATGACATTTCAAGGCCATCAACCGCCTCCAGCGCCTGTCTATCACTCTTACCTGGTGCGCCTGTGGCAGGAGGGACCGTCGGCGTCGTGGCGCGCGTCCGTCCAATGTGTGAGAACGGGCACAACGGTGTGTTTTGTTGACCGGCAAGAGTTGCTGACCTTTCTTGTGGCACAAATGGAGGAGAGCCAATCATGTTCAGTATCGCCAAAGCCTTGTTGATGCCGGCCCTGTTGCCCCGCTGGATAGTCAATCACCTGGCCACCCCTTCACCCAAGGTGCAACACCAACCAACTCCGACCGGTGGCGCGCCGACGGTCGAACGGTCAGCGTGCCCCTCCACCGTTCGGGTGACGCTGCTGCATGGCTGGCCGACCGGAGCGTGCTTACAAGTAACCGGCGCTCTTGACCGCTTCAACTATCAAGCGTTGATCGAAAATGCTACTACCTTGTATGGGCAGGGGCGCCGCCATCTGCTGATCGACCTGCGCCAGACCACGCGGATCGAACTGTCGGGCCTCTTTGCCTTGCTCAGCATCGCCCGGCTCTACAGTGGTCAAACTCTGCTCGACCCGGAATCTGGGTTGGCAGGTTTGCGCCGAGCGGCGGAGACTGCCACTCCGGCATTGGGTGAACGGGTCAAGTTGCTGGCGTCTTCGCCAGTCGCCGCAGCTGCTTTGCAGCGTGCGCACTTCTGCCAGTTTTTTGCCCACTATTCAGATTTGGAAACGGCGCTGGTTGCGTTTCCAAAGGCGTCAAAATAGTTCAGTTCAGCAATTGCTCAACCGGAATAGACAAGCAGAGAGAACGAAACCGGGAGGAATCCATCAATGAATCACTATATCAAGACGTTGCATCATCTCAACCGTAATGTCCGTCTGTTATTTGTGGCGAATGCGATACTTGGCTTCGTCTACTTTGGTATTTACGCGTTGTTGTTGAACCTCTATCTGCTGCGCCTGGGCTATGGCGCCGATTTCATTGGTCAGGTCAATGCGGTGGGGCCGCTCGCCCTGGCCCTTGCCAGCTTGCCGGCCGGCGCCTTTAGCCAGCGCTATGGCATCCGCAACGGGCTGCGCATCGGTTTTTTGTTCGCCTTCCTCTGCCGGGCCTTGCTCCCCTTGCATGAGTTCTTGCCCAGCGAGTGGCAGCAGAGCTGGATTCTGAGTAGCTATGGCGTCTCCTGGGCCTTTGGTGCGCTTATCCTGGTCAACATCCCCCCCTTTCTGATGGCGGCCACAGCCGAAGATGAGCGCAACCCTGCCTTTGCCGTACAGGGCGCGATCTGGCCGTTCTGTGGCTTTGCCGGCAACCTGGTGGGTGGGCTATTGCCGGGGCTGTTCGCCCTCCTGCTGGGCGTTACGCTGGCCGACGCCGCCCCCTATCGTCTGACGCTGCTCGTGGCATCGGCCATCGAATGCCTGGCGGTGCTGGCCATCTGGCAGACAAAAGAGGTTGTGCGCACAGCGGTGGCAGAGACAAAGGAACGCAACGCCGGATTGGCCTTGCCCTGGGGCTTGATTGGCGTGGTGGCGCTCATCTCCGTCTTACGCATCGGTAGCGAGTACACCATGCGCATTTTCTTTAACGTCTATCTAGACGGTGTGCTGGCGACGCCAACCGCCTTGATCGGCCTGCTGGTGGCGGCTGGCAACCTGCTGGCGCTGCTGGCGCTCCTGGCGCCCTGGGTCATGGCTCGCCATCGCAAAGAACGCATCATCATTGGCGCCCTGATTGGGATGGCGCTGGCCTATCTGCCTGTTCTCTTCATTACGCACTGGCTTGCCGTCGGTGTTAGTTTGATTACCATGATCGGGTTGGTGGCGATCATGGGACCGGTTTTCCAGATTTTTAGCATGGAAGTGGTCCGGCCTCGGTGGCATACAGCGATGTCTAGCGCGATCTCCATGGCGGTGGGCGTCAGCATCGCCACCGTCGCCCTGGGCGGCGGCTATGTG
>JAHDWG010000522.1 GCA_023384495.1 Caldilineaceae bacterium
AAAATTCGAACCCCTGTGGGACTGGGTGATCCGCGCCCGCCGCGTCAACCAACTCCTGCCCATGTTGGAGAGTCTGCTCTCAGAATTTGGCCAAAAGGCCTCTGGCTCAGAACAGCAACGGGGCGATCTCCTCGCCGAAGGGACAAACCCCACTACTCAATCGGGATCGGCTCGCCCAGCACCGGCGGCGGCGCCCGGCGGATCACGTCGATGAGCGCGGCGACGAGGGCGGGGATTTCGCGGGTTTCCGAATAGGCAATCGAGCGCGGGTCGTATGTGCGGCGGTCGGCGGCTACGCCCACCACATCGATCCCCAACTGGTCGCAGAGAAAGAGCGCCCGCGGCAGGTGAAAACGCTGCGTGACCACGATGGCTGAATCCACCTGAAAGATCGCTTTGGCGCGATAACAGGTATCATAGGTGCGGCGACCCCCGTAATCGGGCTGGATGTCGTCGGCGGGTACGCCCTGGGCGATGGCGTAGGCCATCATCGCGCCCGGCTCGTCATAGTCGGCAAAGCGGTTGTCGCCGCTCATGAGCAGCTTCTCCACCTTGCCGGCCTTGTAGAGGTCGATGGCCGTGTCCACCCGGTCGCGCAGCATGGCGCTGAGGCGCCCGCTCGCATAGATGCGCGCGCCAAAGACGATGGCCACCCGCTCACTGAGCGCCTCCTCCGGCGGTAGGATAGCGCATTCGTAGCGGCTCTCCACCCACCGCGGCCACCCCAAGAGCAGCCCGCCCAGCAGGAGCAACATACCTGCGCCTGCGCTGATCAACATCGCAACTCGCCGGCTCAAAAGTTCATCCATGGCTTTCCACAAGCGCGCCGCTCTCTCAATCTACCAATCGCCATCTTGCATAACGATTGGACGCGCTGGGGTGTTCCTCAATATACTCGCCGTGTGCAGACCACTTAAATCCAGCGGTCAACCCGGCTCTTCACGCCGTCGCTGATGTGCGCCTCCGCCGAATAGACTTCAAAGGCCTTAACCGTGGTATCGTAATAGAAACTAGAAGCATAGACGAAGCGCTGTCCACCCCCGGAATTGTAATAGTGTTTCTTGCTTTTCTTCGTCACCACCGGGCTGCTGGCGCTCAAGTTCAAATGATACAGGTCTGCCCAGTCCTCCATAGAGGGGAAACGGTCGGTATGCATGCCCACAAACCAGAGATCGTCCATGCGCGATGTTGACCCCGCCTGGCGAAAGAGGTTGATGTTTTGGTAAGCGCCCCATGTGTTGTCAATCGAGCCGGCGCCCAGACCGTGGGTGGCTTTGGACCAGCTCCAAATTGGTGCTGCGCTAAAGCGAGTTGCATTGTTGCGCAGGTCCAGCGAAGTCGAGGTATAGAAGTCGAGCCGCGCTGCATTCCAATTGGCGACCAACGCCAGCCAGCAGTCGCTGAGCGCGATCAGCCCAACTGCGCCGGCTGTGTCACCGGCGCGGGAACGGGTGATGGTCAGGTGCTCCAGCGCAACCGGCGCCGCAATGTTGGCAATGTCATAGAAGAGGATTTTCGAGTCGCCTTGTTCCTTATTTTCGTACCGTTCGTAACCGACGGCCAGGAAGTTGCCTGCAACCTGAAATCCTCCCAGGTGATTGAAATTGCCATGGGCTGGGGTGAGCACATTGACGATCGAGCGCTCGTAATCGGTGAAATAGAGATAGCCGATCCCCGGCGCGCTCCCTGAAACCACAAATTCGCCCCGGCTCGTCTTCTGAATGCCCTGCTGATGCCAGGTCATATCGCCTTTGTAGCCGGCGGGCATGACAATCCTGCTGGGTTTGGTAATGAGCAAACGGGTGGGACCCTGCGGCTGGACAGCATCAAACGCTTGTTGAATGCTGCTATAATTGAGCTTGACCCAACTGTGCCCGCTGGCTTGATCGTGGATATATCCCGGCAGATCATCCTTGTTCACTGCCACGTCGGCGTTCGCGCCGCGCCAGGCTTTGAAGCGTGAACTGCTGCTGCGGTGTTCGTGAATGCGCAGATCCCAACCTACGGGGAGCTTGTATCTAAAAGACGATAGGCGGTCGTTTTGGCTGTCGGGCCATGCCGTAAAACCTGCCGCGCCAGAGAATGTGTGGCGCCCCATCTCGCCGCGCCACGAATCATCTTTGTAGGAAATCAAATAGCCAGACATCGTCTTCTCTCCTTTGTTTTGCTAGAGGTATTCGCAAGAGATATTCGCTAGAGGTAGTGGAATATCGTTTGCTTTTGACAGACCGATGTCCTGACGATAGCAGCCGCGCGTTCACTTTGCGTCTAGAGGAGCGTCCAACTTTGCGGTGAACAGGGGGTTAAAGCCAATTTCCGCCGGCAGCCGGCGGCGGCCCATCCCAAACCTGGCGGTGGCGGCTGAAGTTGGCCCGGTACGGCGCGGTATCAAAATCGGGGACGTGCAGCTCGACCAGGTCGAGCGTCTCGGCGATCAGCGTCTTGAGGAGGCACACCCCCTCCACCGGCTCGACCCGAAAGGCAGCCTTGATGCGGGCGGCGCAATCCGCCGGCTGGATGGGCATTGCCGTCAGCGTCTCATCCATCCACTTGATGCCGTCGGGCGTGGAGAGGTATTGCTGGTTCAGGCCGTGCAGCGCCTGGATGAGCTGTTGGCCGACCTGGAGGAAGCTGCGGTAGAGGAGCAGCACATCGCCGCGCGCCGCCAACATCTCTTCCGCATACCAGAAACCGCGGAAGGATAGATTGGCGGCCAACATGGCATGGGTCAACTGGGGCGGATAGTTGGCCGCTTTCGCCCGCCACTGCGCCACCAGATCGTGGCCTACCAGCGGTTGCGCGTGTTGCAGCGAATAGAGCCGCGTTTGGGCGGCGGGTGCGATCTGCCCCTCGTCCACCACTTCGCGCAAATAGCGCTCCATCGTGCTCACCAGGAAGGTGCTGGTGGCGGCGTGGACACCGTCGAGCAGCATTTGCTCTTCCCACTCCTCGTCATCGTGGTCGAGTGAGTCCACCACGGCGCCACAGCCTGCGACCGCGGCGATGCGCTCGGCTTTGGTGGGCGGTTCGCTGTAATAGATGTCGATCTCAATGTCAGAGTAGCGATCCGCCACGCCGCGGCCCACCGAGCCGGCCACCTGGATCACTCGCACTTTGGGGTTGCGGGTGTATGATGCGGCGATGCGCCGGGCAAAATCGAAGCGCCAGCGCGAGGCTTTGGTCATAGCCTGCCTTCTGTCCCGGCAAAATCTTCTGGGCGTGCGCCTGGTCTACCGTTCATCACTTCGCAACTCCAGCCAGGCAATCTCGGCTGGGGTGAGTTTGAGTTCGCTGGCGGCGTGATTGGCGCGAAACTCGTCGGGCGTGGCGCAGCCGACGAGCGCAAAGGCGTTAAGCGGCTGGCTAAGCACATAGGCGGTGGCAATCTGCGCCAGGCTCATGCCCTTCTCTTTGGCAAAAATGGCAACCCGGTCTAGCCGCTGAAAATTCTCTTCCGTGCAATAGGTGGAGACGCAAAGCTTGTCGGCGTAGCTCTCAAAGGTGTCGAGATTGTCGCGGCGGAAGCGCCCGCTAAAAAAGCCGCCCGACAGGCTCGACCAGAAGAAGAGCGGCATCTGCGTCTCCTGATACCAGGCCCGCTCCGCTGCGCCGTCGGGGCCGGAGATGCTGATGCAATTCTCCCACGGCGCCTGTTTTTGGATGGCGAGGCTGAAGTTGGGACTGCTGGCCACAAAGGGCTTCAACCCGTGGGCGGCGGCATAGGCGTTGGCTTCTTGGATGCGGGCCACCGACCAATTGGAGCCGCCAAAGGCGCCGATCTTGCCGGCTCGGTGGTGCTCGTTGAGGGTCTCGACAATCGGCCCCACCGGCTTGCTCGGATCGTCGCGATGGAGCAGATAGAGGTCGATAAAGTCAAACTTGAAGCGGGCGAGCGAATCGTGCAGGTCGGCGGTGATGTCAAAGGGGGTCACTCGCTGGCGATCCTGGTTGTGGTGCGCGCCCTTGCCAATGACTACAATGTTGTCACGCACGCCCCGTTCGTTGACCCAGCGGCCAAAGATGCGCTCCACATCGCCGCCGCCATAGCCGTGGGCGGTGTCAAAGGCGGTGCAGCCCTGCTCCAACACGCTGTCCAACAGGGCCATGCTTTGCTCGGCCTGTTTCGAGCTGAGCATGGTCGAACCCTGCACCAGCCGCGAGATCGATTTGTCAACGCCCGGTACACTGCCGTATTGCATTTTTTGCTCCTCATGTCATTTTAGAAAAGGGATTTGAGGAGATTGGAGAGACTTGGGGAGATTCGTGCCCGTATAACAGTTTCTTCAAATCCCCTCCGATCTCTACAAATCTCCCCTGTTCATTATCCCACAACCGGCTCGAACCGGTCTAACAGATCGTCGGCCCATTTGTAGTTTGCATCGCGCGTGCGCCCGGCCAGGTGCGGCGTGTGGACGATGTTGTGTCGCCCGATCAGCGGGTCATCCAACGGCAATGGCTCTACGTCAAAGACATCGGCGGCCAGCG
>JAHDWG010000523.1 GCA_023384495.1 Caldilineaceae bacterium
CATCGGCGACGTGCACGGTGACTACGACACCTTAGTCGCACTCCTTCGCCAGGCGGGGGTGATCGACGGCAAGTCGCGCTGGAGCGGCGGGCGCACGCACCTCGTGAAGACGGGCGATGTCCTCGATCGCGGCGATCACTCGCGCAAGGTGATGGAACTCCTGATGGCACTCGCCCCGCAGGCCGAGAAGGCGGGGGGGAAGGTGCACGCGCTGGTGGGGAACCACGAGGCGATGAACGTCCTGGGCGACCTGCGCTACGTGGCCCCGGGCGAGTACGACGCCTTTCGCGGCGGCACTTCCGCGTGGGGTTTCGCGGTCACAGAAACTAAAAATGTCACTCCCCCCGATACCGCAGGAGCGCCCTAAATTTCGGACGCACCCTGCGCGGAATAGTCGGTTGACAGCCGCCACAACTCCGGTTACACTGCGGGCCATGCCTCCGTTCACATCACGCATCACTTCTCACTCATCATTCATCACTTCTCACGCAATCATGACTCGCGACCTCTTCGAAGAACTTCATCTGCGCCGGGTGGTCAACGCCAGCGGCACATTGACTGCCTATGGCCAGTCGGCGGCGTTGCCCGACGTGGTCGACGCCATGGCCTCGGCGCTGCCCCACTTTTTTGAGATGGATGTGCTCCACGCCCGCGCCAGCGCAGCCATCGCCCGTGTCAGCGGTGCGGAGGCCGGCTTCGCCACCTCGTGCGCGGCGGCGGGGATCACCATCGCGGTCGCCGCGTGCATGGCCGGCCGCGACCCGGCGCGCATTGCCCAGTTGCCTGACGCTACTGGCATGAAAGACGAGGTGCTGATCCAACTGGGCCACTGTGTTGATTACGGCGCGCCGGTGACGCAGGGCATCCGCCTGGCCGGCGCACGGGTCAAAACGGTGGGCACAGTGAATGGGACGGCGCGCAGCCTCTTTGCGGCCAGCTTCAGCGAGCAGACGGCCGCGGCGCTCTATGTGGTCTCGCACCACACCGCACAGTTTGGCTGTATCCCCTTGCCGCAGTTTGTCGAGACAGCGCACGCCCACGGCGCCCCCGTCGTGGTGGACGCCGCCGCCGAAGAGACGCAGTTGGCCGACCTTGTCGCCACGGGGGCGGACCTGGTCATCTGTAGCGGGCACAAGCACTTCCGTGGCCCTACGTCGGGCGTGATGGCGGGGCGGCTGGCGCTGATCCGCGCCGCCTATGCGCAGAATCGGGGCATAGGCCGCCACATGAAGATCGGCAAAGAGGGAATTGTGGGGCTGATCGCGGCGTTGGATGCGTGGCGCCCGGCCCGGCGCGAGGCGGAGATCGAGGCCGAAAAGGCGCGCATCCGTCGCATGGTGGCGCGTCTCTCTTTGCTGCCGGGCGTCACCGCGACGGCGCTCTGGCCCGAACCCGACCCCTACCCCATCATGCGCGCCAGGGTGACGGTTGACCCGGCGCAGGCAGGGCTCAATGCAATGGCGCTTTCGGTCTTGCTGGCCCGTGGCGACCCCAGCGTGCGCGTGCGGGCGCACCATGTGGACGAGGGCTATTTCCTCATCGACCCCTTCACCATCAGCGACGCCGAGGCCGACTTTATCTGTGCGCAGATCGAGGCGCTTCTCCAGCTTGCGCCGGCGGAGAAAGAGGCGATCATGGGTGAACTGGCCGGCCTCAGCGCAGCCGATCTGTGGGCGCGTTCGGGCGAATGGCCACATTTATCCATCTGATGGATCGTTCTTCATGAGCGCCCCTATGTTGTTCGCCACGGTCAGGATCGCCAGTGCGGGGGCAACAGCGGCTCGACAAAGCCATAACGTTCGCGCAGCCACGCCTCCTGGTGGACGCCATCTTTGTACGACGAGTGGGCCGTGATATAGGGGGTGACCGCGCCACCGAATGCGATGAGCAACGGAGCCAGCCGCGCCGGCGAGAGAAAGTCCTCGTCGCTGCCGGTGACAAGCACCGTGTCGGCGCGCACGCGGGGGGCAAAGTGGCGCGGCTCGAAGTAGGCCAGCGTGCGCCAGAGCTGTTCCGCCTGTTCTGGGTAGGCGCGGACATAGTCGTTCAACTCCTCGAGCGGGTAGGCTGTGGTGCGTGGCGCAAGCTGCGCTGCATGAAAAAACGGCCCCGGCGTGTAATAGAGCGCATCCACCTCGGGGCGCAGCGCGGCCGTAAAGAGCGCCAGATCGTTGCCCACCAGCGCAATGCGGCCTGCATCCACCTCGGGCCGCGCCAGCAAAAAGTCCATCACCCGCAGACAGTCGGCCACGATCCCACGATAGATGTAACCCTGCGGGTCATCGATCCTCGTGGTGAGCAGGCCCGGGTAGGCCGCCGCAAAGGGTTGGTCGGCCAGCCGTTGTCCGCGGTGGCAAAGCTGCACGCAGAGATAGCGTTGGCGGCGCTCGTAGGCCGGTATGTGGTTGACGCTGCCATAGTTGGGCAATTGGTAAACCACGGGAAACGGGCCGTCGCCGTGGGGGACGCAGTAGTAGGCGAAGATGCGAGCGGGGCCGATGCTGGTGAGCCGCAGCCCGTAGACCACGCCAAAATCGGTGGAACGAAGGGGGATCTCGGTCAATTCGGCGGCGGGGGAAAGCGCCGCCAGCTCAGCTTGCAGCGCCGACCAATAGTGATCGAAACCGTCATGCACATCACCGTTTGCATTACTCATGCCAATCCCTCCCCCGTTTATGCTGTTTGAGTTGAGTAGGTTCCCCCAAGCGAACAGAAGAACAATACTCTGTATGCTATTCACGCGGGCGGCAAACGTCAAACCGGCGGCGCGGCCAACGGGCGTAGAATTCATCGCGTGGCCGCGTATGAGGGCGTAGGGTGTCCGGCGGCCACGCGCCTAGATTCCGACGTAAGGTAGCTATGATTGCGGATAGCAGATGGGCAGACAATTCTTGTACGCTGTGCTATCCTTAAGGCGAACATAAGCACTGTATGTTTTGAGCCAGAGCCGCCCCTTTGACTTCGACACCACGCTTGGGCGCAATGTCATGCGACATGCATTGGCCGGTCCCTTTTTGTGTTTGCCAACACTCAAGCCAGTCACCCTACGAAGGAACGGAGTGAATCGCGATGGGCGCTCTCTTGAAGCAGCTTGGTTTTTATGCACTGCATGAGCCACTTGGCGTTGCTGGTGATCGCACCCTCTATGCCGCAACCGATGCAAGGACACAACAGCGCGTGCTCCTCAATGTGCTGGACACCCTGAACGAACCGGACGAACAGACTGTGCGCCAATTTGTGCGGTTGGGCGAATCCGGGCAGCGCCTCCGACATGACAACATTCTTACGATTCTTGATTTTGGCGAGATCGATCGCCGCTACTATGTTGCCATCGAACCACCGCGCGGTGTTGTGCTGCCCCAGCTCCTGCGCCAAAAGGAGCGCCGCCTTTCGTTCCATGATCGGATGGCGACCGTCCAACAGATTGCCGCCGCTCTGGAACATGCCCACGCACAGGGTTGCCTGCATGGCGCCCTTACCCCTGATGTCGTCTGGGTCGATAGCCGTCTTCATGTCCAGATCAGTATGTTTGGTGGTGTGGAAACAACAACCGACGGCGCCCCGATGGTCACCCCCTTTTGTGCGCCAGAGCAGCTCTTTCCCCCGGCGCCAATTGATGCGCGCACCGATGTCTACCGTCTGTGCGCGCTTGCCTACTGGCTCTTGTTGGGCCGGGCGCCCTTTCACGCCGACAGTCAGCCGAGCCTGCGCAGACAGATCACCTATATGCCCCCTTTGTCGCCCCGCTCCATTCGCGCCGACTTGCCCGTCGCGCTGGCAGCCGTGCTTACATTTGGGTTGGCCAAGGAACCGCTCGCCCGCTATGGCGCGCCCAGCGAATTTGCGGCCGCGCTGCTTCAAGCCGAGATGCAAGCCGCCAATTCAACCCCGGCGCGCAGGAGCACGAGCCTCCCGATAGGGTCATTGCGGCAACTGTTCGCCACGCTGGGCCAGCGCAGCTTGACCACGCTGAACTCGCTCAAGCTCCCCGGGCAGTAGCAGCCCCTTTCAGACCGTTGCCAAAGTCAACAACCAAGACTTGCCCAATGCATCTTTTTTGAAGTCACTTTGCCAACGAACTAGGTGGTAGAAGCACCAATCGTCACACAATTCGATTGTTAAAAAAGCACTGTGTCTTAGTTGATTTATTTGTCGATTCAGGCGATGATCGTACGATAACGAGACTTGCTTGAGGCGCAATGCACTTGACAAAGCGCGTTGCGCCGCTGACCCATGGCGCGAAATCTCGTTGTAATATTGTAATATTAGTCAAGCGCCTTATACACGGCGCGCCCAGAGGAAGCAACCAAAACCAACCCGCAGAGAGATGAAACATGACTACCCACACCAAACCCAAAGTCTTGGTCACCGGCGCCAGCGGGCTGATCGGCGGGCTGACCATCCGCAACCTGAGCGACAAGTATGAGTTTAGCGCGGTCAATCGCCGTCCCGTGGAGGGGATTCCATGCCTGCAGGCCGACATCA
>JAHDWG010000524.1 GCA_023384495.1 Caldilineaceae bacterium
ACAAGCCAAGGTTTTGGTCATTTCGTTGATTTTCCACTTGTTTTCCACCCGAGCCCTATGCGACTCATCTGGTATATTTATCATCTTTTTCATAATAATTGACAGGCCCAACCCACCATGCTATACTGCGCGCACGATGCCCGCCCCCATCGTTCGCTCCGCTGCCTTGCCCGCATAGCATTGCATCATAGCGTTGCATTTCAATGGCGGTGACATACAGTGATGATATTTGATAATATAGTCATAATGTATACATGATATGATATATGGTGGTGTTCTCACCAGCTCTGCGGCTTTTGCCCAGGTCGGACAGGACGACCTCGTCAGAAAAGCATCTGAGCACATTCTTCTAAGCACATTGAGGAGGAATAGACCGTGGCGTTTTCTTGGCCGTGGGCAACAAAGCCGAAATCCAAAATTCTGTGGCTCGACCTGGGCGACCTGGGCGATCTGGTGAACCCGTCGGGCCCTCATGAACAATGGCAAGACCACGGGCTTGGGCTATTGCGCACAATTTTACACGAGAATGGCATCCTCACCGACCTGGCGTCGACCCGCGCGGTCACCTCGTGGGAACAACTGGCAAAGCAGATCCAGGGGTACGAAATTCTGCTGATGAATGTCCGCAGCTATACCTACCCCGTGGCGCTGCGCTCGGCCAAACTGTTCAAAGAGCTAAACCCCAACGGCCTGGTCATGGCTGGGGGGATGCACGCCACCGTGGCGTTGGATGAAATGGTGGAGGTGGCCGAGTTTGACAAGATCTGTCAGGGTCCCGGTGAACAGATCATCGTGGACCTGGTAAAAGACCCCGGCGCCTTTCCTCGAGTGGTGCAGGGCGTGGGCGCCCGCTCTATGGCCGAGTGGCCCATGATCGACCGCACGTTGTGGCCCAAGCCTGCCAGTTGGAAGACCAAACGCAACTTCAACTGGCCGCTGGAGCCTGAGTGTGGTTGGGGGCCGGGGCCGGTGGTTACGATCCTCACCAGCCGCGTCTGCCCGTGGCAGTGTGTCTTCTGCAACGAAAACTCCTATATCCCCAATATGGGGCGCCGCCCGGTAGAGGCGGTCATCGATGAGTTGAACTTTTTGGATCGCAAGTATGGCGTCGGCTCGGTGGTGATCCACGATTCGATGTTTTTTCAGAACCCCAAATGGCTGCGCGAGTGGATCGAGAAATATCCGCGCAAGGCGCGCAAGGTGTGGCCTTATTGGGCCGCCGGCCGCGCCGATACGGTGCGCCAGTGGCCTGACCTCTTCGAGGCGCTGGTGAAAGAGACCAACTGGACCACCATCTCCATCGGCTTTGAGTCGGGCAGCGACCGCATTCTACGGCTCCTCAACAAGGAGTGCACCGAAGAGGATAACCAATTCGCCATCGAACTGGTCAATCGCCTGGGCGATGAGATGGAGGCGCACGGACGCACGCCGCCCAAGTTCTGGTCGAACATCATGCTCGGCATCCCTGGCGAGACGCCGGAGGACGCGTTCAAAACCATGCGTATGCTGAAGAGCATGAAACGGGTCTTCCCCTCGATTTCGTTCTATGCCCCCTACCCTGGCTCGGCGTTGGGCAATCAGCTGATCGCCGAGGGCAAGAGCCTGATGTCCAAAGAGAATTATCATCGCTTCCCCGATGACGAAAAGGTGAAGGGAATCGACTATCAGTTCTATCGCGAATTGCTGGCCGGCAAGTATGACAGCGAGATCAATCGCGGCCTGGGCGCCCTCACCGGCTACGGATCTGAACTGTATGAGGGGACGCTGATCAAGGCATAGCATATGAGCAGCTTCAACAATCCGCATCGTATGTATCTGTTTGAGATGAAGAACGGCAAGAAAAAGCTGGCCTATGGCCAGTCGCCCGAAGATGCGCTCGACATTCTGCGCATCCGGCTGACCGAGGATGAGATGGCCGAGCTTCTGACTGACCATTTTGTCAGGATTGACCAACGCGAACTGCAAAGATATGTGGCGGAACTGGGGTAGATCAACCCATCGTTTGGACGAAGAGCAGCGGTTGCTGCGCGCGCTGGCAAACGGTGACACGCTCAAGGCCCACCGCCAGCTTGACGGCGCCAAGCGCTATCGGCTACACCCGCTTGATGGCGACGCACCCAGCGATGCTTCCCCTGAGGTGGTAGAGCGATTGTTGGCGCGCGGTCTGTTGGCCAGCAACTTTAAGTTTCCGGCGGCGGTTTTGTTGCTTACCAAACAGGGTATGGCGATTGCAGCCGCTTTGTCTGCGCCTGGGCCCCGCCCGGTTGGCTCGTTGATGTAGCGGCGGTATCCATACCACCGTCTATTACTCCGAGCTTCCGAGAAGGCAAGGTAACCTACCGGATTTCGCAGTAGCGGTTGCGAACGTTAATATTTTGGGAGAATTTCATAATAATTGACAGCAAGGCGTCTCTGTGCTATAGTTGCTATGGGATAGACGCTGAACGGTGGGGGCTGGCGGCCTGAGGGAAATTGAACAGTGCACGCAGTGCGGAAACAGATTCTCCAGATTTTGAAAGAGAACGAAGGCGCCACGGTGGCCGAATTGGCGGACCACCTGAGCATGGCGCCTGTTTCGGTGCGCCACCATCTCGACATTTTGCAAGGGGATAATCTGATCTCGGTAGGTCGAGTCGAGCGCAAAGGCAATGTGGGTCGCCCCCAACAGATCTATGTGCTGACCGAGGATGCTGGGGATTATTTTCCCAACAATTTTGCAGCGCTGGCCGGCAAGCTCGCCCGGCAGCTCAAACAGATGTTGCCAGCAGATCAGGTGCCCTGTGCGTTTCGGGCCATGGCGCACGAAATCGCGGGTGAACTCAATCGGGCAGATCTGGCAAATGCGCCGGTGGAGATGCGGCTGGAGCGGGTGACTGCTTTTCTCAATGAGCGGGGCTATCTGGCGCGCTGGGAGTCGCTGGGCGCTGGGGGTGGTTATCTTTTGCACAAGTGCAACTGTCCCTATGCCGGCATCACCAGCGAACACCGCGAGTTGTGCCTGATGGATCAGGCGCTGGTCGACGAGCTTATGGGCCAGCCATGCCGCCGTACGCAATCCATGGCTGAAAATGCACGCTGCTGCACTTATGAAATTGAAGGGATTCCTGGCGGGCGGGTTGAACAGGCGAAAAGCAGTATGCGAAGCGAGATCGCGCTGGAGCTCGTATGAGTGAGGTTGTCGAGATGCCGGTTGCATGTAGTCTCCACGAGGCTGAGCTGATAGAACGCCGCAACACAGTTCTGCGTACCATTGGCCACAACGTTCAAGCAGTGCGAGAATTGACCGATGGCTACGCCTTTCAGTTTTCGTCGGACGATGCCTGCCTGGAACAACTGATGCGGGTGATCCAGTTGGAGCGGCGTTGCTGTCCCTTCTTGACGTTCCAGTTGCGGGTAGAGCCAGGGATCGGTTCGCTTTGGTTTGAGATTACCGGCCCTTCCACAGCCAAAGATTTCATCAAGATATTGTTTGATTAACCTGCCATTGCATGGGCAAGGAGATCCGTGAACGGCGTCATTCAGCTTCAGACAACCCAGATTCACCATACGCAATATGGCAAAGTAACGTTGCCATTGCTGCCCACCGAGACGAGCATCGACCCGGTGCATGACAGCTATGGCCGACGTATCAACTACTTGCGGATCAGCCTGACAGATGCGTGCAATCTCCGTTGCGTCTACTGTATGCCCGAAGATATGCACTTTCGCCCCCGCCACGAATTGATGACAGACGAGGAAGTGCTCTTTCTGGTCAAGGTGGCGGCCAGCCTGGGGGTCACCAAAATCCGCCTCACCGGTGGCGAGCCGACCATCCGCCCCAATGTGGTGGAGATCGTGCGTGAGATCGCGCGCACCCCAGGCGTCAAGGATGTCGCGATGACAACCAATGGCGTTCTGTTGCCGAAACTGGCGCAGCCGTTGGCCGCGGCAGGGCTGAAGCGAGTCAACGTCAGCGTCGATACGCTCAACCCAGATAAGTTTCATCGCATCACCCGTTGGGGCCAGTTGGACGAAGTATGGGCCGGCATCCGCGCCGCCGAAGATGCGGGCCTGACGCCCATCAAGCTCAACAGCGTGGTCGTGCGCCACTTCAACGATGGCCAGGATATGATCGATCTGGCGCGGTTGACGTTGGAAAACGACTGGGACGTGCGCTTTATCGAGATGATGCCCTTTGGCGAGATCACCGATTTCCAGCAAACGAATGTGGTCACCTACCAAGAAATGCGCGCCCAGATCGAGACGGTCTTTGGCCCGTTGGAAGAGGTGGGCTATGATTTTATCGACCCCAGCCGCCCATTCCGTATTGCCGGGGCCATGGGCACGCTGGGCTTTATCAGCAGCGTGACCGAGCCTTTTTGCCAGGGCTGTGGCCGGGTGCGGCTGACGGCGGATGGCAAATTACGTCTTTGCCTTTTGCGCGATGATGAGGTAGATTTACTGACGCCG
>JAHDWG010000525.1 GCA_023384495.1 Caldilineaceae bacterium
TCTATATCGGCCAGCGCGACCACGGGCTGGTGGACGCCGCCAACCCGCTCTGGGGCGTTCTCTGGACGGCGGCGCCCTTTGTGGTGGTCTGGCTGCCGGTTGCGGCGCTGCTGGGCGTTTATCCCCTGCGCGCCGGGGCGAGCCAGCGTGTTGTGCTCACACGGGCGCTCAATGCATGGCTCGTCGCCGCACCGTTAGGGATATTGCTGCGCGCCTACATCCTTGGCCGCGCGGTGATCCCCACGAGCTTCCTAGTGGCCACGTTGGGCTTTGGCGGGCTCTTTTTGCTTGGCTGGCGCGTGGTTGCGCTGATGATCTGGACCACCTATATGCGCTGGCAGCCAGGGCGCGACTCAGATAGTCATGGAGCGCCGCCTGTGAGGTCGGCGGGAAGGGTCTGAGGTTTACAGCCCGACCTCCGGGAGGCGTCCAGAACCTGCTCTGTCAACCAGCCTATGTGTGGACACCTCCCGGAGGTCTTGTCCCAAGAATGTACTTTCCTCCTCAGTGGCTCCTCGGACCCTAAGGTAACAGTCACTTCTGAGTGACTGTCACCTGCCATGCCCTAAATCCTAGACACCGCCGGGCTTTCAGGGCTTCTCAACAGTAATATTCAGCCAGATGGGTCTGACCGACGCATCTCCGGCCCTTTCCCGGAATGATTATGCCGCTAGCTTCTCGCCCCAAACCCTGGACGCACCCGCGCTTTTCTGAGGGTTTGACGCTTCCCCTGGAAAGGTGTACAATCGTCCTGTACCGATTTGTCCACAGTCCATTGTGCCGATGATTGCCCCTCTATCCCTGCACCCGTGTTGCAGGCACGCGGCATCCCCTCAGATGGCCGTGCCTGCCTCAAGTTCCGTCGCCCCCGTGTTCGTTTGCCGTCACGCTACACCTGACAGTCCAAACTGCACGCACCACACCCGTTCTATCAGGCGCACCTCGATTTGTTTGGTTGGCTCTACCGGTTTTGGCGGGAAACAGAGCATACAGAGTTCGCACGAGGGCATGCGAACTCCGCAATTCCCGTTTTATCGTGGAGAGCCGTTTGGTTTCATTGCGCGTGGTCGCTGTTCCTTCAAGGAGGAAACATGTCAGCCTACATCGCATTGGTCAACTTTACCGAGCAGGGGGTCAAGGATGTGAAGGAGACAGTCAACCGAGCCAGGGCCGCCAAACAGGCTGCCCAGGCCGCCGGGGGACGGTTCATCGGCATTTGGTGGACGCTGGGGCCATATGACCTGGTGGCCATTATCGAAGCGCCGGATGATGAGGCGGCCACCCGGCTGCTCCTCACCGTCGCCATGCAAGGCAATGTCCGCAGCATGACCATGCGCGCCTTTAGCGAGGATGAGATGGAGCGCATCGTGCAGGGTTTGCCCTGAGGGTTGATAGCTGTAATGCAGGTCTAGGTGACTGTCACCTGAGAGGTGACAGTCACCTAGAGTTCACGGGAAAGGCGCCGGATCGATGCTCAATGTGTTGTATGCAGTAGAAGCAGAACTCCCTCACCTGTTGGCGGACGAGGCAGGTTGGAACAGCCTCTACATCGACTACCACCCGCCCATTGTGGAACGGCTCTGGCGCCCCTGGCGTGAATATCGCATCTTGCTGCACCGCATCCACCCGTGCGCAGCGGAGGAGGCGCTCTTTCATCCGCACCCGTGGCCGTCGGCTATGCGCGTGTTGGCGGGCGAGTACGAGATGGCCGTCGGCTATGGGCCGGGCGAAACTGCGCCACCAGTTGCCGCCCGCATGATCGCAACCGGTGATTTTCGCTACGAAATGACCGAACCGGACGCCTGGCACTACGTCCGCCCCATCGGCGCGCCCACGTACTCAGTCATGGTGACAGGCATCCCCTGGGTACGCTCTTCGCCTACGCCGGAGAAGCCGTTGCGCTCTTTGATTGTGGGAGAGCGTGCGGAGTTGTTGCACTTTTTCCGCCAGCGTTATCCTCGCACAGCGTAGGGCCTGGCAAAAAAAGCGCGGCACATAGATAAGGGGTTGTATGGCGCTCACAAATCAGCTTCTTCGGCCAGACGCTCCGAGTCGCGGATCACGATCCGGTGGCGGTCGAATTCGATGATGCCGTTCGTCGCCAGGTTGCGCAGCGCCCGGCCCACCACCTCGCGCACCGTGCCCAGACGGCTAGCCATTTCCTCTTGTGTCAGCATCTGGGCCATATCTTTTGGATCCTGAGCCTGCGCCTGCTCCAATAGGAGGCGTGCGAGCCGCGCCTTGACATTGCGCGCCGAGAGATCTTGCACGAGGCCAACCAGATACCTGGTCCGTCGAGCGATGCTTTCCAACAACGCCCAAGCCAGCGCGGGGTACCGCTGAGCAATCCCGTGCAAATCGCTGCGGGCGACACGCCATACAACCGCGTCGGTGAAGGCAACCGCGCTCGCTGGGTTAGGAGCGCCGTCAAAGGCTGCTACATCGTTAAAGGTGTCACCCACGGTGAAGACATGCAATGTATGTTCCCGCCCATCTTTGGAAAAGCGACAGACCTTAACCGAGCCTGACTCGATCAAATAAAGACCAGCCACGGGTTCGCCTTCGCTGAAAAGCATGGCGCCAGCAGGGTAAACATGGCGCGACGCCACGTTGGCCAGGGCCTTCACCACGTCGACGGGGAGGCCGGCCAAGAACGGAACAGCTCGCCAGAGAGCGAAGACGTCTGACACGCGCGTATCGTTCATAGGATGATGGGAAGACTTTCTTGGCATGGAGGTATTGTATCACCGCCAGCCGGGATGATGCGAAATGACAAAACGCATATTGGGGTAGTCATTCTGGGCGAGTGACAATTTCCACAAACCAGCACTCGACGTACAATACCGTCGGACAGCATCCTGATGGCGTCACGGCAGCGTACCATACTCGTTGCCGTGTGAATATGACGGTTTCCGCGGCGGCAAAACTGTCGTCTTCAAACAAAACCCAATTCAGAAAGGAGACGAGCTTTTGTCGAGATCATATCAGACTCAACTGCCTGACGCGGTGCGCATGCGGGCGCAAACCCTTGGCGATGTCGGCGCTCAGTGGGTTGCCAGTCTGGACGACTGTGTCCGGCAGCTCGCCGCCCAGTGGGCGCTAACGATCGGAGGCGTTCTTTCGGGTGGATCCGAAGGCTTTGTTGCGCATGTACGTTTGGGTGACGGAAGGGCCGCCATCCTCAAGATCGGTTTGCCCGGCTCGGCGGACCTATCGGCTGAGGCGAAGGTGTATCAGCTTGCAGCCGGCCGAGGGTATGCTGAACTATTTGCGCACGACCCCGAGCGAAACGCCATTCTTTTGGAGCGCCTGGGGGCGCCGCTACGGATCACAGCGCAGGCCATTGATACCCAGATCCGCGTGCTTTGCGAAACCCTCCATGAAGCTTGGATGCCGCTTGACTCTGCGCAAGGGTTGATGACGGGCGCGCAAAAGGCCCAATGGCTCGCGGCCTTCATCGCAGAGAGGTGGCGCTTGTTGGGGCGCCCGTGTGACAAACGGACCATCGACCGAGCCCTAGAATACTGCGAGGAGCGCGCCGACGCCTACACCCCCGAACACTCCGTTTTGGTCCACGGGGACGCACATGCAGACAACGCACTGCTATTGGATGGGACTGGACGTGACGAGGCGCCACACCGCTCACTGCAATGCAAGTTTGTAGACCCAGATGGGCTGTTTGCGGAGAAAGCATGTGACCTGGCTGTGCTCATGCGTGATTGGAGCGATGCACTCCTCGCCCACAACGATCCTCTCGGTCAGGGGATCGCGCGCTGTGAACTGCTCTCCGCCTTGACTGGAGTCGATGCGCACGCCATCTGGCAATGGGGATTTATGGAGCGGGTTTCGACAGGGCTGGTATTGCTGGAGATCGGGATGAAGAAAGAGGGGGAGGCGTCCCTCGCGGTAGCCGAGCACTTTTGCAGCGGTGGCGCATGAGGCGCTCGCCCACCTGTTCAACCTGGGCGGTCATGCAGTTGAGGCAACCCAAAGAGGAGCAGTCCTTGGAGATAGATGTCAAAGAGGCGCTGGCCGAACTGCTGCGGGTCGAGGTCGGTGGGTTGCTCATCCGCAAGCCAATAGGCGCGACTGCCATCTGTGCTCCACAGCGCAGCAGTCGCGGCAGCCCGTTCAGCGTCGGTGAAGGGCAACACAATGCGGACCCAGGGTGATTGGCCCTCGGGCGGGTCCTGGACGCGAGCGCGGTAGCCCTCTGCGGTGCGCTCGACGACCAGATCGAAATTGCGGTAGGTGCGTTGGTCTATGGGGGAGTTTGCCGGTTGCTTTTGCCATGAATACCGGGTGTGCTGCGCCCAGTATACGCCCAGGTTCAGGGGTTGTCCATCACGATTTTGCGGTATGGCCGGTGGTGGGCCAAGTCCTCCGTGCCCAGAGGCCCCCCGTAACCCAAATCAGCCGTAGGCCTCGCTACCGAGACAGCCAT
>JAHDWG010000526.1 GCA_023384495.1 Caldilineaceae bacterium
CGAAGTGTTGAGCCAGTGGCACACCTTCCAAGACCCGGCCAATATGCGCCGCCAGTTGGTGGACTATGGCTATTTGGGACGGACGAGCAGCGGCGACAGGTATTGGCGCGAGCGGTGAGTATCCGCAGGGCGAGGGGCGAACTGCGTAAAGCGCCCGAAAAAACAGAATCATTTCACTATCAGTAGAGTCCAGCTGACTGGGAAAAAGGAAGGGAAATCTGATGTCGATGACTTTCGATGTACTTTACGAACGAGCAAAAGCTGTCCTCAACCCACGCAAACTATCTGAGTACGCCGAATCGGGCGGTGTGGGAGCGGCGTTGCTGACCGATAGCGGCTCGGTCTACACCGGCGTCTGTATTGACACCGCCTGCTCGATGGGTTTTTGCGCCGAACACGCGGCGGCGGCGGCCATGATCACGGCGGGCGAAAGCCGGGTCTTGAAAATGGTGGCGGTGGACTGGGACGGCAGCATCTTGCCACCCTGTGGCCGTTGCCGAGAATTTATCAGCCAGCTTCACGACGACAACTTGAGCACAGAAGTCCTGGTGGATGAGGGCGTCATCCTGACCATACGCGAGCTGTTGCCACATGATTGGCGAGGGTTGGCGGGCCGGGTGGCTGGTTAGGGGTAAATCGGTCTACCCCCGCAGACACCGGGTACACGAACAATATGCGGGTGTTCAGTCCGGTAAACCACGGGCGTATCGAGTGTTTGCTGAGTCACGTTGAGACCTTTGCTCCAGGTGAAACGGGCAACGAATAACAAAGTGGAAGGCCGTCCAAGAATCTTACTCGTATTGTAATCGCCATCGGTGCGAACGCAAACACCGAGTTACAAGTAAGCTGAAGGGGGTACAAAATGGGTAAATTCACACAGGCCACGACATCAGAGGAAATTGACGCTGACCTGGCGGAACGCTATGGTGACTACGCAGGCTTTACGACAGCAGCGTCACCCTATCTGATTGAAGAATATGGAGAAGATTCACATGGTGAAGTCAAGCGCCTCTTGGCTCGCTCGATCCGTCGGGATAGTAGGATTCTTGACATTGGCTGTGGCCCCGGTCATACCCTATGCCGCTTTGCTCCAGAAGTGGATGAGGCTTGGGGTATCGATGAAGATGAGGCGCTGTTGGCGGGAGCAAAAGCGCGGGTGACCGCATTAGGGCTATCGAACGTCAGCTTGGTCCACGGCAACATTGAGCATGAGACAGATGTTGCTCAACTACCGGACGACTATTTTGATATTGCGTACTGCGAAAGTGGACCAAATCTCAATGCAGCTTTGGCGCGGAAGCTGACGAACGACGCCTTATTTTTCCAAGAGATAGGCGGTCATTACAGCGGCTATCAACTGCATGAAGTTATGGGGCGCAAACCCTACACCTATTATGCCTATGGTGATGACTACAACGACCAGATTCTGCTCAGTGACATGGCCGCACTAGACCTGGTGCCGATCAGCGTCAAGCACTATTTCTATGACTGGTACTTTCGTGATGTAGAGCATCTGGAAGCACATGTCAAACAAGTGGTGTGGCAGTTGGGGGATTGGCGCATGGGCGGCCCGCTCCCTTATGATCCAGTGCGCGACCGCACAGCTCTTGAACTGTATGCGCGGTATAACACGACAGCGAAGGGTATTCGAATGCAAGAGCATCTACGTGTCTTTGCATGGCGCAGGGCACGCGTACACTACTATCCGGCCGCTCCAAACTTTTCACCTTGATGGTATGCGGAAAGGGTGGTTGTCGGCTTTCATTTAGATAAAAGTGATGCACCTTGGCCACAGCGGAGAAGCCCCCAGGGGTCTTTATTTGTGAGAAGCGTCTGGAAAATGACAAAACTTGACCAGCATTACGTGGACCCACGCCTGGTGGATCTATACGACATCGAGAATCCCCGCAGCGCCGACACCGACTTCTATATCCGTCTTGCGGCAGAACTCGCTGCCCGCCGGATCATCGACCTGGGGTGCGGGACCGGCTTGTTGACGCGCGAGCTGGCAGTCCATGGCCGTCAGATGGTGGGCGTCGATCCTTCTCCCACGATGCTAGCGGTCGCTCGCCAGAAACCGGGCGCCGAGCGAGTGCAGTGGATCGAAGGCGACGCCGGCGCCCTGGGCACGCCAGAGGCCGACCTGGTGCTCATGACCGGCAATGTGGCCCAGGTCTTTCTTGACGACGCCGAGTGGACCGCTACCCTGCGCGCCATTCACGCTGCCCTACGGCCCGGCGGCCACCTTGCCTTCGAGAGCCGCAACCCCGACGACCGGGGGTGGGAACGGTGGAACCGTGCGGCCACCTACGAGCGGTTCGACTCGCCCCACGGGCCAGTGGAATGTTGGCTGGAACTGCTCAGCGTGGAGAATGGGCGGGTACGCTTCGAGGGACACAACGTCTTCACTGCCACCGGTGAGGTCGTGGTCGCTAGCAGCGAGCTGCGCTTCCGCAGCCTGGCCGAGTTGGCCAATTCCATGCTCGACGCAGGCTTCACCGTCGAGCACGTGTATGGCGACTGGGAGCGTGGGCCGCTTACCCTCACCAGCCGGATCATGGTGTTCATTGCGCGTCGTACCTAAACAGACATCAAGAAAGGAGTCTCATGATGGCCGAGCATACGTTAGAGAAGCTATTTGAACACAACAACTGGGCGAACCAACAGATCATCCAGGCTTGCTCCGCCCTGAGTGACGAGCAACTCGACGCTGAACCCCACTCCGCCACGATGGGGAGCATTCGCCAAACCCTGCTGCATCTCGTGGCTTCGCAGCGAAGTTACCTGGCCCTCCTGACCCTGCCACCTGAAGAGCGCCCCACCGTCCCGTTGACATTCGCCGAGTTAGAGGAGTCTGCCCTGATCAGTGGAGAAGGGCTGCTTTCCTTGGCAAGAGGCGAGCAAAAACCACTGAAGTCCAAACTTCAAACGCGGGATGGGTACCTCGTGGAGCCGTGGGTGGTGATGGTGCAGGTGATTAACCATGCCACCGAACACCGCGAGCAGATCAAGAGCATGCTCAGCGCACTGGGCGTGACTCCGCCAGACATCGATGGTTGGGACTATGGAACGGTTACCAATGCGCTCATTCCGAGCTCAGCGTCTTTGTAAAAAGCGCTCAGCTCGAACAAGGAGAAATGGATGGAACCACAACCAAAGGACCTTCTCGTTTTGGATGACCCACTGAGCCAGGAGCCCGAGATTGGACGTTGGCTGGCGGCGCTAGAGGATGCCCGGCGACGAACGATGCGAGTCCTCGAAGGTCTGTCCCCAACGTTGCTCGACTGGCGGTCAGCGGACGACGAAAGCAGCATCGGGACGCTGCTCTACCACCTGGCCGACATTGAAGCGGATTGGCTTTACGTCGAGGCGCTGGAACAGCCCATGCCACCTGAGGTCGCCGCGCTCTTTGCCGATCCGACGCGGGACGCACACGGGCAGCTCCACCAGGTCGAGGGAGCGAGTTTAGACGAGTATCTCCAACGCCTCGCAACCGTACGCAGTTTGTTGCTCGACGGCTATCGGCGCATGGAACTCGCAGAATTTCGCCGAGTACACCGATTCACCCATTATGATGTGACGCCCGAATATGTGCTCCATCACTTGCTGCAACACGAGGCCGAACATCGCAGCCAGATCGGAGCGCTGCGCGCCAAAGCCGAACGTGCGCTTGCCGAACCTGCGGAATCAGGATGAAATTTAGATGGAGATTCACTTTACACCGGTTTCTTTGAACGAGGTTCTGCCAGGGCTGCAACAGCATATCAGCGGATTGGGATCACCTATCGATTCGTTTCTGGAAGATCACATTCTTGCGTCGAATCACTATCACATTCGGCTGGGTGAGCAGACCATCGGCTGGACCTCGATCCACCAGCAATCGCTGATTACCGAGTTTGCGCTGATGCCGGGGTACAAACAGTTGGGCCAGCGCATCTTTCCGCTGGTGCGCAAGCTGGAAGAGGTGCGGGCTGCCTTTGTTCCGACGAGCGACGAGTTCTTTCTTGCTCATGCACTGGATGAGTATCGCCAGATCGAAAAGCAGGCATACTTCTTCCAACACGATGCCCAACGTCCACCCTATCAGCCATCCTTGGCATTGACTCATCGCCAGGCCAGCGCGGCCGATCTGCCGCTGATCGAGCGCCATTCGGGTGATTTCTTTGACAGGCTGGCAGAACGGATCGCCGCCGGTCAAATTTATATCACTCAGCGGGTCGGAGCAGGTGCGGACGAATGCGCCGGCTTTGGCATCATCGACCCGGGGCGGCTCTGTCTTGGCGTGGGCAGTTGTGGCATGTTTACCGTCGAGGCGCAACGGCGACAGGGCGTCGGCGCGGCGATCATTGCCTATCTGGGCGGCCGGTGCGCTGAACTAGAGCTCCGGCCCATCGCCGGCTGCTGGTATTACAACCATCGCTCAAAGCAGACGTTGGAAA
>JAHDWG010000527.1 GCA_023384495.1 Caldilineaceae bacterium
ACCAGCAAACCGGCTTCTGATACGAAATCCGGTTGTTCACTTTGGGCATACACCGCCGTTTCAATCGGGTGTATGCCCAAAATGAACAGCGAGACTCGGTTTTAGATGAATGACGCCGGCGTACGCTCTGGTCTATGCAAATTCCCGAACAGCCGCCAACGCCGATGCGCGTTCGCCCAGATAGCCCTGGGCCACCAACAACTCGGCGTTGAGGATGCTGCCCCCCGCCGCGCCGCGAATCGTGTTGTGCCCCAGCGACAGGAACTTCCAGTGGAAGAGCGGGTCGGGGCGCAGCCGCCCAATCACCGTGGCCATGCCCGGCACCGTCCCCTTGAGCCGATCCAGCCGGGGCTGCGGGCGGTCGGGCCGCTCATCATACAGGATGGCAGGCTGCGGCGCGCTGGGCAACTTCAACTGTTGCGGCAGCGGGTCGTAGTAACGCCATGCGTTGAGCACCTCTTCTTCGGTGGGCTGCGTCGCAAATTCAACGCTGATCGCTTCCAAATGCGCGTTGCGCACTGGCACACGGTTGCAGTGGGCGCTGACCACAAAATCGGCATAGCGCACCCCATCACCGTCGAGCACACCGAGCAACTTGTGCGGCTCCTTTTGCTCGACCTTCGCCTCTTCGCCGCCAATATAGGGCACCACGTTGTCGAGAATGTCCATGCTGCTGACGCCAGGGTAGCCGGCGCCACTCACCGCCTGCATGGTCACCACAAAGACCTTCTTCAGCCCAAAGCGTACATGCAGCGGATGGAGCGCGCTCACCAGATGGGTGGTCGTACAATTGGGGTTGCAGATGATAAAGCCGGGCCATCCCCGCTTGCGCTTTTGCGTCTCGATCAGTTGCAGATGCTCCGGGTTGACTTCGGGGATCATCAACGGCACATCCGGGTCATAGCGGTGGTTGCTCGAATTGCTACACACCACATAACCCGCCACGGCGAAGGCCTCCTCAATCGGCCCAGCCACCTCGGTGGGCAGCCCGCCAAAGACGATCTCGCAGTCGATGCCGGGCTGGCAATCTTGCAGCACCACGTCGCGCAGCGCCTCCGGCATGTCGCCGCGCAGGTTCCATTTGCAGGCGTCGGCGTAACGCTTGCTGGTTGACCGGTCGCTCGCACAGAGCGCCGTAATCTCAAACCAGGGGTGCCCCTGGAGCATATGCACAAAGCGTTGGCCTACCGCGCCTGTCGCGCCAAGCACGCCAACCTTGATCTTGTTGCTCATACCGTCTCTCCCGTATTGGTAACTCAGGCTACGTAGACGACAGACGATGGACGATGGACGATGGCCTGGAGGGGTCAATCCATTCTGCGCTACGTTGTATAGGTCAATTCGACCATGTCCGCCAACACGCCGCTGGCCGTGGCGTCGACACCCGCCCCTCGCCCCTGAATTACAAGCGGATTGGGGGAATACCAGCGCGTGTAGAATTCAACCAGGTTGTCGGTGCCGCTCAGTTGGCCCAGCGGGCTGGCCCCATCCACCAACGTGGGGCCGACGCGGCACTGACCATTGGCCACCGTGGCGGCAAAGCGGAACACCTTGCCCTCCGCCGCCGCACGCTGCACCTGCCCGGCAAAATCGGCGTCCAACTGGGGCAGGGCGTCGAGAAAGTCGGCCACCGACAGGCTCTCCATCTCAGCGGGATAGAGGCCCGTCACCTCCACATCGGCCAGGTCGAGCGGCCAGCCCAGGCCGCGCGCCAGGATCAGCGCCTTGCGCGCCACATCGATGCCGCCGAGGTCGTCGCGCGGGTCGGGTTCGGTGTAGCCCAGCTTGTGCGCCTCGCGCACCACGTCGCTGAAGGCGCGCCCCTCTTGCAGCCCGGTCATGACATAGCCGAGCGTACCCGAGAAGGCGCCGGCGATGCGCTCGACCGCGTCGCCGCTCGCCGCCAGCCGGTTGAGCGCCGCAATCACCGGCAACGCCGCGCCGCAGGTCGTCTCCCAGCGGGTGCGCCCCAGATGGCGAACATGCGAGGCGCCGCCGGCGCTGGTGAGCCGGTGATACACCTCCTGTTCCATGGTCAAAGGTTTTTTGTTGGCGAGGACCAGTTTATAGCCCTGCTCGAGCGAATAGAGCAGGGCGGGGACCGTTGCATCGCTGGCCGTGCAGTCGACCACCAGCGCGCCGGGGTGCGCCGCGACGTCGATCACGCCCACCAGGTCACCCTGTGGGCCGCCGTCGGGGTGCTCGATCAGTGGGCGACCCGAAGCCTTCACCGCAATCACTTCCGCCAGTGTGGCGTCGCTCAGCTCTGCATCCAGCGCGATGACCGCGCCCTGGCTGTCGGCCACCGCCCGCAGATGGAGGCGCAGACCATACTGCTCGGCGTGCAGGCCGCGATTGGCGACAATCTGCCGCAACAACGCCTGCCCAACCCCACCAACCCCAATCAGAATGACCGGTATCTCACGCATATTTGTTCCTTCTGTCTCAGCAACTTGGTCAGGTGCAACGCATCCCTGGACGGTCTGGCCACGGCGCTGCCGGTCTATTATACTCAGTTCGGCGTAAGAACGCGAGTTTTTGTCAGCACAGTTGTCGTCTGCAACGCTATCCGGCCCAGCGGCAAGTCCATAGTGACACATCGACCGTTTCGCCCGGTTGGCTCAAGGAGGCAACGGGGATGGTTTCCAATTCGATGGCCCAGCCGCGGCTCTCCAGTTCGGTGAGAAAATCGAGCGTCTGTGCGCGGCCCGGGTCGGCCAGCAGCAGCCGCCCACCGGGCGCCAGATTCTTGTGAAAGATGCGCTCTAGATAGAAGTGACGCAGCCGGGCGTAGAGGATGTCAGCGCCGAGGATCAGGTCGTAACGCGCCGGGTGGCTCCAATTGCGCCAGTCGCCCAGGAAATAGCGGACGCCGGCCACATCATTTTGGCGGGCGTTGAGCGCGGCCACCGCCAGGGTTTCCGCCAGGTGGTCGGTAAGCCAGACGTCAGCGCCCATCGCGCGCGCCACCAGCCCTGGCAGCCCCACACCGGCGCCCAGCTCCAACACGCGCTTGCCCGGCAGCGCGGCCCCCTGGGCCGCCAGCCCGCGCGCTAGCCCAACCGCCGCCTCCCACAAGAGCAGGCCGTGGGGAAAGTGTTCCAGCGTTTCGGTGACGACGGAGAGGGCCGAGGGGTCGGTGGCCGCCGTGATCCGCCAGGCGCGCTCGCCGATCTGGATGGGCAGCGTGTGCAACGGCGTCTTGGCCTGAACAATGGCCAGCGCCTGCGCCAGGGTTTCATCGGTGGGTGAGTCGATCATGTTTGGTTTCGTGGCTGTCATAGATGGATTATATCCCCGATTCGACTTTTGCGCCTACGCGCCCGTTGCCCAAACCCGTTATTGGGCGTACAATCAGCAAAGAGATCCAAAGTGAAATCAGGGAGAATCAACCATGCACGCATTAGTCTGGGAAGGTCCGCGCCAGATGCACCTGCGCGAGACGGCCACCCCCACTCCAGCCCCCGAAGAAGTGCTGATCCGGGTCGCCTATTCGGGTATCTGCGGGTCAGAATTGGGGGGCTATCTGGGCCACAACTCGTTGCGCAAACCGCCGCTGGTCATGGGGCATGAGTTCTCTGGGGAGATCGTCGCCGTGGGTGCGCACGCCGGCGCGGTGAAACCGGGGCTGGCGGTGGGGCAGCGCGTCACGGTGAACCCGCTCATCAGCCCGCCGTGGTCCAAAGCGGCGCTCAAGGGGCGGCACAACCTGACCCTGCCGCGCAACATCATCGGCATCCACCGGCCAGGCAGCTATGCCGAGTATGTCGCCGCGCCGGCGCAGAATGTCTACCCGCTGCCGGACCACATGAGCCTGGAGCACGCCGCGCTCACCGAGCCGATGGGCTGTGCGCTGCGGGCCGCCAGGCTTTCGGGCGCCGCCGCCACCGATCGGGTGCTCATCACTGGGCTAGGGCCGATTGGGCTGTTGACCTTGCAGGTGGTCAAGACCTTTGGCGTGCGCGAGATCTTCGCCACCGACACCGACGCCGACCGCCGGGCCATGGGCGAGCACTTTGGCGCCCACGTGCTCAACCCCAAAGCCGACAATGTGGCTGAGACCATCAAGGCCGACACGCAGGGCGACGGGGTCGACGCCGCCATTGACGCCGTGGGGGCCAATGCCACTCGCCGCGAGTGCATCGAGGCGGTGACGCCTGGCGGCCGCGTCGTCTTCACGGGGTTACACGAAGAGGAGAGCCCGATTCAGGCCAACTATATCATCCGCAACGAGATCACAATTCAGGGCAGCTTTGCCTACACGCCGCTCGACTTCGAACACGCCTTCGCCTGGCTGGCGCAGGGGCGCATCGAGATCGACCCGTGGCTGCTCAAGGCGCCGTTGGGCGAGGGCGGCGCCATGTTCGAAAAGCTGCTCAGCAACCCCGGGCCAGTGGCGAAAATTTTGCTCGTCTCGTAGCATTGGGG
>JAHDWG010000528.1 GCA_023384495.1 Caldilineaceae bacterium
ATTGTCTGCGCTTTGAGATCGCCGGGGCCGAGGCTGCCCTGGCCTGGAACAGCGAAGAGCCCAACGACCTCTGGATCGGGCGGCGCAACGAGCCAAACCAGATCTTGCCGCGCGACCCAGGGCTTATGTCCACAGCGGCGCGGGCGTACGCTTCCTACCCCGGCGGCCATGCCGAGGGCTATCCAGACAGCTTCAAGCAATGTTTCAAAGCGTTCTACGACTATGTCGCCGCTGGCGACTTCAGCGCGCCGGCCCCTTTCCCAACCTTCGCCGACGGCCACCGCGAGATCATGCTCTGCGAGGCGATCCTCAAGAGCCATCGGGAGCAGCGGTGGGTTGCTGTCTGATAAGATAACGTTCAGCAAGCCTTGATGCGGATTCTGTGTCTCTACCAGCCCAGCCAGTTCGTCCGAATATTGGGATTATCATTGACAAATGGTTCCATATACGGTATCATTGTCTCCACCTCGATCCAATGTGATGAGAATCGATGGCAAACTGTCAAAAACTTCTTCGGAAAGCTCGTAGTAATCCTGCTAATCTGCGGTTTGCCGAGATATGCACACTGGCAGAGTGTTATGGCTTTCAACTTGCGCGCGTCAGTGGAAGCCACCACATCTATAAATATCCTGGACGTAAGGAGCTAATCAATTTGCAGGCTGGTAAGGGTGGCGAAGCGAAGAAGTATCAGGTGAATCAGGTTCTCGATATTATCAAAGAAATTGAGAGTGACGAGGATGACTCGAATGGCTAACTACAGTTACCGGGTGGCATGGAGCAAAGATGATGAGAGCTATATTGCAACTTCGCCTGAGTTCCCTGGCCTATCCGCTTTTGGTGATACGGCCACAGAGGCGCTAGAAGAACTCGGCTCGGTAATCGAAGCGGCCCTTGAAGTATACGCAGAAGAAGGTTGGACACCGCCTGAACCAGAGACGCTACATCGATACAGCGGACAGTTTCGGCTCCGGCTGCCAAAGAGTTTGCACGCTGGGTTAGCCGAGCGTGCGGCGGGCGAAGGGGTCTCGCTCAACATGCTCGCTGTCCAATACCTCGCCAAAGGCTTGGAAGGTTCAAACCACCGCGATTGGATACGAGAGGAACTCCGTCGGGCAGCAATGGATATTGTATCTAACCCTGATGATGCCTGGGGCAAGACAAAGGTATGGTGAATACACCTCTCTCTGCTATGCTGACATCCATCACCTGACGTACCCGTCCCACCCTCACGATGCCGCCATTCCTGGCTAGCTTGCTAAATCGGAACCGAGAACAGGCGTCAGGATGTGAGAAACCGATCCAGATGACAGGAGTGCCGCTGATCTTGACTGTCTCACCCGTGCAACCTGTGTTCTCTGCGTTCTATTTCCTCAGTGGTGCTTAAAGAAAGGAAAGCGAGGTGCGAAGATGCAACTAGGTTTTGTCAGCGCGATTCTGCCCGAGCTGTCGGGCAGAGAGGTGATTGCCTTTGCCGCCGAAGCGGGTTTTGACTGTGTGGAAATCATGTGCTGGCCCAAGGGCAAGGCTGAACGACGGTACGCCGGGGTGACGCACATCGACGTGGCCAACTTCGGCAAGGCGGACGCCGCCGAAGTCAACGCCTGGGTCAACGACCACGGTGTCGCCATCAGCGGGCTGGGCTACTATCCCAACCCGTTGGCGCCGGACCGGGCCGAGGCGCAGGTCTACATCGACCACATCAAGCAGGTGATCCTGGCGGCGGAGCTGCTGGGGATCGGCGTGGTCAACACCTTTGTCGGCCGTGACTGGGCGAAGTCGGTGGATGACAACTGGCCACGTTTTTTGGAGGTGTGGCCGCCGCTGATCCAGTTTGCCGAGGAGCACGGCGTCCGCATCGGCATCGAAAACTGCCCCATGCTCTTTACCAACGACGAATGGCCGGGTGGCAAAAACCTGGCTGCCACGCCTGCGATCTGGCGCCGCATGTTCGAGGCGATCCCCAGTGATCACTTCGGACTAAACTTTGACCCGTCGCACCTCACGTGGCAGAAGATCGACTACCTCAAGGCGATCCGCGACTTTGCCCACAAGTTTGTCCACACCCACGCCAAAGACGCCCGCGTCGACCAACACCGGCTCGACGAGGTGGGGATCATGGGGACGCCGCTGCAATTCCACACGCCCAAGCTGCCTGGCCTGGGCGATGTGGATTGGGGTCAGTTCTTCTCGGTGTTGACCGATAGCGGCTACGATGGCCCCATCTGCATCGAGGTGGAGGACCGGGCATACGAGGGATCGCTGGAGCGGCGCAAGCAATCGCTGGTGCAGAGCGGTCGCTATCTCAGGCAGTTTATGGCGTAAACAACCGACTATTCAAGGCTAGAATCGAACATGCAAACCGTTCATCACCAAAACTGGTGTGGGCATGTGCCCTATGGGGCCGCGCGCTTCCATCAACCCGCCAGTGTAGCGGAAGTACAGGCGATCATCCGCGCCGCGGATAAGGTGCGCGTGATCGGCGCGCGCCACTGCTTCAACGATATTGCCGACACCACGGGCGATCTGATCTGGCTGGGCAACCTGGACAACAGCGTTGTGATCGACCCCGAGCGGCGCACGGCTACGGTCAACGCCGGCATCACCTATCGGGAACTCTGTCCACAACTGCATCGAGCCGGCTATGCCCTGCCCAACCTGGCCTCGCTCGACCACATCACCGTCATCGGCGCGTGTATGAGCGCCACACATGGCTCGGGTGACGGGTTGGGCAATCTGGCGACGGTTGTCTCGGCGCTGGAGATGGTCACCGCCAATGGCGATCTGGTCTCGCTGAGCCGCGAGCAGGATGGCGATACGTTCGACGGCGCGGTGGTGGCGCTCGGCGCGCTGGGGGTCGTGACAAAGGTCACACTGGATCTGCAGCCCACCTTTTACCTACAGCAAGAGGTGTATGAAGAGCTGCCAATGAGCGAAATTTTTGCGCGTTTTGATGAAATTATGTCCGCCGGCTACAGCGTCAGCCTCTTCCCCACCTGGCAACACGACTGTTGCGACACGGTCTGGGTCAAGCGGCGCGTCGAGGGGGACGCTTCGGTTCCTGCCCCGCCGGACTTCTACCGCGCCGCGCTGTCGGCTGGGCGGAGCCCGAGCGACGAGTTTTCGGATCGCGATTGGACGCATCACGGGTTACCCGGCCCCTGGCACGAGCGTTTGCCCCACTTCGTTTTCAAAGACGCCTTCGCTGTAGGGAACGAATTACAGAGCGAATACTTCGTGCCGCGGCGGTGCGCTGTCGACGCCATGCGCGCCGTAGCCCAGTTGAGCGACGGCCTGGCCCCGATCTTGGGGGTAAGCGAGATCCGCACGGTGGCTGCCGATCAGCTCTGGCTCAGCCCATCGTATGGACAGGAGATCGTCGGTATCCACTTCAACTGGCACAAGAATTGGGAGGCGGTGGAGAAATTTCTGCCCGAGTTGGAAGCGGCCCTGGCGCCCTTTGTCCCGCGCCCCCACTGGGGTAAACTCTTTGGCATCGCACCGGCCGACGTGCGGGCCGCCTATCCGCGCATGGCCGATTTTCAGGAGTTGGCGCGCACGCTCGATCCACAAGGCAAATTCCGCAATCGGTATGTAGAGCGGTATGTGTTTGGCCTGCCCGTCTGAATTGATACGAATCGAGGTCAGATAAGCCCCTATGACCATCACACCAGAAAGAAGAACCATGAAAATCGGTGTTAGCTCCTACAGCTTTAGCCGCCTGGTCAAATCCGGCGCCCTGGCCCAGATCGACGTGATCCGCAAGGCCAAAGAGATCGGCTTCGATGTGATCGAGTTTTCCACCATTGCCGTGCCAGAGGGCAAGACGTTGCCCGAATTCGCCGCCGATCTGCGCGCCGAGGCCGAGCGTGTGGGGATGGCGGTTGTCAATTACACGATTGCCGCAGACTTCTTGCGCGGCTCACAGGGCAATTTGGAAGCCGAGATCGAACGCGTCAAGGGCGAGGTCGATGTGGCGGCGATTTTAGGGACGCCGGGTATGCGCCACGATGGCGCCTTTGGCTGGCCGGCGGACCATGTGGGGCCGAAGAGCTTTGAGGCCGCGCTACCGCGCGTGGCCGAGGGTTGTCGTGCGGTGACCGAATATGCCGCCGGCAAGGGCATCAAAACGATGGTGGAAAATCATGGCTTCTTCTGCCAGGAGAGCTTTCGCGTGGAGCAGTTGGTCACCGCGGTCAATCACCCCAATTTTGGCGTGCTGGTGGACATGGGCAATTTTCTCTGCGCCGACGAAGAGCCGGCCAGTGCGGTGGCCCGGCTGATGCCCTTCGCCTTTCACTGCCACGCCAAGGATTTTCACGTCAAGCCGGGCACGGATGTGGCGCCGGGGCAGGGGTGGTTCCAGTCGCGCGCCGGCAACTATCTGCGCGGGGCGATCATCGGGCATGGCAATGTGCCTGTC
>JAHDWG010000004.1:0-4865 GCA_023384495.1 Caldilineaceae bacterium
CCCGCTGGGCAACGGATAGGTCGGCTCCTCCAGCTCGTCCAGCGTAAAGACCGTATCATCAAAGACCGACCCTTCAGGCACGGTCAGGTTGACAGCGGCAAGCTGCAACGCCGCTGCGGTCAGCGGGCTGGCGCTCGATTTGGTGTCCACCAGGCGGGTGACTACCGGCTCGCTGGCAGTGGCGCTGTGGCCGCCCGTCGCACTCACCGAGTAGCCGCTGTTGGTGATGGTGGACGTTGCTGTCACTGCATAACTCACTTCGGCCACGCCGCCATAGCCGGGCAGCTCGGGAATGTCCCAGCGCACGGTATTGCCGGTCAGCGTTCCGCCGCCTACATAGCTGGCGCCGCTGGGCAGTTCATCCAGCACGAGCAGATTGGTTGCCGTCAGCCCACCACTGTTGGTGATGGTCAGCGTGTAGGTGATGGTCTCGCCCGCGGTCAGCGTGGCGGGGCCATACTTGGTGATGGCCAGGTCGGGGTTCTCGGTGGTGCGGATGCGCACAGACTGCACACCGCCGGCAAAGCTGCCACAATTCTCCACCCCTACAAAGACAAACTCTTCGCCCGCCGTGGGCCAGTTGTAGACGGCGGTGGTCGTCCCCTGCCCGCTGGCAGGTTCTGGTGACCAGGTGATCGTCAGCGGCTCGCTGGCGTTTACCGGCGCAACCTCCGCCGTGTAGGTAGTATCGGTGTCGGTCGTGGCCGTATCGGCGCCGCTCAGAGTGACGCCGGTCACTGCAAAGGGACACTCCTGCGGGACGATGGTGATCTGGCCCAGCACGTCGTCATCCTGGATTTCGCCGTCGGGGCTGTCGACACGGAACTCGATGTTGTAGACCCCAATTGCATCCGGCCCGAAGGTCACCGTCGGCGACATGATGGCCGTGCGACCCGAACCCGAAAACCGGCTCTCGGCCAGGTGTAGTGTCACCGTGCCGGTAATGACCAGATCCAGATCGATCTCGGGCAAGCCCTCTTCGGGTTGCTGGTTTTCGTCAAAACTTTGCGCGTTTTCAAGACCGTTGAGCAGACGGTAGACGCTGGTCTCGCCCTCGCGCTCCACCACCCGGATCGAAGCCATGATGCTGCCGTCTACGGCGTTGCGCAGCCGCAAGTCCATGTTCTGCATGGTGCGCCACGAATCGTCGGGGTGGGTCCAACTAATGACAAAGGTGGTGCTGATGCCGGTGGTGACCACAGTGTCAGGCGCGGGCTGCACCAGTTCGCTCTCACCCAGGAAGGGGAAGGTAATGTTGAAGGGCATGGAATTCGAGGTTCCACCGCCCGGCGTCGGGTTGCGCACGGTGACAAACGCCAGGCGCGGCCACGGCAGCCCCAGATCGCTGCCCCGCACACGGATGTAGAGCAGCGTACTGCTGCTAAAGAACGGCGTGCGCACCTGACCATTCCATCGCACCTCAGAAGTGGGCATGAAATTAGCGCCTCGAATGGCGACCCAGAAGTCCGAGCCAAAGAGTGTGCCGGTGGCCGAGGCCGGACTGAGCGAGTCGATGCGCGGTATGGGGTTGAGCGCCACCAAGAGCAGCGCAGGCTCGATGCTCAGCGAATAAGGGCCTGTAGCCGCATCAGCGCCCCGCGCCAGGATGAGATAGCGCCCAGTCTGCTGCAAGGTGTAGCCGCTGATGAGGGCATTGACGCCGCTGCCGCCGTTGTTGTTGAGAGCTACCCGGTTGCCGTTGGGGTCGAAGAGTTCCAGGTAGGGGTCGACATTGCCACTGGTGCGGCTCATATAGATGTTGACTCGCTGCCCGGCCACACCGTTGAAGAAGTAGTGGTCGCGGTCGTTGGCCGGGTTGATCGACCCGCTCAAGGTCTGGTTGAGGAGAATAGTGCGGAAGTCATCGTTGTCGCAGGTGATCAGCGCGCAGAGCGAATTGTAGACGTCAAGGCGCCGTTTGGTCACAAAGCCGCCGCTCCGCTGGTCGGTGATGAGCGGGCTGGTGTTGGTGGTCAGCGCGTTGATGATCTGGGGCACGGTGGCATTGGGCGCCGCGTGTTTTAACACGGCGACGGCGCCGGCCACGTGGGGGGCAGCCATGGACGTGCCGCTCTTAAAGGCGATGGGGTTGTTGGCATTGGCGGCAAAGGCGGGCGGCACCGCCGCCAGGATGCTGGAACCGGGCGCCCACAGGGTGGTGAAGAGGTTGACATTGGAGCTTCCGGCCACCTGATCATTCTTGGTGGTGTTACCGACACTGATGGCAGTGCTCACACAGGCCGGCGACCCCATGGCGTTGCGCTGCCCACCGTTGCCCGCCGCAATCACCGTGGCGATGTTGAAGGCGCGCAGCAGGTCAATCGCGAGCTTGGTGGGGTCGATGTCGCAGGGGATCGGGAAAAAGTCGGCGCCGCCCAGGCTCATGTTGGCCGATGCAATGCTATAGGTGTTGCGCAGCGCAAAGACGCGATTGAGCCCGGCAATGTAGTCCGACGGGAAAGCCAGCACACAGGGGCTGGTGCGGCCCGCGCTGTTGCAGGGGCGCACAATGCCAAAATCGGTCATGCGGGTGAAGACCTGGATCGAGATAAGGTTGGCGCCAGGGGCCACGCCGGCTGCGATGGCGGCGACATGGGTGCCGTGGTCGCAACTGCTGATGTTGTTGCAATGAAGTCCCGAATTGTTGGCGGTCGAACTGCTGCCTCCCCCAGGGCAGAACGAGCTGGCGCCAATCAGCGCGTTGTTGGTCGAGTAACAGGCTTCCGAGACGACCTTACCGACCAGGTTCGGATGATTCTTATCCACGCCTGTGTCAAGCACGGCGACGACTTGCCCCTGCCCGCGATAGAAGATGGTGTGGCCAACATCGGCCCGGATGAGGGGCACGCTGTCGGCAAGCGCCGGAGGAACAGGCTTGTCTTCGTGGACAGTGGCGACATCCGGGTCGGCATGGAGCGCAGCCAGCGCCTCGGCTGAATAAATGGTCAACGCGAGCGCGGGGATATACTCGTAGGTCTTGACGTTGGTCACCTCGAAGCGGGTCATCCGCGCCAATACGGCCTGCTGTGTGTCGGCGATGGCGGATTCCATCACGCCTGCCGCGCGCACGTCGTCGAACGCCTCGGGACTATAGCCCGGTACGTTGAGGGTGACGATCAACGGCGCCGCGCCCACGGTGTCGATCTGCGCCGCCACGCTGGCGTCCACTGCGGCGGCGTCCGATTGCGCCAGCAGTGGCCTACCTTGTCCAGTGAGCATCAGCAGAGCCAGCACCAGCGCCAAGCCGAGCGATACTTTACCCATTTTCAACATATTTCCTCCTGTTTGTGGAACAGCCAAAACTCACCCCCGCCTGTGTTGGCAACTTGACGATCTCCCATATCGTTCTCCAGTATCGGGTTCGCACGGAGGTCTCCTTCGCATACGTTGTCAACTGTCGATGTATGGTGTCCTGCGCGACACGCCGTATCGCCAGACCCGTTGCAGGCGTCATCCTTGTCAGGGCATACTGGATCATCGCACAGTAGGTCATGGCTCACCGGAAGATTTGTCATCGAGGGTGCGCTCAACCTGCTCGCGCAGAAATGCGATGAGCAGTTCCAGATCGGTAAATCCACGACGCACCCCCGTTTGAAGATGAATCAACATAAACCGGTGAGCTTTCTTTCGAGTCACCGGGGCCGTGGGCCAGCAGCGTAACAGATAGGATTGCTGGGCAAAGCGGGCATGGGGAGAACTCATTGTGCATCCTTGCAGACCATCAGTGGGATCGATATACTTGGCAGCGTAGCAGAAGAACGCTAACCAAACGTTAATCGGGTGCTGACCGGGGTTTGATTAGCGCAAGCTTTTGGCGGGTTGGAAACCCGCTTCTGACAGCGAAACGTCGCTGCAGCGACTTGATTTTCAGCGCCTGCGCCCAGGGGGCGCCCGGCTTCTCACTGTCAAGAGCCGGCTCGGGCGCCCGTTGGGCGCCATTGCAGATAACATTGCAGATAAAGAGTGTCCGGTAGCAAAGAGTGATGGTGGATGAATTACGATTGACCTTACTAGGAAGCGGGCAGATCCATCTCGGCGCCGCGCCGCTGACCCAACTATCCCTGGCAAAGGCGCAGGCGCTGCTCTTCTATTTGGCGGTGACTGGGCGTCCTGCGGCGCGCGGCGAGATGACGGAACTACTTTGGGGCGAGCTTGCGCCAGACGACGCCCGCCGCAATTTGCGCGTGGCGTTGACCAAACTGCGCCAGGCTGTCGGCGGGCATTTGCACATCACACGCACCAGCGTCGCCTTCAACAAGACAGCGCCCTACTGGCTGGATGTCAATGAATTTATCCAACAGGCGCAAATGGGCGCACAACCTGGAGCAACGTTGCCCCCCCAACACGTCAGTGCGTTGGAGGCGGCGCTGGCGCTTTATCAGGGCGAGTTTCTTCAGGGTTTTGGCGTGGCGAATGCGCCTGCGTTCGAAGAGTGGGCGATTGTGGAGCGCGAACGGCTCCATCAAATCGCTCTCCAGAGCGGCGAGACACTGGTGGATCATTACCTGGCTACACAGAGTTATACCGCCGGCATCGACCTGAGCCGTCGCTTGCTCACGTGGGCGCCCTGGCAAGAGACGTTGCATCGAAAGCTGATGATGCAATTGGCGGCCACTGGGCAGCGCGGCGCCGCGCTCCAGCAATACGAAAGCTGTCGCCGCATCCTCAGCGAGGAATTGGGCGTCGAACCCGAGCCAGCCACCGCGGCGCTCTATGAACAGCTCCGCAACGTTACGTACGACAGTAGCGTTTCCACCGGAAGCGCCCAGCCCCCACACCAATCGGGCACGCCCGCGGCGCCCGCGCCCCGCGCGGGGGCCGCGGCGCCCCCCGGCGGGCGGGGGGGGGGCCGCGCGGGGGCCCGG
>JAHDWG010000004.1:4875-36846 GCA_023384495.1 Caldilineaceae bacterium
AAGCGCCCAGCCCCCACACCACTCCGAAACCCCCCAGCCCCCCCCTCCCCACAATTTGCCCGCGCCCACCACTTCCTTCTTGGGGCGCGACATTGAGCTCGCCCAGATTGCCGCGCTGATTGCCGACCCCACCTGCCGGCTGCTTACGCTGCTGGGCCCCGGCGGCATTGGCAAAAGCCGTCTGGCCCTCCAGGCTGCGTACGGCCATACGGCCCCCAATCGCCGCTTTGTCGATGGGATATTCTTTGTTTCGTTGGCCGCCGCTACCCAACTGGATGAGGCCATCCCGCTCATAGCAGCGGCGGTGGGGTGCATCTTTTCAGGGCAGCGCGCCCCCCGCAGCGAGTTGTTGCACCATGTACAGAGCCGGGCGCTCTTGCTCGTGCTCGACAACTGCGAACACCTGGTGGATGAGGCAACTTTCTTTGCCGAGATGTTGGCCGCCGCGCCGCAACTCATGTTGCTCGCCACCTCGCGTGAGCGCCTCCGTCTCTACGAAGAGTCAATTTTTGATGTTCGCGCGCTGTCGGCGCCGCCCGCAGAGGTTCACAAGGCCGATGAATTGATCGCTTCAAGCGCAGTGCAGTTATTTGTCGAGCGCGCTCGCCGCGTCAATCTGGCATTCGACTTTATCGCTGAGGCCGAGGCGGTAGCCGCCATCTGCCGCCTGGTGGAGGGTATTCCGTTGGGGATCGAGCTGGCCGCAGGCTGGGTGCGCAATCACTCCTGCGCCGCCATCGCCGAAGCCATCCGCCAGGGGATCGATTTTCTGGCCTCACAGGTGCAAAACGCGCCCCCTCGCCACCGCAGCCTGCGCGCCGCGTTTGATCACTCGTGGCGTCTGCTCGACCAGGCCGACGCGGCGCTTTTCAACCGGCTGGTTGTCTTTCGCGGCGGCTTTGACGCGCAAGCCGCCCAGGCTGTGGCCGATGCCTCGCCGACGGCGCTGATGCGGCTGACAGACAAGTCGCTCGTGCAGCGACAGCCCGACGGGCGCTATTCGGTCCATGAACTGCTGCGCCAATATGGTGAGACCAAGATCAAGACGAGTGAACGGGCCTCCACACAGGAAGACCATGCCCGCTACTATGCGGCGCTGGTAGCCCAACAGCAGCCCTTTCGCGAGAGCGAAACCGAGATGGCGGCCATTGCGCGCCTGCGCGCCGATTTCGACAACATCCGCGCCGGGTGGCAGTGGCTACTTGGGCGGATTTACTCAATCGGCGGCCCAGCGCCAGCTGACCCATCCGCGCTTGCCGACCTGGCCCAATCGTATGCGCCTATGCTCGCCTATTTTCTGTTGCGCGAGTGTCGCTATGAAGAGGGCCGACAGCTTTTGACCGCGGCCGAAGCCGCTATGGTCCGCGCCGGGTGGGATGGCTTGGCTGCGCCATCGCAGGCGCAGACGACGCTGGCGCAGCTTCGTTCGCTGCTGGCCGACCTGCTCTTCTATCTCAGCCAATTCACCGAAATCGAGAGACTGATTGAGAAAGCCTTACCCCCACTGATCGCCGCCGGCCAGACTGTCGAGGTGGCCGAGGCGTTGGCGCGGTTGGGGCGCGCTTATCTGCGCATGGGCCGCTACGACGAAGCAGAAACGGTGTTGCAACAGAGCATCGAGCACTATCACGCTGCGGGCGAGGAGAAGCGGATCGCGCTGGCGCTCAATGCGTTAGGCATTGTCCACAGCAATCAGGGGCGATTCGCCGAGGCGCGCGGCTATTACGAACAGTGTCTCGCCATCTTCCGCCGCGCCGGTTACCAGCGCGGCATTGCCAACATGCTCAGCAATCTGGGCAGCAACTATGGCCGCGCCGGTGACTTTGCCAGGTCGTTGCTGCTCTATCAAGAGACCTATCAGATTGCCCTCCGTATCGGTGACCGGTTGACCACCGCGATTGCGCTCAGCAACCTGGGCAGCGTCTCCCGATCGTTGGGGCGACATGACCAGGCGCTGCGCTATTACGAAGAGAGCCTCGACCTCTGCCGCGCCATCGGCGAGCGGCGCTGGACAGCAGCCAGCCTTAACGGGTTGGCGCTCAATTGGATCGAGCAAGGGCGCCTGGCTGCTGCGTACGACCATGCGCGCGAGGCGCTCACCATTGCCGCGGCCATCGACAGCGCGCCCGATGTGATGGATAGCCTGTCGCTGCTGGGCCAGGTGCTGGCAGCCCAGGGTGAAATTGAACGGGCGTACACAATCCTCCATTTCGTCGATACGCAACCCGTAACTCAGTTCTCGGCCCGGCAACGTTGCCACCAATCTCGCGCGGCGCTAGAACCAAGGCTGGCGCCGGCAGCGGTTGTTCGGTTGCGCCGGCGCGCCCAACGGATGACGCTCGCCGAACTTGAGATTTAGACCGCGGTTGCTTTGAAAACGCGCATGGGGACTCGGCCAAAGCTGCACAGAAACGCGCGTTTTCAAACAGAGCTGCGTATAGGATATCCCCACTACCCAACCATCGTTTTTCTATCCCCTTGCCTTGCTGCTATACTTGCAAAGACATTGTCGGCTATTTTTCAAGCCTGATTCACGCACCTAAAGGAGTGTCCCCATGAGCGATATCAAGTTTGGCACCGACGGCTGGCGCGGACGCATCGGCGATGATTATACCTTTGCCAACCTGCGCCGTTGCGCGCAGGGGTTTGCCAATTATCTAAAGGAGCAGGGCAAAAATGGCAGCGTCGTGGTCGGCTATGATCGTCGCTTTATGGCGGATCATTTTGCCGCCGCCGCCGCCGAGGTACTGGCCGGCAACGGGTTTCGGGTTCACCTGACTGACGACGCCACGCCCACGCCGGTGATCAGCTTCAGCGCCCCCAACAAGGGCGCCGTGGGGGCCATCAACATCACCGCCAGCCACAACCCACCCGAAGATTGCGGCTTCAAGGTGCGCGACGAGTCGGGTGGGGCCATCGCGCCCGACGGGCTGACCCGGATCGAAGCGGCGATCCCTTCGGCCACCAACGCGCGGGCGATCAAATCCATGCCGCTGGCCGAAGGGATCGCAAAGGGGAAAATCGAAATTTTCGACCCCAAACCGGCCTATCTGGCCCAGCTTGCCCACCTCATTGATGTACAGCCGATCAAAGAGGCCGGGCTAAAGGTGCTGGTAGACAGCATGTGGGGCAATGGCGCCGGCTGGCTCAAGGGCATTCTGGCCGGCGGCAAAACCGAAGTGATCGAAGTACACGCCGACCGCAACCCGATCTTCCCCGAGATGAAACGGCCCGAACCGATCCCGCCCAATGTGGATGCCGGGCTGGCCGCCGCGCGCCGGCGTAAGGCCGACTGTGTCTGTATCACCGATGGCGACGCCGACCGTTGCGGTTTTGGCGATGAGCACGGCCAATTTGTCGACCAGTTGCGCGTCTATGGGCTGCTGGCCTATTACCTGCTCGAGGTGCGCGGCGAGCGGGGCGCCATTGTCAAAACCATCAGCACCACCTCCATGCTCGACAAGCTGGGCAAACTCTACAACATTCCGGTGATCAACACCGGCGTCGGATTTAAGTTTGTGGCGCCGGCCATGGTTGAGCACGACGCGCTCATCGGCGGCGAAGAGAGCGGCGGCTATGCCTTCCGCGGCCACGTGCCCGAACGCGATGGGATTGTCGCCAACCTCTACCTGCTCGACCTGATGGTGCGCACAGGGAAAAAGCCAAGCGAACTGCTTGCTGACCTCTTTGCCAAGGTGGGCGCCCACTACTACGACCGGGTCGACATCCGCACCAACAACGAAATGAAGGCGGCGGCCAAAGACCGGCTCGACGCCGTCGCAACCGATGGGTTGACCCTGGGCGGGCACCCCGTGGTGGAAAAGGTCACCATCGACGGCTATAAATTCATGATGGAAGATGGCGGCTGGCTGCTGGTGCGCTTCTCAGGCACCGAGCCGCTCATCCGCATCTATACCGAAACGACCGACCAGGCTGCGGTCAAGACAATCCTGGCCGATGGCCAGGCGCTGGTTGGGTTGTGAAGAATCAACTGACTGTCACCCTGGAGGTGACAGTCAGTTTGTTTGAATTGCCGGCCAGTTGGAAATCCCAACTACGTTCATTTGTTAGACTATGTGATAAAATGAACAATCGATTCGTGCAATTGTTGACGATAGTTTGAACAGGGTTTGTGCAATTTATATGTTGGTGGATAGCCATTGCCATCTCGATCTCGAACCGTTTGACGCCGACCGCGACGCCGTATTGGCGCGCGCCATCGCCGCTGGCGTGGAACTCATCGTCAACCCCGGCATCGATCTGCGCCATTGCCGTCAGGCCATTGCGCTGGCCGAACGATACCCGCAGGTATACGCCGCCGTCGGGATTCACCCCAACAGCAGCGGCGACTTTCGTCCGGCCCTGCTCGATGAGTTGCGCAGCCTGGCCGCCCATCCCAAGGTGGTGGCGATTGGCGAAATTGGCCTCGACTACTACTGGAAACAGGTCGAGCCGGCTGTGCAGGCAACGGCCTTTCAGGCGCAACTGGCGCTGGCCGCCGAGCTGGGGCTGCCTGTGATCATCCACAACCGCGAGGCCACCGACGATGTGGCGACAGTCCTGCGCGCTTGGGTGCAAAGTCCCGCCACCCGCAATTCGACGCTGGCGAGGCGCCCCTTTTGGGGCGTGCTCCATGCCTTTGGCGGCGATCTGGCCCTGGCCGAAGAGGCCTACGGCTGGAATTTTGTGGTGAGTCTGGGGGGGCCGGTCACCTTTGCCAATGCGCGCCGCCTGCACAAATTGACGCCTCAGTTGCGGCTGGACCGGCTGATGCTCGAAACCGATGCGCCGTATCTGACGCCACACCCCCATCGCGGGCAGCGCAACGAGCCGGCGTATGTGAGGCTGGTCTGCGAACAGTTGGCCCGGCTGACCAATCGCCCCGCGGCAGACATTGCCCAGGCGACCACACACGTAGCCCACCGTTTTTTTGGATGGGAGGAAGGTCTCGTTGTCCAAGCTCAGCCCGATGTCCCAGCCATTTGCGCTTGAATATCGCCCGCCCCAACCCGCTACGCCCGTGGTGGATGCAGCGGTGGGTGGATACACGCCGCCGCTCGATATCAATCAGCTCTTGGCGCCGGTGCGAACTGGGTTGCAACAGGTCGAAACAAAGATCAAGACGGTCGATGAATCGGTCTTTGCGCCGTTGGCGTCGGCCTTTTTGGAGCTGATCGGCAGCGGCGGCAAGCGGCTGCGCCCGGCGTTGGCGTTGCTCGCCGCGGCGATTGACCCGGCAACCATCGATGCGCAGACCTCAGCGCGCGTGGTTGCGCTGGCCGCCGCAGTGGAGATGCTGCACACCTCGACGCTCGTCCACGATGACGTGATCGACGGCGCGCTGCTACGGCGGGGCGCGCCTACGCTCAACGCCACTTGGAACCGCGGGTCGACGATCCTGGCCGGCAACTTCATGTTTGGGACGGCGGCCCACTTTTCCGCCGAGACGCACAACCCGCGCGTCATTCGCCTCTTCGCCGATACGCTGCGGATCATCGTCGACGGCGAGCTGCGCCAGTTGGCCGCCCGCCACCAGTTTGACCAGGCGAAAGAGAGCTACTACGAGCGCATCTACGCCAAGACGGCCAGCCTCTTCTGCGCCGCCACCGAGGGCGCCGCCATCCTCGCTGGCCTGCCCGAAGCGGCCATCCAGCAACTGCGCGATTATGGCTACCATCTGGGCATGGCGTTTCAGATCGTCGATGACATCCTCGATTTCACCGGTGACGAGCGCACATTGGGCAAGCCAGCGGGCAGCGACCTCCGCCAGGGCACGCTCACGCTCCCATTTTTCTATCATTTACAACAGCAGAGAGAGCCGGCGCGGCTGCTCCAGCAACTGGAAGAGGCGCAGGCGCAGCTCGATGATGGCGAGCCAGCCGCGTGGCAGACGCTGGTGGATGAGACCGTGGCCCAGGCGCGCAACGGTGACGCCATCGTCGCCGCCCAGCGTGAGGCCGAGCACTTTCTGGCCCACGCCCGCGCCCAACTGCACGGTTTCCCCGACAATGTCTACAAGCAGGCCATGTTGGGCCTATGCGACTTTGTCGTGCAACGAACCTACTGAACCATGCGCGTCGACCTCTCCATCATCATCGTCAGTTGGAATGTCTGGGACCTGTTGCGTGGCTGTCTGGCCTCTATCGAGCAGATCAGCCGGCCCACGGCCACGGACGACGAGACGCTGCGCGATTTTGGCCCAGCCAACGCCGCCCACACGCTGGAGGTGCTCGTCGTCGACAGCGCCAGCCACGACGCCACCGTCGACGGGGTGCGGCTGCGCTTCCCCTGGGTGCGGCTGATCGCCAGCGACGAAAACCTGGGCTTCACCCGCGGCAACAACCTTGGCTACGCCCACAGCCGCGGCGAAACCATCTTCTTCCTCAACCCCGACACCGAAATCGTCCCCCCGCCAGCCTCCAGTTCCCAGTCTCTCCCCCCCGACAGCCTCACGATTCTCTACGCCGCGCTCCACGTCGACCCACAACTCGGCATCCTCGGCCCGCAGTTGCGCTATGGCGATGGCTCGCTCCAGAGCAGCCGCCGCCGCTTCCCCACCCCGCTCACGGGCTTTTTCGAGAGCACCTGGCTGGGGCGCCTCTGGCCGCGGAACCCGTGGGCGCAGCGCATGCACATGGCCGACTGGCCGCCCACCCTCGCCCACGAAGTGGACTGGGTCATGGGTTCGGCCATGATCTGCCGCCGCGCCGCGCTGGAGGGTCAACCTCCACCTGGCCTTGCCCACGGTGGGGCAGGTTTCGAGCAGGGTCAGCCCGGCCCGTTCGACGAGGGCTTCTTCATGTACAGCGAGGAGCTGGACCTGTGCAGGCGGGTCAAGGCGGCGGGCTGGCGCATTGCCTACACGCCGGCGGCGCTCGTCGTCCACTACGAGGGGCGCAGCAGCGAGCAAGTGGCCGCGGCGCGACACATCTACTTCAACACCAGCAAGGTGCGCTACTATCGCAAATGGTTTGGCCCTGCTTGGGCCGAGGCGCTGCGCCGCTACCTGCGGTTTGAATTTCGGGCGCAACTGGCGCTGGAGTGGGTCAAGGGACGGCTGGGCCACAAGCAAGCGCTGCGCGCTGCGCGCGTTGCCGCCTATCGCCAGGTGATCGAGGCGCTTGGGGCGGCCCCTGAACCGTAGGGGCCATGCTTCTTTTCCAGATGCCGGCGATAATCCTGCTCGTCCACCTCAGCGTCGCCCAGGATGCCCAGCAGTGCCTGCATGATGGGTGGGAGCTCGTCGCTGGCGTCTGTATGCTCAATAGGGCGCTGATCACGGCGCAATGTGAGTCTTGTCGGCATAGGGCGCTCCAGACAGACGGACGTACAGACCTGGCCTAATTGTACGTCAAACCGATGCGGCGGTCAACTCACTACGGGCCGAAACCCAGGGCAATCGCGAACTTCGTGGCGCCGTGCGCCCACTCCGTGAAAGCAACGATTGAAATCGGCGCCTAGCAGTGAAAAGTGCCTTTAGGCACTAAAAACCCAGTCGCTGAGGCGACTTTTCGCTGTCAGCGGGAGCCCTTTGGGCGCGGTTTTAACCCTGCTCTGCTCAATATTCCTAACCCCGAAAGGAGACAAAGCCCATGCCCCGGCGCTTTCACACCTGGTTTGTCCCTCTGTTGGCGACGCTCCTCATCTTTGTGGGCAATGTCGCCAGCAACTGGCTCGCCGCCGACTTACAGGCGGTGCTGACCCCCTTCCGGCCGTGGATCTGGGGCGCTTTTGGCGTGGCGCTGCTCGCCACCCTCTACCTCGCCTGGCGCGAATATCAGCGCGCCCCACCCGCGCCCCCACCCATCGGCGACACGATCCACGGCAACGCCATCCAAGGGACGGTGAGCGAGGCCGAAAACATCATCATCGGCAACCAAAATGTGCAGGTGGTGGTGCAACAGGTGGTCGACCGCCTGGCGACGCAGTGGCGCCAACGCACGCTCACCGACGACGAATTCCGCACGGTAGCCACCGTCTATCTCGAACAGTTGGTCAACCGCTATCGCTATCTCGACTTCCGCGGCATGGGCGTGACCGACCGCATGGCGCTCCAGTTCCCGCTGCTGGAGATGTATGTGCCGCTGCGCGCCCGCCGCGAGATGCCGGCCGCCGACGCCTGGGCGCACGAGCAGCGCCCATCGCGCAACCGCACCCGCGACGACGAGGCGGGCGTGGACGCACGCACGCTGCGCGTGGCCGGTCGCCCCGTCAGCGAGGAAGAGGCGCTCGCCATGGGCGCACGCCTGCACGAGCCGGCGCCGGTGCTCGACCTGCTGCAGCAACACCCCGGCGTGGTGGTGCTGGGCGACCCCGGCGCCGGCAAGACCACCTTTCTCAAGTATGTGGCGCTGCGGCTGGCGCTGGGGCAGGGCCGCGACTTTGCGCTGGAGGGCTACCTCCCCATCCTCATCCCGCTGTCGGCCTACGCCAATGCGCTCAGCGAACGGGACATCCCGCTGCAAGCCTTTCTGGGCGACTACTACGTCGGCCTGGGCGTAAACCTGCCCGTGGGCGATCTGCTCACCACCGCGCTGAGCCAGGGCCGCGCCCTGCTGCTCATGGACGGGCTAGACGAGGTGCAGTCGCTCTTGCAGCGCACCACGTTGGTGGAGCGCATTGTGCAGTTCTTTGCCTTTCACCGCCGCGCCGGCAACAAGTTTGTGCTCACCAGCCGCATTGTGGGCTATCGCGAAGCGCCCCCGCGCGCCGAAGGGCTGGTGGAAGCCGCACTGGTGGACTTTGACGACGACGACATCGACCAGTTCATCGCCAAGTGGACGGCGGCCGTGGAGCGGGCCGCGCTGGGCGACAACGCCGTAGCCCAGCAACAGGCGGCGCAGGAAGGGGCTGAACTGCGCGCGGCGGTGCGCCGCAACGAGGGCGTGGGGCGGTTGGCGTCCAACCCGCTGCTGCTCACCATCCTGGCGCTGATGAAACGGCAGGGCGTCAGCCTGCCCGAACGCCGCGCCCAGCTCTACGACACCTATGTCAAGACGTTGCTGCGCACATGGAACCTGGCGCGCAGCCTGGATGGCCGGCCCCAGCGCGAGGTGAACGACGTGGAGACGCTGCGCGTGCTGGCCCCGCTGGCGCTCTGGATGCACGAGAGCAGCCCCGGCGTCGGGCTGGTCAAGCGCGAGGCCGTCCGCCGGCAACTGGAGGCCATCTACCGCCAGCGGGGAGACCCCGCGCCCGAAGACGCCGTGGAGCGCTTTTTGACCGATGTCCACAAATACGCCAGCCTGTTGCTGGAGCGGGGGCCCGGCTTCTACGGTTTCATCCACCTCACCTTTCAGGAGTATCTGGCGGCGCTGGCGATTGTGCAGCAGGGGCAACTGGATGTGCAGCCGATGGTGGCCGCGCTGGCCCAGCGGCTGGGCCACGAAAGCTGGCGCGAGGTGACGCTGCTGGCCGTGGGCTGCCTGGGGCTGGTCAAACAGAACGAAGAGGCGGCCAGCGCGGTGGTGACGCGGCTGCTACAACAGGCCGCGGGCGAGCCGGGCGCTGCGGTGGTCTGGGCGGGCGCGGCGGTGAAGGATGTCTGGCCCGACGGCGTCACCCCTGCCTGCCGCGATGAGGTGGTGGCCGCGCTGCGCGCCGCCATGATTGACCCGGCGCTGCCGCCGCGCACCCGGCTGGAGGCCGGCCTGCTGGCCGCCGACCTGGGCGACCTGCCGCCCGACCTGGACGAGCTGGTCCCCATGCCGGCGCAGGCGGATCTGGGCTATGACTTTGCGATTGGCAAATACCCGGTGACCAACCATCAGTTTCGCCGCTTTATGGATGCCGGGGGCTATGCCGACGACCGCTGGTGGCCCAGCCCGCGGGCCCGCCGCGACCGGGATCAAAGCAACTGGCGTGAACCGCGCTTCTGGGATAACGAGCGCCTCAACCACGCCACCCAGCCGGTGGTGGGCGTCAGCCAGTATGAGGCCGCCGCCTATTGCGCCTGGCTGACGAGCGTCTGGCAGGCCGCCGGGCGCATCGACCGTGATCACTGTGTGCAGTTGCCCAGCCAGGCCGAATGGATGTGGGCGGCGCGCGGCGGCCTGCCCGCACCCGCCGATCAAGCGCTGGACTACCCATGGCGCGGCCCCTTTGACCCCGCACGCGCCAACACCGAAGAGAGCGGCCTGAAGCAGACCACGCCCGTCCACCTCTACCCCGGCGGCTGCACGCCCGCAGGCGTCTGGGACCTGAGCGGCAACGTGTGGGAGTGGACGAACGACTTGCAGGAAGTTGACAAAGATGGCAATGAATGGTTCTATTTGAAGGGCGGGAGCTATTATTTTGACGCCAAACAGGCGACGGCGTCGGCCGCCTTCAGGGGCTCCGCCGGGGACTCCTGGTACCTCGAATTCGGGTTTCGGGTGGTGGTGGTCCCCATCTCTCGTGGCTAGTGCTGGGTTCTGATTGCTGTGTGCTGTTTTCTGATCGGGCGCAAAGCGCCCGGTTCTGAATCCTTGATCGCTGCGCTGGCTTTAGGCCAGCGCAGCGATCCGATTTTCGCGGGCAACAACATTTGCAGGGTTAAAATCCGCGTCTGACAGTGAAAAGTCGCTGAAGCGACTGAACATGAAGCGCCCTCAGGCGCTTCTCAGTGCTATACTGAGTTCTATACTGAGTTCAGAATGAAAACCCGACTTGTGAGCTCCAGGCGGTTCCGTGAACCGCCGAGTCACGGACTCGACGTGAGCATTTCAGACTCCGGTTATCAATCTGAATTCAGTATAAAAGCCGGATCGGGAGCCCGCTGGTGCGCCGTGGCTATGGGCAAATGTCAACAAAAACCTGGCATCCATGGGCAAAGTCTACCGCCATCTCTATCCACAGGTCTATGATTGGGACAACCTGCTGCTCGCCTGGCGCAAGGCGCGCAAGGGCAAGCGCGGCCGTGCGCCGGCGGCCTCTTTCGAGCAGAACGCCGCCGAGCACTTGCTGGCGCTGCAGAGCGCGCTGCGCGAGCAAACCTATCGCCCGGGCGGCTATGTCAGCTTCACCATCCACGAGCCCAAACGGCGTTTGATCAGCGCCGCGCCCTTCCGCGACCGCATCGTCCACCATGCGCTCTGCAACGTCATCGAGCCGCTCTTCGAGCGGCGCTTTATTGCCGATTCGTACGCCAACCGCGCCGGCAAAGGGACACACGCCGCGCTGGATCGCTGCCAGCACTTCGCCCGCCGCTTTCCCTATGTGTTGCAGTGCGATGTGCAGCAGTTTTCCCCGCTATCGACCATGCGATTCTGCTTGAGCAACTACAGCGGCTGATCGTCGACCCCGATCTGCTCTGGCTTTGCCGCACGATTCTGGACAGCGGGCGCGGCGTATTGAGCGAAGCCTACGATATGCACTACTTTCCGGGCGATGATCTCTTTGCGGTAAACCGACCGCGTGGACTACCGATTGGCAATTTGACAAGCCAGTTTTGGGGCAATGTCTATCTCGACCGTCTGGATCAGGTGGTCAAGCGTGACCTTGGCTGCCGGGCCTATCTGCGCTATGTGGATGATTTCTTGCTCTTTGCCGACGACAGGGCCACGCTCTGGCGCTGGCGACAGGCGGTGGTGGATGCGCTGGCCGCGCTACGCCTCACGTTGCATGAAGCGCGCTGCCATCCGCGTCCGGTGAGCGAAGGCATTCCCTTTCTTGGCTTTGTGGTCTATCCGGACCACCGCCGGCTGAAACGGCGCAAGGGGATTACCTTTGGACGCCACATGCGGGCGTTGTTGGCCCAATACCACGCAGGCCAGATCCCGCTGCAGCAGGTGACGGCTTCGGTGCAGGGCTGGGTCAACCATGTGCGCTATGGCGCAACCTATGGTCTGCGCCGCAGCCTGTTGCGCACGGCAACGCGGCGACCGCCTCCTATGCTGAGTTCAGAATGAAACCAGACTTTTGTGCTCCATGCGGTTCCATGAGCCGCCGAGTCACGGACTCGGCTTGAGCATTCTGATCTCCGGATCTCATTATTACTGAAGTACAGCATAGCATTACCATGAACGAGTCCCCCATCTTTACACGCACGCACGATCTGCTGCGCTGGCTGCTGACCGCCACGCGCAAGTTTCCGCGCGAGCAGCGCTTTGTCTTGGCGCAACGCATCCACCAGCAGGGGTTCGCCCTGCAAGACGCGCTGGTGGCCGCCGGTCTGGATCGCGCCCGTCAGGCGCAGCATCTGATTGAGGCCGACATCGCGCTCAACGTGCTGCGCAAAACGCTCTTGCTCTGCTTCGAGCTCGAGTTGCTCACCAGTGGCCAGTATCGTCATGTGGCGGAAATGACGGCGGAGGTGGGGAGGCTCCTGGGCGCCTGGCGCAAACAGAAGTAACCTGTAGGCTTCTCTGGGAGCGCCAGCATCCGTGCCGGCAACAGTGCGCTTGCCGCCAGGGATGCCGGCGCTCCCGGCGCTCCCAAACGACGACCTGGCCCAAACGCCGTGTTGCAGGCGTAGGGGCCAGGTCTCGACGCTATATGCCCGCCGGGGCGGAACACCGTGCCGCCGGCGGCCAGGACTGGGCCGCGCCATCTCTCGTGGTGGGCCGCGGGCCACCGGCGAATCGGGCGGCATTGCCCATTGCCGGCAGACGGCGCCCAACCCTGGTTGTGGCGCCGCCACAGGGGGGCGACAGAGCCGATACTGGGTTCAGAATGAAAACCAGACTTTTGTGCTCCAGGCGGTTCCATGAACCGCCGAGTCACGGACTCGGCTTGAGCGTTCTGATCTCCGCCTCTCATTGTGATTTGCGTATCGTGAGAAAGATGTGGACCACCACCACCCGAAACCCGTTTTCGTTGTTCCAGTTGTTCCTGGCGTTGTTCCTGATGGCGGCCGACGCACCGGCCCAGCCCCGCAACACGGTCCAAGACCGTGATTGCCAAAACCAAAAAATCGGATCGCTGCGCCGGCATTAAGCCGGCGCAGCGATAAAGAATTCAGAAGCGGGCGCTTTGCGCCCGATCAGAAAACAGCACACAGCAATCAGAAGCCAGCACTAGCCACGAGAGATGGGGACCACCACCACCCGAAACCCGAGCTCGTAGCCCCAGCTGCCCCAGGCGTCGTTCCCGATGGCGGCCGACGCCGTCGCCTGTTTGGCGTCAAAAAACCAGCTCCCACCCTTCAAATAAAACCATTCATCGCCATCTTTGTCAACTTGTCGCAAGTCGCTGGTCCACTCCCACACGTTGCCGCTCAGGTCCCACACGCCTTCGGGTGTGCGCCCGTCCGCATACAGGTGGACGGGGGTGGTCTGCCCCAGCCCGCTCTCTTTGGTATTGGCGCGCGCGGGGTCGAATTCGTCGCTGCCCCACGGGTAATCGCGGCTGTGGCGGCTGCGGGCAACGGCCTCCCACTCGGCCTGGGTGGGCAGCCGGACTTCTTCGTCTTCACCCACCGCCCCCATGCGCCGCCCCCCTTCCGTCAGCCAGGCGCAATAGGCCTGCGCCTCATACCAACTGACGCCCACCACCGGCTGCGTGGGCTGGTTGAAACGGGGGTTGCGTTCGTAGCGCGGCTCGCGCCACTCATAACGGTGTTTGTAGCCAATCCCCTTCTCGCTCCACCAGCGCGTTTCGTTTTCGGGCGCATAGCCGTCCGCGGCCATAAAGCGGCGAAACTGCGCATTGGTGACGGGGTAGCGCCCCACGCGCAGCCGGTAGCCCAGCGCCGGCGCCGTGTTGACCGACACAAAGTCATCCAGCCCCGGCGGCGCAAACCCCAACTCACCCAGCAACAGGCCGGCCTCCAGCCGCATGGCTGCCGGCGCGTCCCGCGCCTGCATGAGCGCCTCCAGCCGTTGCGGAACCGTCTCCATCACGCGCTGGGCGCGCTGGCGCTGCGCCGCCTCTTGCGCCCGCTGCGGGCCAAGCAGCCGCACATAGGCCTCGCCCAGCAACAGAATGCGCCGGCGGTCGGCTTCGGCGGCGCCCGTGGCGGGCATCAGTTCGTCGAGCAGCGCCAGCACATCGTCGAACTGCGGCGTCACATAGGTAAGGTAGCCCACCCCGAGCAGAAAGGCTTCACGCCAACCCTCACGGTCGATGCAGGCCTGAAAGTTGGCGAACTTGGTTTGGCTGTCGCCGCCGGCCAAATGGCGCGCCGCCAGATATTCCTGAAAGGTGCGGTGCGAGAACTTGTAGATTCCCTCCCCGGCGCCCTCATTTGCCTGCGCGGCGGCCACCGTCGGCCCATCGACGAGATAGATGAGGCCGGAGCGGTCGGCAATCAGGTTCAGCACCTGCACAGCCCAGGCCGCCTTCGCCCCCGGGTCGCCGGGGTGGATGCCCTCCAGCGCGCCGCGCAGGCGCCAGGCGGGGATGTCCACCGTGTCGTTGTTGTGCGCCTGGCCATGCAGGCTGTGGGCCAGCCGGTTGAGCGCCAGATCGAGGCTGCCGGCGGCGATGCCCGCCTCGGCCAGCAACTGGTCTAGCGTGGCGGCCTGGCCGGGGCCTTCGCGCTTTCGGCGCTCCCACTCATAGAGCAGTTGGCCCACAAAGCGTTCGTAGAGTTCGGCTCGGCTATGGGGCAAGCCGTGCAGATAGTTGACGCGCGCCATCATGGTGAGCAGCAGCGGCGTCCCCGCCATCTCGCGCAGCTCGGCGCGGCGTGGGTCGGCAAGGGCGTTGCGCAGATCGTGTTGCTTCTGGTTGGCCTGTTCGGCGTCGTAGAATTCAGCATGGACCAGCTCGGCATACCAGCGTTCGATAAAACGTTCCACCGCCGGGGGGCTCAACGGGGCCAGGCTGAAATCGGGCAGCGGCAGCGTCTGGCCGGCCTGGCGCCAGGCGCGATAGGGGCGCACCCGGCAAGTGACCAACAGCGGCGTCGCCGGGTAGTGGTGATGGAAGTCGCGGATGGCGTCCAGCATCTGTTTGCGGCGGCCCTCGTCGCTCACCTCATCCAGCCCATCGAGCAGGATCAGCACAGTGGGCGGGTCGGCGGTGAGCCGCGCCACAAAGTGCTGCTTCTGGCCGTCATCGAGGGGCGCGGCGTGGCGCAGCACGCGCACACAGGCGTCGATGAGGGCGCCGGCCACCCCGTTGCCCTCCGCCGGCAACTGTTGCGCCCAGCGGTTGAGCAGAATGCGCACGGGCAGCAGCCGCCGGCCAAAGCGCTGGAGCAGTTGCTCCATCTGCGTCACCTCGTCGTCGCCCAGATCGGCGTAGAGCTGGGGGTCATCGCAGCCGGCCGCGGCCAGCAGCGCGGCCAGCCGCTGCGTCAACGTGCTCTTGCCGCTGCCCGGGTCGCCCAGCAGCACCATCTGCGCCGCCTCGCGCAGCGCTTCCACCGGGGCAAGGTTGACCAACGCGGCCTCCAGTTGAGCGGCTTCCACGCCCAGCGCCTGGGCCAATTTACCGCGCGCGTCACCCTCCAGCCGGCGCAGATGCGCCACCCATTCCGACTGTGCTGCGGCGGGCGCAGGGCTGCGGCGCTCGCCATCGGGCAGCGAGCGGATGATGACGCTCTCGGCGCGGCGGCGTTGGGCGGCGCTGGTCAGCCCCAGCCGTTGGCAAAGCTGGTCAAGCGTGGGCGGTTGGTCGGTCTGTAGCTCCACATAGACGCGCTGAAGACGCGGGCCGCCGCTGGGGTCGGCGCGCTCGTCGCGCGCCAGAGGCAGATCATTGCACTGGGCATAGAGGCCGCGTAGATAGGCGCGCTCCACCTGGTTCATGTCCAGCGGGGCAAACCGTTCGAGCAGCGCCGTCACCTGGCGCAGCGCCTGGGCCTGCTCCTCGCCCGTGCGCGCCAGGTGGTCGAGCCGGGCGGCCAGCCCACGCAGCAGTCCGATCTCCATGGGGCCTTGAAGCGCCGGCTGTTGCGCGGCGGCGTTGCCAAAGTGCTGGGCCAGGGCGGCGATCAGGCCGCCAAAGCTGCGCCCCGCGCCCAGATGCTCGGCAGACCAGCCGGCGGCGACAAATTCCACCTCGAGCAGGGCCAGGTCGGGCGCGCTGTCGGGCGAAGGCTCCACCAGCCGGTAGAGTTCGTCGGCCACAGCCTCGCGTTGCAGCCAGTCGCCCAGCAGGGTGAGAAAGTGCCGGGCCTCGTCCGGGTCATGGGTGAGTTCGGCCACGGTTGCGGCCAGCGCCTGGGCCATGGCCGCCTCCAGCGCGCTGTGGATCTCGGCCTGTTGCAGCCGCTTCTGCCGGGGTCGGCTGGCGGCCGCTAACAACGCCGACACCGCCTGCGTCGCCAGGTTGCCGGCCAAGTTGGCGACGCCGCCCACCAGCAGGTCTTGGGTGGGTTTGGGCAATTGGGTAAGCCAGGTCAGGTCCATCGCGCCTCCGGGGATTTACGATTTCCTCACCCCAACAGCCTGGCCAGCGCGTCGGGGGTGGTCACCGGCAGTTGGCAGGCGTAGTGCTCGCAGACGTAGGCGGCGGGTTTGCCGTCCACCAGCTCACGGTCTTCGAGCACGGGCAGAATGCTCGCTTCGCCCGGCTGCTTAAAGGCGAGCACGGTGTTGGGCAGGTAGCGTTTGCGCGCCTCATCCAGCAGCGCCTGGGTGGCCGGGTCGTCCGCCGGGCCGACGATGGCGATCTCCTGGCTGGGCGAGACGAGCGTGTGGAGCGCGCCCAGCAGCCGGCCAAAGCCGGTGGGCTGGCGGGCCATGGCGTCTTTGACCGCGGCGCAGATGTGGGCGGCGTCGGCCCGATAGCGTGGCTCGCCCAGCAGTGCGGCGAGGCGCAACAGCGTCTCGGCGGCCATGGCGTTGCCGCTGGGGATGGCGTTGTCGATGTAATCCTTGCGGCGCACCACCAGTTGCTCGTGGTCGGCGCCGATCTGATAGAAGCCGCCGCCGGCCTGGTCGGCAAACTGGTCGAACATGAGCCGCGCCAGGCGCGTCGCCTCACCCAGCCAGCGCAGGTCGAAGGTCGCCTCGTAGAGCGCGACGAGGCCGCGGGCAAAGGCGGCGTAATCTTCGAGATAGGCGTTGAAGCGCGCCTGTTGGTCTTTGTAGCTGCGATAGAGCTTGCCGTCGGGCTGGCTCATCTGCGCCAGGATGAAATCGGCGGCGGCGACCGCGGCGGCCAGCGCATCAGCCCGCCCCAGCGCCGCGCCGCACTCGGCCAGCGCGTGGATCATGAGGCCGTTCCACTCGGTGAGGACCTTCTCGTCGCGGGCGGGTTTGATGCGCTCTTCGCGCACGGCAAAGAGTTTGGCGCGGCTTTCGGCCAGACTGCGCTCCACCTCGGCCTCGCTGATGCGGAAGCGCTGCGCCACGTTTTCCAGATCGCGCACGACCGAGAGAATGTTCTTGCCCTCGAAGTTGCCCCGGTCTGAGACGCCATAGTAGCTGGCAAAGACGCCGGCGGCGTGCGGCCCCAAAATTTCCTCGATCTCGCGCATCTCCCAGACGAAGAACTTACCCTCATGTCCTTCGCTGTCGGCGTCTTGCGTGCTGTAGAAGCCGCCGGCGGGCGCGGTCATCTCGCGCAGCACGTAGTCGATGGTCTCATCCACCACGCGGCGATAGAGGGGCCGCCCGGTGAGCTGCCAGGCGTGGAGATAGGTTCGCAGCAGTTGGGCGTTGTCGTAGAGCATCTTCTCGAAGTGGGGCACAAGCCAGACCGCGTCCACGCTATAGCGGTGGAAGCCGCCGCCAAGCTGGTCGTAGATGCCGCCGTGGGCCATCTTCTCCAGCGTCAGCTCGGCCATGAAGAGCACGTCGAGGTCGCCGGTGCGGCGGTATTCGGCCAGGCAGAAATCGAGCGTCATGGGCTGGGGGAACTTGGGTTGGCTGCCAAAGCCGCCCTCTTCGTCGTCAAAGTGTTGCAACAGCGTGGCCGTGGCCTCTTGCAGGAGGGCGGGGCTCAGCTCGGCCCCCTGCGAGCCGATCTGCGCCGAACGTTGCAGCGCGTTGGTCAGCCGTTGCGCTTGGCCCAACACTTGGTCGCGGCGTTTGGCGTAGGCGTCGGCCACCGACTGCAACAGTTGTTGGAAGCTGGGCATGCCATAGCGCGGCTCGGGCGGATAATAGGTTCCGCCATAAAAGGGCTGGCCGTCGGGCGTGAGAAAGACGCTCATGGGCCAGCCGCCCTGGCCGGTCATGGAGACCACGGCGTCCATGTAGATGGCGTCGAGGTCGGGGCGCTCTTCGCGGTCCACCTTGATATTGACAAAGCGCTCGTTCATGAGCGCGGCGGTCGCTTCGTCTTCAAAGCTCTCATGCTCCATAACGTGGCACCAGTGGCACGCCGAATAGCCGATGCTCAGAAAGATCGGCTTCTCTTCGGTGCGAGCTTTGTCCAGCGCCTCCGCCCCCCAGGGGAACCAGTCGACCGGGTTATGCGCATGTTGCAACAGATAGGGGGAGGTTTCGTTGATCAGGCGGTTGGTGTGGGTATGTTCAGCCATTGCGGCTCCTTTCTGAACCGATACTTGTCTTCCGCTCACCGCGAATCGCCGCGCCCGGAGTAGGTGAAGGACTGAAGTCCTTGGTCAAAAGTCGTTGCGCACCGTGACCGGCTGGCCCGTGCGCGCCGATTCGACCCCGGCGACCAGCGCCGCCACCACGCGGGCCGCCGCCTCGACGCCGGTGAGCGGTGTGGTCTTCCCTTCGATGCAGTCGAGGAAGTGTTCGCACTGCTCGGCGAAGTGATGCACCTGGCGGGTGTCGTGGACGCGCGGGCGGTGATCCTTGAACTGCTGCTTGAAATCGTGAATGACTTCGGCGCGGTGCGCATCGGGATCGTTGCGATAGAGCTGGCCACCCCAGAGCGTGCCCTTGTCGCCATAGAGCACCAGATGGCCGCCGGTGGGCGCATAGCCACGGTTGCCCGAAGCGGCGATCAATTTGCCGATGGCCCCGTTGGCCAGCCGCATGGTGAGCACGTAACAGTCATTCAGCGGCAACTGCGGCTCGGCCCGGTGGTTGGCCAGCGCAAAGACCTCGGTGACCCGCGTGTCGAGCGCCCAGAGCATCAGCCCCAGCGGATGGCAGCCGCCGCCAAGCAGAATGTCTTGCGGCGCGCGCGGGTCGGTGCGCCAGGGGGTGTGGCTGGTGGGGCCATAGAACGCGCGCATATCCGAGATGTAGTCGCCCTCGGCCAGCCAGACCGCGCCGATCTCGCCGTTGCGATAGGCGTCCACCATCGCTCGATAGTCGGGGCGAAAGTGATAGACATGGCCGCCCAAAAAAGTGAGACCCGTCTGGCGCACGGCGCGCGCGAGGCGAGCGGCATCTTCCCAGGTGGTGCAGAGCGGCTTTTCGCAGAGCACATGTTTGCCGGCGAGGAGCGCGGCGTGACAATGGTCGCCGTGCAGGTGATCGGGCGAGCAGACCGAGACGGCGTGGATATCGGGGCGTTCGAGCAGTTCGTCGAGGCGGGTGTAGACGTGGGGGACGCCCAGCCGCTGCGCCTGTTCGCGCGCCTTGACCTCGTCCACGTCATAGAGCGCCGCCACCTGGCAGCGTGGGTCCGTCTGATAGCCGCGGATGTGGCCTTCCGCCGCGATCCCGCCGCCGCCGATGATGCCAATCCCAAAGTGCGCCATGTAGAGGTTCTCCGTATCTCAGCCAGACAGTAATGGACGGATAGGCTTCAAAGTCTATCACGCGGCGCGCGGTTCTGCAATCAGCGCGCCAGTTGCGCCAGGGCAATCGTGCGCTTTGTGATGGCGCCGTGCGCTCCGGGAAGCACCGATTACAATCGCCATCTCACAGTGAAAGACGCCTTTGGGCAGAAGAATCGAATCGTTGAGACGACTTTTCACTGTCAGTCGCGGGTTTTGGCCCTGCTCGTTTCCATGATGGATAAGTGGACAGAATCTGCATGATGCAATAGACTTTGCGCAACAATTGCGGATCCGGATAGAGGTGTGATTGACCATACAAGGAGGCGCCAGGATGACCGTTCTCGTGACAGGTGGTTCGGGTTTTGTGGGTGGCGCGGTGGTGAAGGCGCTTGTCGAGCAGGGTGAATCGGTGCGGGTGTTGGCCCGGCCCACCAGCAATACCGAGGCGCTCAGTGAGCTGGGGGTGGGGATCGCCTACGGCGACCTGTTTGATCAGCCATCGATCGAGGCGGCGCTGGAAGGGTGTGACACGTTCTATCATGCCGATCGTGATGGTCAACCCGGCGGCTGTCTATGGGCCGGGTGACTTCAAGCCGACCGGTCGGGGTATTATCGATGTCATCAATGGTAAGTCACCAGTCCTCTTCCCCATGAGTTGGGGGATAGTTTTTATTGACGATGTCGCCCAAGCTCATCTCCTGGCTGCGACAAGGGGGAAGGTGGGTGAGCGTTACATCCTGTGCGAACGGACCGTAACCGGCGAGGAGTTTTTTGGTCTGGCCTGCAAACTGACCGGGGCCAAACTCCCCCCCCCACGATGCCGACGCCGGTCTTTCTGCCCATTGTGTGGGGCGGCGAGGCGGCCTCCTATTTTACGCAGCGCCCGCCGCTTGTCTCGCGCGAGGAGTTCCGCACGTTAACGCACGGCGTGAGGACGGATGGGAGCAAGGCCGTGGGCGAACTGGGGTTGCAATACACCCCGCTGGAAGAGGGCCTGACCAAAGCGTTGGCCTGGTATGGGGAGCAGGGGCTGATCGCGCATCAAATCAAGACGAACTAGCACAGATCCGCCTTCCAGGTTTTGGTGGGCCTGTGGGCATACAGTAGAATGAGAAGTTACATTCGAGGGCGGCTACAAGCAGAACATACTCCCTAGTATGAGATGACAGTCACTTCTGAAAGTGACTGTCATCTTGCAGAAGTACTCTGTCAAAGATGCCCTATGCAACGATACGGAGTCAATCCGGTCAATCAAGTTAGGAGGATGAGATGGCGACAACCAATGGCGCAAATGGCAAGCAAGGGGCGGCTACAGGCTCTTTTGCAGTGAAGGCAGGGCTGGCGCAGATGCTCAAGGGCGGCGTGATCATGGATGTGGTGACGGCGGAACAGGCGCGCATTGCCGAAGAGGCCGGCGCCTGTGCGGTCATGGCGCTGGAGCGCGTGCCCGCCGACATCCGCAAAGATGGGGGCGTGGCGCGCATGAGCGACCCGCGCCTGATCCGCGAGATCATCGACGCGGTGACGATCCCGGTGATGGCCAAGGCGCGCATCGGCCACTTTGTCGAGGCGCAGATTCTCGAGGCGCTCGGCGTCGACTATATCGACGAGAGCGAGGTGCTCACCCCGGCTGATGAGGAGCACCACATCAACAAACACAACTTCAAGGTTCCCTTTGTCTGCGGCTGCCGCGACCTGGGTGAGGCGCTGCGCCGCATCAACGAGGGCGCGGCCATGATCCGCACCAAGGGCGAGGCCGGCACGGGCGACGTGGTCGAAGCTGTGCGCCACGCCCGGGCCGTGCACGGCGCGATCCGCCGCATTCAGAACATGGACGAGGATGAGCTCTTCACCTACGCCAAAGAGATCCGCGCCCCGTATGAGCTGGTGAAGCAGACCGCCGAGTTGGGCCGCCTGCCCGTGGTCAACTTCGCCGCCGGCGGGGTGGCCACCCCCGCCGACGCCGCGTTGATGATGCAGCTCGGGGTGGATGGGGTGTTTGTCGGTTCGGGCATCTTCAAGAGCGGCAACCCGGCCAAACGCGCCCGCGCGATTGTGCAGGCGGTGACCCACTACAACGACCCTATGATCCTGGCCGAGGTGAGCGAAGACCTGGGCGAACCCATGGTCGGCATCAACGTCGATGCGCTGGCCGCACAAGAGAAGATGGCCACCCGCGGCTGGTGAATGGTGAACGGCAACCTGTGAATGGTGACTTGTTTGGTCCAGGCGCCACCCATTCACCATTCACAATTCTCTATTCACAATTCACAACTCTGTGATCGTATGAACAATCAGCAGTCACTCAAAATTGGTGTCCTCGCGCTGCAGGGCGCGTTCGCCGAACACATTCACATGTTGCGCCGGCTCGGCGTGGAGGCAGTTGAGGTGCGCAAACCCGCACAATTGGCCGATGTGGACGGGCTGATCATCCCCGGCGGCGAGAGCACGACCATGGGGCTGATCGCCGAACGCTGGGGGCTGGTCGAGCCGTTGCGAGCCTGGGTGCACGGCGGGCGGCCCACCTGGGGCACCTGCGCCGGCATGATCCTGCTGGCGGCGCGCGCCACGGGCCAGAAACAAGGCGGCCAGCCGCTGCTCGGCGGGCTGGATGTGACGGTCAACCGCAACTACTTTGGCCGCCAGGTCGACAGCTTTGAGGCAGAGTTGGCGGCGCCGGTGTTGGGGGACCTACCTTTTCATGCCGTTTTCATCCGCGCCCCTGCCATCACCGAGATGGGGCCAGGGGTGCAGCGGCTGGCCGAAATCGCCCAGGGCAACGGCGAGCCGGTGGTGGTGGCCGTGCGGCAGGGGCCGATCTTGGCGACGGCCTTCCACCCCGAGCTGACCGACGACCCGCGCTGGCACGCGCTGTTTGTGGCGATGGTGAGGGAGAGCGAGCGCAATGACCGTTGATCACAACTCATTCAACATTGCATATTCAACATTGCATAGACGCCAGGCTGGTGGATGCTTGTGAAGCCGCCCCAGCACTCTTCCCAATCCTCAACGCCCGGATTTTTCAGTACGTTGCCGCGGCAGGCAATCTGTGCTATACTCATACTCCACTAGAGTCGACAACAGATACCCATTTGTGGCGCCCGTGGGGCCCTGCCCCGTTCCCACAACGTTGTATGCCCACACGCATTTAATGATTTCTGAGCGATGTCCATGAACATCATCCGTCAGACGCCGATTTTGAGCAGCCTGATTGTTGGCGCCAGCCTGGTTGTTCTGGTGGCGGGGATGAGGGCAGCGGCGCCTTTTCTCAGCCCGATGTTATTGGCGCTCTTTCTGGCCGTGCTGCTCTACCCCTCGTATCGGTGGCTGTTGGCGCGGGGGATCCCCACTTGGCTGACGGTCTTTATCATGGTGGTGGCGGTCATGCTGGTTGGCCTTGGCCTGCTGGGGCTGCTCTGGCTTTCGTTAGAGCAACTGCGTGAGAATCTCTTTCTTTACGCAAGCCGACTGATGGCGCAGCGCGTACGGCTGGATGCCTGGCTCGAGGGATTTGGCATCGAAACGCCCGCCCTTCTCAGCCAAGAGCTGCTCAACCGGCAGATGCTGATCAGCATGGCCGCGCGTCTGGTCACCAATCTGGGCCAGGTGCTCTTTACCGGTTTTTTTGTGTTGGTGGCAACGGTCTTTTTGCTGCTCCAGGCAACCCACCTATCCGAACGAATGCGTTCGGAACTTGGCCCGGATAGCCCACTTCACGCCAGCGTTGTGCAGGTGGCGCAACGGGTGGCGCGCTTCTTTGCCATTCGGGTGCGGGTCAATCTGTTGGTGGCGGGGGGGATCACGGTTTGGCTTTTGATCCTGGGCGTCGATCTGGCGATCTTGTGGGGCATCCTGGCCTTCTTCTTTAGCTTTGTCATGTACGTCGGCCTGGCGATTGCCGCCACACCACCTGTGCTGCTCGCCCTGGCCGAGTCGGGGCCGCTCTGGGCCATTCTGGTGATCATTGGCGTCATGATCATCAATGTAGGTGTTGAAAATATCGTGGCGCCGGCCATGATGGGCCAGGGGCTGAACCTGGCGCCAGTGGTAGCGCTGGGCTCGATTATTTTTTGGGCCTGGGTTTTGGGTCCGCTGGGGTTTGTGCTGGCCATTCCCCTTACCGTGATCGTCGTCATGGTGTTGGCGAGCCACCCAGACACACACTGGATTACCGTATTGTTGACCATGAACTCAACCCCCGCGGTAGACCCAAACGCCAAACTGGGCGCCCTCACACAGAAACCGGAAAGCGATCTGCGCCCGGCCACAACCCAAATCGAAGATACATTTTGACCGTTGCGGAATTGGGCTACACTATACGGAGCTCTGTTTGAAACCGGAGTTACTCCAAGGAGCAAGCATCTTCGCAAAGTCCGGTTTTCAAAGCAGCCGCAGCATACCCTGTTCAACACCCAACCGTCCAACCCTCAAAAGGAGCCTTGTCTTTGACCTCGCCCATCCACGTGCTCGGCTTTGCGGGCAGCCTGCGCAAAGCATCGTTCAACAAGCGGCTGATCACCATTGCGGCGGACGTGTTGCCCCCAGCCATGACGCTCGAACAGTTTGACCTCGCCCCCTTGCCCCTCTACAACGAAGACCTGGAACGCGAGTCCGGCTTGCCCGACGGTGTGCAACAGTTTCATGCCAGCCTGGCTGCGGCCGACGCCCTGCTGATCGCCACGCCGGAATACAACTTTTCGATTTCGGGCGTGCTCAAGAACGCGCTCGACTGGGCCTCGCGCGCCATGGTGGATGGCCGCCCCTCACCGCTCAACGACAAGCCGCTGGCGATCATGGGCGGCGGCGGGCGCCTCGGCACGGCGCGCGCCCAAATGCATCTGCGCGACATCGCCCCACACAACAACATGCATGTGCTCAATACGCCCCAGGTCTACTTCATCGGCGTCCGCAGCGCCTTTGACGCCGACGGCAACCTCATCGACCCCACCGTGCGCGAGCGGATCGCCCAACTGATGGAGGCGCTCGCCCACTGGACGCGGCGCCTGCGCGGCTTCTAATCGATAATGCCAAATCGAGTTGGCGCAAACCTTCCTGGAAGCTTAAGAGCTTCCAGGAAGTAGACGGGCAAAGACGCCAATCGGTTGGTCGAGCCCCTGCTTTGCGTCTCTGCCTCTTTGCGCCTTTGCGTTAAAAGCACAAACCTCCTACATGCCCCACTCGGCGTCGCCGAAGAAATCGCCGTGATCCTTGGCGACGAAAGCTTCGACTGCCGGGCGGATGTCGCCCAGCCGAAAGTGCGGGCCATGACCCGGGTAACAGACCGTCTCGTCGGGCCAGGGCAAGACCACAGCGCGCAAGGTTTCCAGCGTGGTGCGAAAGCCGTCGGTTGACCACGTTTTGCCCGGCCCGCCGGCAAAGATTGTGTCCCCCACCACCACACGATGATCGCGCTCAAGCGCAAAGCAGATCTGGTCGTCGATGTGGCCCGGCGCATAGCACACCCGCAGCGTCTGGTCGCCCACCGCCACCGTGTCGCCGTCGGCCAGTGTGCGGTCGATGGCAAAACGTTTCTCGATTGCGTTGGCATGCGCCATCACAGGGACGGCCAGCCGTTGGCGCATCTCATCCAGCGCGCCCACATGGTCGGGGTGGGTGTGGGTCAAGAGGATGGCGACGGGTCGGCTTCCGCTCAACAGGGCTTGCAGCGCGTCGGGGTCGGCGCCCGGGTCAAAGAGCACGCTCTGGCCGGTGGTGGGGCAGACCAGCGCATAGGTGTTCATTGGCCAGGGGCCGACCTGGCGGTGGCGCAGTTCTAGGGGCTGTGACGGCATTCGGGTCTCCTCAATGATGCCAGGTGTGCTCTGAAGGGTCATACAGTTGTGGTTCAAATCCATGACCTTTACAACCGCAACGGGCATTACGCCGGCGCGGCAGTCAACGCCTCCATGCGGCGGTATTGACTCATATAGAGGTCATGATAAAAGCCGCCCTGCGCCAACAACGATTCGTGCGTTCCCCGCTCGATAATGCGATGGTCGTTGACCACCAGCACCTGGTCAGCCTTGCGGATGGTGCTGAGGCGGTGGGCGATGACAAAGGCGGTGCGCCCTTCCAGCAGCCGCAACAGCGCCTCTTGAATCTGGATTTCGGTGCGGGTGTCCACACTGCTCGTCGCCTCGTCTAAGATCAGGATGCGGGGGTCGGCGAGGATGGCGCGGGCAATGGCGAGCAACTGGCGTTGCCCCTGGCTGAAGTTGTGCCCTTGCTCCGAGACGTGCGTCTGATACCCTTGTGGCAACAGGCGGATAAAGCGGTCGGCATTGGCGAGCTTGGCGGCCTCGATGACCTCGGCGTCGGTGGCGTTGAGACGGCCATAGCGGATATTCTCCATCACTGTGCCCGAAAAGAGGAAGGTGTCTTGCAACACGATGCCCAGTTGCTGGCGCAGCGACGCCTGTTGGATCGTGCGGATGTCGTGGCCATCCACGGTGATGGCGCCTTCGGTCACATCATAGAAGCGGCTGAGCAGGCTGATGACCGTCGTTTTGCCGGCGCCCGTGGGGCCGACCAGGGCGATGGTCTCGCCGGGCCGCGCCTCCAGCGAGACATCGACCAACACCGGTTTGCCAGGCTCATAGGCAAAGCTCACCTGGTCGAACTTGACCGCGCCGGCGATGTTGACCAAAGGCTGAGCGTTGGGCGCATCCTGCACTGTGGGCTGTTCATCCAACACCTCAAAGATGCGCTCGGCGCCCGCCATAGCCGACTGAAGCTGGTTGTAGAGCATGGCGATGGCGCGCATGGGGCGGAAAAAATTCATAATGTAGATGACAAAGGTGGCGATCACACCCACGGCGACAATCCCGCGCAGCGCTAGCCAGCCGCCCAGCAGCGCGGTGGCGGCAATCGTGATCGTGCTCATGGTGGTGAACATGGGGCCGAGCGCCGCAATAATAATGTCGGCCTTGATGCCGGCGTCGCGGCTGGCGGTGTTGGCCACGCGAAACTTGGCAACCGTGTCGGCCTCGCGCGCAAAGGCCTTCACCACCCGTAGCCCAGCAATGTTTTCTTCCATCACACTGTTGAGCGCGCCCAGGTTGCGCTGCACATTGCGGAACGACTGGCGGCTCCGCTTGGTCACCTCACCGGTAATCCAGAGCATGATGGGCAGGATGAGCATGGCGCCCAAGGCCAGTTGCCAGTTCAAGAAGAACATCGCGATCACAATGCCGCCAAACATGAGGATGTTGCTGGTGAACTCGATCAGCCCGTTGGAGAGCGCGCTGTTGAGCGCTTCAGTGTCATTGGAGACGCGGCTCATGAGGTCGCCCACCCGGTGCCGGTCGTGGTAGCTCATAGAGAGGGTCTGGATGTGGCGGAAGAGCGTCGTGCGCACATCGGCCACCAGCCGCTGCCCCAACCCGACCATGAGCAGCCCTTGGATCACGCTGGTGACGCCCGCGCCCAGGTAGACCAACAAGAGGACGGTCAGCAGTTGCCCAAGCCCCTCGGCATCGCGGGGGATCACATAATCGTCAATGGCGCGGCCCAACAAGATCGGGCCCCACAGCCCCAAGAGCGTGCTGATCACCACCAGCACAGCCACCCCGGCCAGCCGAACGCGATAGGGTTGTAGATAGCCCAAGAGCCGCCTGATGGTCGAGCGCGTCTGGGTGGCGCTTTCCCCGGTCAGCGGCCCGCCCCCGCCAAAGCCCAGCCGAACAACGGGCCGGGGCGCTGTCTGCGAATTGCTCATGGTCGTTCCTTTGTCATAAAAATCTCCGTCACTCTCCAAAAATGTCCACGGATCTCGCTTGCTTTCAAGTGGAGCACGATTTATGGAGAAACGGGCGATTCATTGCCCAACTGAGAGTGATAGATCTCCTGGTAGATCGGGCTGGTCGCCATCAGCTCTGGATGCGAACCGCGGGCCGCGATCTGCCCACGATCGAGCACCAGAATCTGGTCGGCGTTGAGCACGCTGTTGATGCGCTGCGCCACAATAAAGGTTGTGCAGCGGGCCATGAGATCGTCCAATGCCTGTTGCAGCCGGAACTCCGTCTCCATGTCCAGCGCGCTGGTGCTGTCGTCCATAATGAGGATGGTGGGTGCGATGAGCAGGGCGCGGGCAATTGCGATCCGCTGTTTTTGGCCACCCGATAGGTTCATCCCCCGCTCTTCGACGCGGCTCTCATAGCCGTCGGGCATGGCGCTGATAAAGTCATGCGCCTGGGCGGCCTGGGCGGCGGCCACCACCTCATCGAGGGTGGCGTCGGGGCGGCCATAGGCAATGTTCTCGCGCACGGCGCCGCTAAAGAGCGTGTTCTGCTGGAGCACGACGCCGATCCGCCTCCGCAGCGCGCCCACCTCCCACTCTCGGATGTCCACCCCATCGATGCAGATCCGCCCGCCGGTCACATCATAAAAGCGGGGGATGAGGTTGACCAACGTGCTTTTCCCCGAACCGGTTGCCCCCAGCAGCGCCACCCGCTGCCCTGGCTCCACCGCAAAGCTCACATCGATTAGCACTTGCTCGGCGCCGTTCGGCCCGGCGCCATTCCGCTGGGCGGCGCCATTGATGGGCACGCCATTTACAGCTGCGCCGTTGACGTGATAAGGCGCAGGCGTGGCCGACTCGGCGCCGGGGGAATCGTCGGGTTGATAGTGAAAGGAGACCCGCTCAAAGACCACTCGTCCTTGCACTTGGTCGGGGATATACGGCGCCGCAATGGACTGCACGGCCGGTTCTGTGTCCAGCACTTCGAGGACGCGCTCAGCCGAAACCTCCGCCCGCGAGACCATGGTCAGCATGTTGCTGAGCAACAGCAGCGGGGCCATGCCAATCAACAGATAGTTGGTGAAGGCGACCAGTTCACCCACGCTCAGTCGCCCACCGATGGCGTCCATCCCACCCCACCAGAGGATGGCAAAGATGCCCAAATTGGTGAGAAAGGTGAGCATGGGTGAGGCCAACGCCAATAGCCGCCCCGCCTTGATGTTCTGCTCCATATAGTCATCGCTGGCGTCTTCAAACTGATCCACCGCAAAGCGTTCGCGCACATAGGCCTTGACCACTTGCGCGCCGGCCAGGTTCTCTTGCACCACGGTGTTGAGCGTGGCCAATTTCTGCTGGACGACCATAAAGATCGGCTGCGCCAGCCGCATGATGCCGCGGATAAAAAGACCCGCCACGGCCAACAACGCCAGCACCACCAACGAAAGTCGCCAGTCGGTGACGAACATCATCATCACGCTGCCGACAACCATGAGCAACGCACGCAGCAGCAGCGCCAGGCCGGCGCTTGCGAACATGCGCACCATGTCCACGTCGCTGGAGACGCGCGTCATCAACTGGCCGGTCTGCATTCGATCCAGGTTGACGAACGAAAATTGCTGGATGTGGGTGAAGAGCTCGTTGCGCATATCAAAGGCCAGCCCTTGCGACAGCCGGGCGCGGTAGAAACCTTGCCCCAGCGTCGCCACCGCCCCGGCCAACGCCGACGCCAGCATGATCAACGCGCCAAACCAGATGGCGCTCATATCGCCGGCGCGGATGCCGTCATCGATGATGATCTGGAGCAGGCGCGGCACCAGCAACTCCATCGCCACCGGCAACACCACCAGCAGCAATCCGATGATTATGGTCCACCGGTAAGGCTCCAAAAAACGGACAATGCGACGTAATGAGTTCATTCGCTTTCTGTGACCTCCATGAGGGCAAGCAGATCGGCCAACGCCCGGTTGATGACCGCCAGCCGTTCGGGCGGCAGCGCGCGCAGCCGGCGGCGCAACAGGACAATGCCGCCCAGCGGTGTGTTGGCCGCGGCGTCGCCCCCTTCGGCGGTGAGCGTGACGATCACCACGCGGTTGTCTTCGGGGGAGCGCGTGCGCGTCACCAACCCCTTCTCCTCCAGCCCCGAAATGACGGTCGAGGCGACGCTGGCGCTGCAATAGAGATAGTCCTGCACCTGCCCCACCGTGGCCGCGCCCGTCTCGTGCAGGAAGCGCAGCACCGAAAACTCGCGCGGACGAATGCCGCGCTCGTCGATCTGGCGGGCGTATTGGCGCAAATAGCGATAGAGCAACAGAAACTGGTGGATTGCCTCGCCGGCTGCATCGCCCGTCGGGGCATCGACAGCCTCGACGAGCGCTGCGGCGGAAAGGGCGTCGGGGGGGGTCGGGTCGATCACGGGCAAAGTGGACATTTCTTTACAGATAAATTGGCGAAAAAACATTTCTATATAAAATAATTCGGTACAAAATAGTTCTGTATCGAAATAATAGCCGAATCATAGTTGATGGACATTATCCTTGTCAAATCGTAAGCCGGCCATCCTCTTGTTTTCACTCATCCATCCGTCAAACGATCCGTATCTGTAAGCCGGGTTCCCCACCAACGATACTGCCGTTGCTTTGAAAACCAGACTTTGTGAAGATGCTTACTCCTTCAAGTAACTTCGGTTTTCAAACAGAGCTGAGTATAGCGTGGGAAACAACCAAACATCGTTCGTACAAGGGAGAACACTATGGCGCAGTTGAACAAATTTGAGAAGTATCTCATCGACGAGTTCTACGACGACTATCGCGAAGGTCTGCTAAGCCGCCGTTCGTTCATTCGCCGCGTGGCCTTTATCACCGGCAGCATGGCCGCAGCCTCCACGGCGATGCTGGCGGTCGGCTGCCAACCGATTGAACTGCCGCCCCCCGGCGCGGCCATGCCCGAACCCGAAACCCCCACGCCGGCCGCCGCAATGGAAGAGGCAAGCGGCGCCGTGCCGGGCGCACAAAGCCCCCTCTCGGTGCCCGAGGGCGATCCGGCGGTGATTTCCGAAATGGTCACCTTTGACAACAACGGTGACGAGGTGGGCGCGTACCTGGCCCAGCCCGCCGCCGAGGGGGTCTACCCGGTGGTGCTGGTCTGCCACGAGAACCGGGGGCTGACGCCCCACATCAAGGATGTGGCGCGCCGCTTTGCGAAAGAAGGCTATGTGGCGCTGGCGATTGATCTCCTCTGGCGCGACGGCGGCACCGATGTCATCGACAACGACCAGCGCCCCGGTCTGCTCACCGGCCCAGGCATCGACCGTCATGTCAGTGATTTTGCTGCCGGGCTCGACTATGCGCAGAGTCTGCCCAATGTGGACGGCGAGCGCGTCGCCATGACTGGCTATTGTTTTGGCGGCGGCGTCACCTGGGCGACCGTCACGGAGCTGACCGCGATCAAGGCGGCTGCGCCCTATTACGGCCCGGCCCCCGATCTGGAAAAGGTTCCGAACATTACCGCGGCCGTCTTGGGTGTCTATGCCGAAGAGGACGAACGCATCAACGCCGGCATTGAGCCGCTGCGCGAGGCGCTGGACGCCGCAGGCGCGACCTACGAGATCAAGATTTACCCCGGCGTCAACCACGCCTTTCACAACGACACCGGCGAACGCTACAACGAAGAGCAGGCGCTCCAGGCCTGGCAAGACACGCTGGATTGGTTTGCCCAGTATGTGTAACTAGTGCTCCCGGGAAACAGGCGGCGCGCCCGCCTGTTTCCCGGTCTCCCTTGCCACCCGACGCGGCTCGCGCACCCAAAGCGACATCATCAGCCCGCCGACCAGCGCAACCGCCAGCGCCGCCAAGAAGAGTCCCCCATAGCCTGCGGCAGTCGCCAGCCAGCCACCGAAAATCGGCCCCAGGCCGAGGAGGGGCGCCAATAGCGTGTTGGTCAGGCCGATATAGGTGGGTCGGTCTTCGGGCTGGCAAAACTCGATGATGATGTTGAACGACGAAACGCTGTCGGCGGCCAGATATGCGCCCAGCAAGACAAAGGTTGTGGTCAGCAGGGCGGCCGATGGCGCCAACCAGGCGCTCGCCACCGCCAGCGCCATGACAAACGGGGCGCTGGCCAACACTACCTTGTGGCCGTGACGGTCGGCCACCATGCCCCACACCAGGTTCATCACGGCCTGGCTGCCCACCAACACCGCGGTAAAGAGACCAATGTCCGAGCCGGTCAATTGAAACCGCTCCTGGCCGTACACAACAAAAAAGCCGGTTGCCATGGCCCCCAACTGCATGGTCGAACGGCTAATGAGAAAACGCGAATAGTTGGCGTCGCGGCGCAAGATAGACGGCAATTGGCGCAGATAGCGGACGAATGAAATGCGCTCTTTGACCACGGGGCTGGGCGGCTCACGGTTGAGCGCCAGCCCCACATACGAGACAATCCACGCCGCAAAGGCCAGAAAGAAGACATAGGCAAAGTTCTGCGGGTAGGCCACCGTTTCCAGAATATAGCCCACAAGCAGCGCGCCGGCCACGGCGCTAAAGGCGCCCAGGCTGTTGCTGACGCCCGACCAAATGCCGCGCCGCTGCACTGGGATCACCTTGGCGATCATGTCGAGCCAGCCTGGCGTGCAGGCTCCGGCGCTAAAGCCGGCAATGCCCAACAAGATCAGAAAGAGTACAAGCGTGGTTGTCGGCGCGCGTTCGGCAAAGGCCCA